>CAIMQW010000063.1 GCA_903843705.1 uncultured Holophagaceae bacterium | reverse complement strand
TGCCGCCGATGGGACCGCTGTCGGCTTCCACGGGCCTGAACTTCACGCCCAGCCGGGAGAAAATCCGATTGTAGGCGTTGAACATGGCCCAGTACCCGCGATCCGCACAGGCATCATCGACGTGGAAAGAGTAGCCGTCCTTCATGGTGAATTCGCGGCCCCGCATGAGGCCGAAGCGGGGGCGCCGCTCGTCCCGGAACTTGGTCTGGATCTGGAACAGGTTCTGGGGCAGCTGCTTGTAGCTGCGGACGTTCCTGCGGACGATGTCGGTGATCACTTCCTCGTGGGTGGGCCCCAGGCAGAAGTTGTAGTAGTCCCGCTCGTCGGGCTGCTCGCCCCGGGCGCGGCGCTCGGCCAGCTCGGCCTTGGCCTTGCGATCGCAGAAGCGCAGCAGCTCATCGCCGTAGAACTTCCAGCGGCCGCTCTCCTGCCAGAGCTCGGCGGGCAGCACGGCGGGCATGAGCAGCTCCTGGCAGCCGTCCTTGGCCAGCTCCTCGCGGACGATCTCCTCGAACTTCCGGATGCTGCGGAACGCCAGGGGCAGGTAGCTGTAGATGCCGGCGGCCACCTTCTGGATCATGCCGGCCCGCATCATGAGCTGCTGGCTCACCACGTCGGCATCGCGCGGCGTCTCGCGCAGGGTCTGGATCAGGAGCTTGGACTGCTTCATGGGGGCCTCGAACCTTCAAGTCTAGCCCAGGAGGCCGCCCCGCCTACGCTGGAATCAGCCGAGCAGGCCCAGCACCAGCCCGCTTGCGAGCTTGCCGTCGTAGGTGCCGCCGTGGGCCGCCTGGAGGGCCTTCATCACCAGTCCCAGGTCCTTCTTCGTGGCGGCTCCGCTCTGGGCGATGGCGACCTTCACTGCGGCCTCCAGCTCCGCGCCCTCGAGCATGGCGGGCAGGTAGGGCTTGAGCAGCTCGATCTCCGCCCGCTCCTGGGCGGCCCGCTCCATCTGGCCGACCTTCTCGAACTGGGCCACGCTGTCCTCCCGGGACTTCACCAGGCGCTTGATCACCGCCAGGCCATCCGCCTCGGTCAGCGTCCCCTGGGGTCCCAGTCCCTTGGCCACGGCCTCGTTCTTGTAGGCGGCCAGGGCCATGCGCAGCACCTGGGTCCGGGCGGCGTCCCGGGCCAGCATGGAGGTCTTAAGTTCAGACTGCAAACGATTGAGCATGGAATTCTCCGATCAGAACCCCTCATGGTGACCTGTAAGTCGTGCTTCCTCAATGCTAAAAATCATGCTCTGGGGGTTTCCAACCGAAACAGGTTCGAACCAAACTGCCCGGGGCCCCCATGAACGTCGCCTTCATCAATCCCTTCATCGAGGCCACCCTCCGCAGCCTGGAGATGATGGCGGGCATTGAAGCCGAGCGGTCCGGCCTAGCGGTGAAGGAAGACCTGATCACCACCTTCGACCTGTCGGCCATCATCGGCATCACCGGCGACACCTCCGGCTCCATCATCCTGAGCTTCCCCGTGGGACTGGCCTGCCGCATCGCCAGCAACATGCTCATGGAAGAGATCACGGAGCTGAACCAGAGCGTGGAGGACGCCATCGGCGAGATCGGGAACATCGTGGTGGGCGATGCCCGCCGCCTGCTCATCCAGGACGGCTTCAGCCTCTCCATCTCCGTCCCCACGGTGGTGGTCGGCGAAGGCTACCGGATCAGCCGCACCGGCAACATCCCCTGCATCGCCATCCCGTTCACCACCAAGTTCGGCGAGTTCGAGGTGAACGTGGGGCTGAAGACCTAGCACTTCGACTGCGACAAGCCAAAGGACGGGGCGCCCTGCGGCGCCCCGTCCTTTGGCTTAAGGTCTAAGTGGCTTAGGCCTTGTCGAACTTGATCACTTCCACGGGGCAGCTGGCGGCGGCGGCTTCGATGGCGGCCTCCAGGTCGGTGCCGTAGCTGCCGGACAGGGCGCTCATCTCGTCCCGGTTCTCGGAATCCACCCCGTCTTCGCGCACAGAGCCGTTGACGTTGCAGCTGTTGTCAGTGACGTGGAAAACGTCGGGGCACTCGGCCTCGCAGGCGTTGCACACGATGCAGCCTTCTTCGATCCAAACTTTGGTGATGGCCATGATGGTCTCCTCAAGATGCATGGGGGTGCCCAGCGTTGGGCGGACCCTCTTAACCTAGCATCGCCCCCCCGTCCGGACCAAGCATCGCCTCGCCTCTCGGGTCGTGGGAGACTGGAGTTGTGACGGAGGTCCGCCCATGAGCCTGCAGGAAACGGGAATCCTGGCCCAGATCAGGTCCAGGCTGCCCGGCGGGGGCAACCTCCTGGATGACTGCGGGGTGCTGCCTCCGACCCCGACCGGGCAGACCCTGCTCGTGACCACGGACCTCATGGAAGCCGGCCAGCATTTTCGGCTCGACTGGCATCCCGCGGACCTGCTGGCCCGGAAGCTGCTCGCGGTGAACCTCTCGGATCTGGACGCCTCCGGCGCCCGCCCCTTCGGCTACACCCTCACCCTGGCTCTGGGGCCGGAGATCACGGAGCCCTGGCTCGACACCTTCCTGGAAGGACTGGCCGAAGCCAGCCGGGAAGCCGCTGTCCAGGTCCTGGGCGGCGATACCGTGGGCCGTCCCTCGGGGCTGGGGCTGGGCCTCACGGCCTTTGGCTTTGCGACCCGGTGGCTGCGCCGAGACGGCCTCCAGGCGGGCGACCGCCTCTATGTGGACCAGCGCCCCGGCGCCAGCCTCCGGGGCCTGCGCAAGCTGCAGGCGGGCCAGCGCTGGGACCCGGCGCAGCCCGACCCGGACCTGGCGGCCCACCTGGCCCCCCGGCCCCGGCTGGGCCTCGGGCTCCAGCTGGCCGCCCTGCCCGAGGTGCACGCCTGCCTCGACCTCTCCGATGGCCTCAGCCGCGACCTCCGGAACCTGGCCGAGGCCTCGGGCCTCAGCATCGTGGTGGAGGCGGGCCTGGACGAGGACGCCCTCCGCGGGGGCGAGGACTATGCCCGCTGCTTCGGCAGCTCCCTGCCCCAGGCGGCCCTGGAACAGCAGCTGGGTCTGCCCCTCGTGGCCGTGGGCTCGGCCCTGCCCCGCGGAGAAGCGCCGCTGCTGGCCTATGATGGAGGCTCGCTCCGGCCCCTGCCGGACCTCAGCTTCGATCACTTCCACCCATGACGACCCCCCTCGAGAACCCAAGCCCCGCGGCGCCTGCTCCCTCGGGGCTCTGGGGACGCCTGAAGGCCCACATCCTGCACCCGGAGCTGACGCCGGAGCAGGTGGCCTGGAGCTTCGCCCTGGGCTTTTCCATCGCCTGGAACCCCCTGCTGGGGCTGCACACGGCCATGGTGTTCCTGTTCTGCGTGCTCTTCCGGCGCCTGCACCGGCCCCTGATGATCATGGCCATGCTGGTCAACAACCCCTGGACGGTGGTCCCCATCGCCACCGCCAGCACCTGGATGGGCAACCTGGTGCGGGGCCGCTTCGACAGCACCAACCTGGCCCGGGTCGAGTGGCACCAGATCGGCTGGCGCAGCTTCCTCACGTGGTCGGGCTTCGAGGCCATGACCAGCATGCTGCGCCCGATCCTGAAGTCCTACCTGATTGGCGGAACCCTCTGTACCCTTCTGGCCCTGCCTGTTGGATACTTCTTCATGCTGTGGCTGGCCCGGCGCCTGCGGCGGGTGCACTGGCCGCACCTGCACCTGCCCATCCCGCACCCCCACGACCCCCCTTCCGGAGACTGACCCCATGGACATGCGCTTCCTTATGAAACAGGCCCAGCAGATGCAGGCGAAGCTCGCCGAGACCCAGGCCAACCTGCGCGTCGAGGGCACCGCCGGCGGGGAGCTGGTCAAGGTCACCCTGAACGGGTCCAAGGAGCTGATGGGGGTTTCCATCAACAAGGACGCCATGGATCCGGAGGACCCCTCCATGCTGGAGGACCTGCTGCTGGCGGCCTTCCGCGATGCGGGGACCAAGGTGGACGAGACCATGAAGAAGCAGATGGGCGGCATGGGCGCCGGCCTCAACCTGCCGGGCCTGGGGCTCTAGTGAGCACGAAGGAGTGTTTCGCATGAAGCTGCCGCCACCCCTGGAGGCCGTGGTGGAGAGCCTCCAGAAGCTGCCGGGGGTGGGCTCAAAGTCTGCCCAGCGCATGGCCCTGCACCTGCTCAAGGAGGGCCCTGAAGCCATGGCGCACATGGCGCACCTACTGCAGCAGGCCGCCGAGAAGGTGGGGTTCTGCGAGATCTGCGGCGCCTTCACAGACCAGCCGACCTGCCCCATCTGCCAGGATTCCCGCCGGGACCCGGTGAGTCTCGTCATCGTCGCCGAGGCCTCCAACGTGCTCAGCTTCGAGCGCAGCGGCCACTTCCGGGGCCGCTATCACGTGCTGGGCGGGCTCATCTCGCCGCTGCGCGGCGTGGGTCCCGACCAGCTCCGCATCCGCGAACTGCTCAAGCGCCTGGAGGACGGCGCCATCAAGGAAGTGATCCTGGCCACCAACCCCACCGTGGACGGCGAGGCCACCGCCAGCTGGCTGGCCCGCATGCTCGAACCCATTGGCCTCCGCGTCACGCGGATCGGCCTCGGCCTCCCCATCGGCAGCGACCTCGAATACGCCGACGAGCTCACCCTCGACCGCGCCATGGAAGGCCGCCGGCTGGTCTGAGGGTCGGGGGAAAAGGAAAAAACTCTTGCGGAGAACTGACGAGAAAGCAGAGGCTCGCAGAGAGGGGCTTTCTTTTCTCTGCGAACCTCTGCCATCTCTACGTGCCTCCGTGAAAGTTGTTTCTTCTGCTTTCCGGCCCCGCTTAATACCTAACGCTGACGTCGCCGTTGGCCCAGGTCTGGCAGGCGAGGCGCTGGTCGGGGGTGGCCCGGAGCGCTTGGAGCACGCGCGCTTCGGCGGCGCCCTTGTCGCTGAGGTGCTCGGCGCCTTCCACCACCGTGACCAGGCAGGTGCCGCAGCGGGCGTGGCCGCCGCAGCGGTGGTTGAGCGGGACACCGGCCGAGGCGCTGGCGGCGAGCAGGGCAGTCTCCCGCTCGCATTCGGCGGTGCCGGGGGTCTTGCCATCGAAGTGGACGCGAATCATGAACTACCTGTAAGTCATAAAAGCAGAGGGGATAGGGACAATCGATCCCTAACTGTATCAGGCCTGCGGGCGGGCCAGATGCTCTTTCGCCGTCGCCAGGAACCGGGCCCGGGCCAGGGCGTGCTCCACAAAGGGGGCGGGATAGCCGAGGCGCTGCCGCAGGGCCTCCGGTGCCTTCCATGGCTCGTGGACCAGGGTGGGCGGCAGCTCCGCCAGCTCTGGCACCCAGCGCTTCACGTAGGCGCCCTCGGGATCGAACTTCAGCCCCTGGGCCACGGGATTGAAGATGCGGAACCAGGGCTGGGCATCGCAACCGCAGCCCGCGCTCCACTGCCAGCCGGCGTTGTTCGGGGCCCAGTCGCCATCCGTGAGCCAGCGCAGGTAGTGGGCCTCGCCCTGGCGGTAGTCGAGCAGCAGGTGCTTGGTCAGGAAGCTGGCGGCCACCATGCGGGCCCGGTTGTGGACGAACCCTTCGGCCCGCAGCTGGCGGGCGGCGGCGTCCACCAGTGGGTAGCCCGTGCGGCCCTCGGTCCAGGCGTCCCAGGCCGCCGAGTCTTCACGCCAGGGAAAGCCCTCGAAGCCCGCCCGGAAGGGACGCTCCAGCAGCTCTGGCCACTCCGCCAGGAGGTGATGGCTGAACTCCCGCCACAGAAGCTCGTTAAGGAAGGGACGGGCCGCATCGCCGGCCCCGGCAGCAGCCTGCCAGACCGTGCGGACGGACAGCGTCCCGAACTTAAGGTCGGCGCTGAGGCGCGAGGTGCCGGGCCGGTCCATACGGTCCCGGTCACCCCCATAGGCCCCGAGGGGGCCCTGTACGAAGGCCTTCAGCCGCGCCCGGGCGGCCTTCTCTCCGCCAGGCTGCAGCTGCGGATTGTGGTCGATGCCCAGCTCCTGCAGCGACGGCACCGGGACTCCCACCTGGGGCAGCTCCGGGGGCCAGGGCGGCAGCGCGCGGGGAGCGGTTCGGGCCGGGCCCGGGTCCAGCCTCGCGGCGCAGGCCCGACTGAAGGGCGTGAACACCCGGAACATGGCGCCCTGAGCGTTCCGCACGCTGCCCGGCGGCAGCAGCGTGGTGCCTTCGAAGAGCCGGAAAGCGATGCCCTCCCGCTCCAGCGACGCGGCGATGCGGCGGTCCCGCTCCTGGCCGAAAGGTTCCACCCAGCGGTGGGCCAGCACCTGGTCCACCTTCCACTGCGCGGCCAGCCGGGTCACCACCTCCACGCTGCGCCCGGGGACCACCTGCAGGCGCGAGCCCAGGTGGGCCAAGTTGGCTTCCAGCGCCACCAGGGATTCCAGCAGGAACTGCATGCGGTGAGGCAGCTCCTGAGCCCGGATGGCATCGAAGAAATAGGGATCCAGCACGAACAGCGGGAGCACCTCCCCGCAGGCCGCAGCCTCCGCCAGCGGCCGGTGGTCCGCCACCCTCAAGTCCTTGCCACGGAACCACACCATGGAGCGCATGAATCGAGGTTAATCCGTCTTTACCCGAAAGGCTGAACCACGATGACCCCAAAGACCGCGAAGGGAGACAAGGCGCTCCCTTCTCTTCTTCGTGGTGAATCCGAGGCCGAGCAGGCGCCGCGGCCCAGGTCCGGCCTTGGAAGATGAGGGGTTGGATGCGACAATTGCGTTTCCAAACCTTGTCTTTCCAGCACGACGGAGACTGAAATGATCTGGAAGCGTTGCCTGGGCCTTGCGGCCGCCTGCGCCGTGGCGCACCCACTCATGGCCCAGGGGACCGCCCCAGCCAATGACTCCGGCGCCACGGCCTGGATGCTCACCTCCACCACCCTGGTGCTGCTCATGGTGCCGGGCCTGGCGATGTTCTACGGCGGCCTGGTGCGGACCAAGAATGTCCTCGGCACCATGATGCACTCCTATGCGGCCATGGCCGTGGTGGGTGTGCTCTGGGCGGTGGTGGGCTACGCGCTCAGCTTCGGCCCCAACGCTCTGGGCGGCCTCATCGGCTGGGACCCTAAGCTCTTCCTGCTGCGGGGCATCGACCACACGATCCTGCCCGCAGGCATACCGGAGTATGCCTTCGCCATGTTCCAGGGCAAGTTCGCCATCATCACGCCCGCGCTCATCGCCGGGGCCGTGGCGGAGCGCATCTCCTTCCGGGGCTGGCTGGCCTTCATCACCCTGTGGGTCCTCTTCGTCTACTGCCCTCTGTGTCACTGGGTGTGGGCCCCCGACGGCTACTTCTTCAACCTGGGCGCCAAGGGCGCCATCGACTTCGCCGGCGGCACGGTGGTGCACATCTCCTCCGGCGCGGGGGGCCTGGCCCTGGCCCTCTTCCTCGGCGCGCGCCACGGCTACCCCAAGACCGCCATGGCACCCAACAACCTCACCTTCACCCTGCTCGGGGCGGGCCTGCTGTGGGTGGGCTGGTTCGGCTTCAACGCCGGCTCCTCCGTGGCCTCAAACCTGGAGACGGCCCGGGCCCTCACGGTCACCCAGGTGGCCGCAGCCACCGGCGCCCTCACCTGGATCCTCATCGAGACCATCCGCGACGACAAGGCCACGAGCCTGGGCATGGCCTCGGGCATCCTGGCAGGCCTGGTCGTGATCACCCCCGCTGCAGGCGTGGTCCAAGTGGGCGGGGCCATTGCCCTGGGCGCCATCGCCGCCTGCTGCTGCTACGGCATGATCCTGCTCAAGAACCGCCTGGGCTACGACGACTCCCTGGACGCCTTCGGCATCCACGGCACCGGCGGCATCGTGGGCGCCCTGGGCCTCACCTTCTTCATCCGGGACGCCTGGTGGGTGGAGGCCGGCGCCAAGGTGCCAGGCTGGGGCATCCTCTCCCAGCTGCGGGTGCAGGGCTTCGCCGTGCTCTGCACGATCCTGTTCTCCGTGGTGATGACCCTCATCATCGCGGCCCTGGTGCAGAAGTTCATCGGCTTCCGCGTCTCAGAGGCCGTCGAGAAGACCGGCCTTGACCACGAGCTCCACGGCGAGCGCGCCTACGGCCTGAACAACCTGAACTGATCGGGGATCGCCATGAAACTCATCACTGCCATCATTCCTGAAGAGAAGCTCGACGAGGTCCGCGAAGCCCTCATCGAGGCCGAGATCGAGCGCATCACCGTGCTGCGCGTGAGCGGCCACGGCCGCCAGCAGGAGATCACCATCCAGCGCGGCAAGAAGGTGGTGCCCAACCTCATCCCCAAGGTCCAGATCACCATCGCCTGCAACGACGCATTCGAGGACATCACTGTGGACACCATCATCCGCACCGCCCGGCACGGTGAGGGCCAGGTGGGTGACGGCAAGATCTTCGTCCAGGACCTCCAGGACTGCATCCGCATCCGGACCGGCGAGCGCGGTGGCCAGGCGATCTGAGGCCGATTCTTCAGGCTTCGTCGCCGCTGACCAGGGCCATCCGCCAGAGGCCGGACGGATCCGGGTGGAGCAGCCAGTCGGACACCACGGGCCGGCGGGTCCAGGCGCCCATCTCAAGCTCCTGGTCCAGCTGCCCGGCGCTCCAGCCCGCATAGCCGAGATACAGGCGGTAATGGGCCAGGGGATCGCCCAGGAGGGCTTCCAGCAGGTCCTTGCGGTGGCTCACAAAGTGGGTGAGGTCCACCACCGTGTCGTCATCCTCGGGTAGGCCGCCCTGCACCATCAGGATGCCCCGCTGGGGATCCACAGGCCCCCCGCGCCAGGCGATGGCCTCGTCGTCCCCCCCGTAAGCCATCCCCCCCTCCTCCGAAACCTGGGCCAGCGTCAGGGGCAGCGGGCGGTTCAGGATGAGGCCCAGGGCGCCATCTTCGTCATGCTCCACGATCAGGATGACCGTGTGGAGGAAGTTGGGGTCCAGGAGCGCGGGGCTGGCCACAAGGAGGCAGGGGGCTTCGTACGACATGATGCCGATGATGATAGCCCACCGCACCCGTTAGGCTGGAGGGATGCGCACAGCCCTCCCCTCCCATCTGGGTGCCCTCCGCGAAGGGTACGTCCTCCTGCGCCGCCATCCGGCCATGGCCCTGGGCCTGGCGCTGCTGGCCATGGTCCTGGCCCAGCTCGCACCCGCCCTGGAGCTCGCCGCCGGCGTGGGGCCCAGCCTGATCTTCCAGCCGATCTTCGGCTTCGCCGCCCTGCTGCCTCTGGAAATGTTCTTCATCCCGCGCCTGCAGGCCCAGCTGGATGCCGAGGTGCTCAACCTGCCCGCGAATCCGGCCGCGGGCTGGCAGGGCCTGTTCGACCAGCGCTGGCTGGCGACCTTCCTCGCCCGCCTGGGCGTGAGCGTGACCGTGGGGCTGGGCCTGCTGCTCTTCCTCATTCCCGGCATCGTGGTCCTGACCCTGTTCGGCTGGGCTCCCATGCGGATGCTGCTCCGCGGAGAAGGCTTCGTGGCCGCCCTCAAGGGAAGCCAGGCCGCCATGGCCCGAAGCTGGCCCCGCATCGTCCAGGCGGTGCTGGCGATGATTCTCGTGGCCCTGACATACAACATGGCCGCGAGCTGGGCCATGGACCACCTGCTGCCCGCCACGGACCCCGACCTAGGCCCCGGCGCGCTGCTGCGCCTGAAGCACCCGGCCTTCTGGTGCTTCAACTTCCTGGGAGGCCTGCTCAACCTCTGGCTCAGCTGCTCCCTGCTCGCCCTCTTCCACCGTCTGGAAGCCGCTGTGGCCGGGCCGAGCTGAGGCTCAGTCTTCGTCCAGTAAGTAGCCGGGATCGTCGATCTCGACCAGCTCGCCGGTGGCCAGGCTTTGCTGCTGCTCGGGGCTCAGGGTCGCCTCCTGCCAGCGCGGGTCGCTGCGGCCGTTGAAGAAGTGGGCCGAGGCCTCGGCCTCATCGAAGGCCTGCTGGCTGCGCCAGAGGTGCACCCAGCCCACGTGGTTGACGCGCGCCCAGACCCTCACGTGCAAGGCCCCCCGGCATTGCTCTCCTTGCGCAGGACCCCCACGGCATGGGCCAGCAGGGGCCAGGCCAGCTGGATCTGCTCCAGGGCCGCCGCGGGCCGCCCTGACAGGTTCAGGATCACTGTGTGGCCGGCGATGCCGCAGACGGCCCGGCTGGCGAAGGCGAGGGGGTGGCCGCCCCGGGCCCGAATGAGCTCGCAGATGCCGGGGGCCTCCCGCTCGATGACGCCCCGGGTGGCCTCGGGAGTGGTGTCCCGGGTGCCAAATCCCGTGCCACCACAGGTGAGCACCAGCGGGGTGCCCGCCGCCACCTGGCCTCGCAGGTCCTGCTCCAGCTGGTCAGGCTCATCGGGCAGGAGCGCCGCAGTCACGGCCTGGACCCCCTGCCCCTTCAGCCACTCCGTCAGCAGGGGCGTGGACTGGTCCTGGTACTCGCCGCGGGAGGCCCGGTCCGACAGGGTGATCAGGTGCACGTGATCCATGCGGGGCCTCCGTTCGTCGTTCTGTTCCGAGAATGCCACAATGGCTCATGGCCGATGCACCGAAGTCCACTCCCATCCGCCCTGGTGCCGCCTTGGGCCTGCTCGGCGGCGGCCAGCTGGGCCGCATGTTCACCCTGGCCGCCCGCAACCTGGGCTTCCGCGTCCACGCCCTGGACCCGGGCCACGACTGCCCCGCAGGGCAGGTGGCGGACCTGGAGATCCGCGCTGCCTACAACGACGTCTACGCCGCGCAGGCCCTGGCCCGGGGCGTGGACGTGGTCACGGTCGAGTTCGAGAACATCCCCGCGGAGACCCTGGCGGCGGTGGCCGGCCTGCGCCCCATGCACCCCGCGGCGAGCGTGCTCCACACCGTGCAGCACCGCCTGCGGGAGAAGACCTTCCTGGCCGAGCATGGCTTCCCTGTGACCCCCTTCCGATCCATCGACAGCCTGGCGGACCTCCAGGCCGCAGTAGCTGATCTGGGCCTGCCCGCCGTGCTCAAGACCGCCAGTTTCGGCTACGACGGGAAGGGCCAGCAGAAGCTCACCTCCCCCGCAGACCTGGCGCCAGCCATCGCGGCCCTGGGCGCTCAGCAGGGCATCCTCGAGGCCTGGGTGCCCTTCCAGCTGGAGTGCAGTGTCATCTGCGCCCGCTCCGCCACCGGCGAGTCCTGCGTCTGGCCCGTGGCTGAGAACGCACACAGGAACCACATCCTGGACACCACCGTCTTTCCGGCCCGGATCCCGGACGCCGTGGCAGCGCAGGCCCAGGCCATGGCCCTGGAGATCGCCGCGACCCTGGGGGTGGTCGGCATGCTCACGGTGGAGTTCTTCCTCAAGCCCGGCGGCGAGTTGCTGGTCAATGAGCTGGCCCCGCGGCCCCACAACAGCGGCCACGCCACCATCGACGCCTGCGTTACCAGCCAGTTCGAGCAGCAGGTGCGCGCCGTCTGCGGCCTGCCCCTGGGCGACACGGCCCTGCTACGGCCGGCGGCCATGGCCAACCTGCTGGGGGATCTCTGGCCCGCCACCGGCGAGCCGCCCTGGGAGCGGATCCTCGCCCACCGGGACGTGAAGCTGCACCTCTATGGCAAGCTCGAGGCCCGCCCCGGCCGGAAGATGGGCCACCTGACCGCCCTGGCCGACACCCCCGAAGCCGCCCTGGCCAAGGTGCTGGGCGCCCGCGAGGCCATGAAGGTCTGAGGCGTCAGTGTCGGGCCCAGCCGAGTACCCACAGCACGCCCAGCAGGGCCATGGCGTCGCGCTCGTCGGGGTCCATGCGCTGATTCCGCTGGGCCAATTCCTCCGGACCGGGACCGCGCATGATGACCCGGTGCGTGTCGAGGGCGGGATCCTCCAGGAGCACCCAGTCCGGTGCCGTGCGGCCCACCACGGCGGCCCCAATGCGCGGGGCGCCCCCCTTCCAGCGCACCTCCAGCGGCTCCCACTGGCCTGCGTTCATCACGCGCCAGAATCCCTCCGGGGGCAGCCCGGTCAAGTCCAGCACCGCGTCGCGGTCCAGGAAGCGCACTACCAGCCGCGCCTGGGGCGGGGCGACCGGCTCTGGCTTCCGGCAGCCGAGGCCTGCCATCAGAAGGAGCGCCACTAGGAGCCACCGCATCTGTACCTCCCCCTCCATACTGGTGTCTTTCAGTGGGCGCGAAAGGTGCCTTCGCGCCGAGGGTGCTATTTCCGGTAGTAGGCCCGGATCGCGTCCACCACAGCCCCCGCATAGCGCTCCCGGAAGCCGGGATCCCGAAGGTTGGCAGCGTCCTCCTCGTTGGTGAGGTTCGCCACCTCGATGAGCACCTTGGTGGCGCCGGTGCTGTAGCGGATGACTGCGGGCACCCACTTCCCGCCACTCCGGTGGATGACGTTCCGGATGGGCCGGTTGGCGTGGATGGGGATGCGGTCCTGCTCCAGGGCCTTCAGCAGGGCCTCCGAGAACTGGCGGCTGCGGGCCTCACCCTGCAGCTTTTCCTTGCCGGAGAATGTGACCCGGCCCGAGCGCTTGCCTTCGGCCACGTTCCCCATCGAACGGCCCCCCAAGCCAAAGCTGGATGGCACCAGGGCCGCACCCGGCACGTAGATCATCGAGCCCCGGGCCGAGGGGTGCAGGCTGTCGGCATGGAAGCTCAGGAAGAGGGTCTTCTGAGCATCCCCATGGGCCTTCCGGAAGCTGGCAAAGAGGTCGTTGGACAGCACCCAGCGCAGGTGGACGCTCACGGCCGAGGGACTCTCTCCGTCCACCGCAAAGGGCGGCGTAGTGAGGATCTCCGCCGCACGGCTGGGGGTGCGGATCTCTTCGCGGTTCCGGAACCCTAGTCCCGGGTAGCGGATGGTGCTGCTCACCTGGGCATCCGTCTCCTGCTCCAGGAGGCGGCGCACCCGCATGGAGATGTCGTAGACGAAGTCCGATTCCCAGATGCCGTTGGCCCGGGCACCCGGATCCACGCCCCCGTGGCCCGCATCGAGGACGATGCAGACCCCCTTGAGCTTGGGCCCCGCGTCCACGCGGACGGTGCGCCGAACCTCGGCGCGGATCTCCCGTTCTTCGGCGAGCTCGGAGCTGCCCTCCGTCTGGAAGGGGTCGGCCAGGTAGGCCAGCGGGATCTTGATGAGCTGGCCCGGCTGAATGCTGCGGACGTCGTCAATGCCGCTGCGGCGCGCGATGAGGTCCGCCAGCTCGCTCACGCCCTTGGGGTCCACGCGGTCGGTATATCGAATGACCACGCTCGAATAGAGCGCCTCGCCCTTGCGGAGGCGATAGGCCGCGTACTTCCCGAGGCCGTCCTCGCTGAAGGAGAGCAGCGCCCGGTAGGCCGCAACGCGAGCCTCGTCGTCCAGGGCATCCTCAGGCTGGGAGCGGTCGGGAGCCCGCCCGGGGCCGCCGAGGTCCGCCGAGAGCAGGCTCCGCGGGATGCGCCACAGGTCCCCCTCCCGCAGCTTCTCGGGCAGCTCGGGGTTCTCGGCCATGAGGCGGTCGTAGTTCTGGCCGTGCCCGGTGAAGAGGGCCGCCAGGGTCCACACGGACTCGACCTCAGGGTGGCTGACCCGGTGCCGGACCTCGCCCTGGCGCCACTGATCCTGGGGGAACAGGGCCGCCAGGGACCAGCGCTTGCCCTCGGGGCTCAGGGCCTCGAAGCTGACCCAGCCACTGGTATCCGCGCCCCTCGCGAGGAAGGCCCGGGGCAGCGCCTTGCCTTCGACACTCAGGCCCCTCCGGAACTGCAGCCGCAGCAGGATGGCGCGCCCCTCGGGCGTGCGGGCCTGGGCCAGCACGGGCGGCGGTTCCTGCGCCGCGGGAGCGGCGAACATGGCGGGCAGGAGCAGGAGGCTCAGGCCTCCCACGGCGCCTCGCTTCCGGCCTCGTCCGTGGTCAGGGATTCCCCGGAGCGTCCGGCCAGGACCCAGGCCCGCAGCTGTTCCTGCAGGGCTGCGGGATCCCCGGAGCGCTCCCGGAGGAAGAGCTTCAGGCGGCGCTCCAGGTGGCCGGCGCCCTCCTCCAGGAGGAAGAGTCGGTCGTGGAGGCGCTCGTGCGGGGCCTTGCCGGTGCTGGCGGGCAGCTTCAGCGTACCCATGTCGAGGGTGGCCGCGTTGATGGTGAACACCCACTCCAGGTCACCCGAAAGGATCCGGAGCTTCATCTTGGCCGGGCGCATGCCCCGGCTGAGGGCCTCGAAGGCTTCGCGGCTCTCGGAGGGGTTGCCTTTGCGCAGGGAGATCTCCTTGACCTCGCCGCGCTCGGAGGCCAGCTGGATGGCGTCATCCACAAAGCAGCCAGAGCCGTCGCCCTCCTCGCCGCTGGCGCCGCCTTCAGTCATGCTGCGCATCCACAGCCAGAGGAGGAACTCCTCCCCCAGGAAGCGACCCTGTTCCATGAGCTCTAGAGGCTTCACCTCAGGCCTCCTCGAGTTCGAGATCCAGCGGATCCAGAGCCATCAACGCTTCCACGGAAAGGTCCGGACAGAGCCGGCCCGACAGCACCAGGGGCGCCAGGGGATGGATCTCACAGCCGAAGGACTTGATGAACAGGCTCGACAGGATGCCCTGCGCCTTTGCGGAGGAGGCGGTGGTCCAGAGGATGCCGCCCTTCAGGTCCCAGGCCACCTCCACGACCTTGGGGGTGGGGAGGACCTTGCGCAGCAGCTCGACCTTCACTTCATCCGCGAGGGAGATCCGGGCCTCTTTGCCGACAAAGGTTAGGTCCCGCTCCTTCTGCAGGGCCTGGAGCCGCAGGTCCACGTGGGCTTTCAGCAGCGTGGACGGCACCCGCCGCGTGTCGATGCGCAGGGCGAACACGGCGAAGCGCTCCTGGCCGACCCAGTTCTCGTCCGGCGGCGTGATCAGTGGGTTCCGCCAGTCGCACCAGCCCACCCGCTCTTCCTCAAGTCCGTCCGTGAAGGTGCGGAACTGATCCTGTTCCAGCCCGGCCTGGAGGTCCTTCTCGTCCGGCACCGGCCCCAGGACCAGAAAGCGTTTAAGGGACACCGTCCCCTGCAGAATGCTCATGATGCACCGCCCCTGAAAAAAGCACAGATCCGGTCCCAGAGCCCGCGCTCGGCTCGGTCGGGATCCAGGTGTTTGAGGCCGGACGACTCACCCGGTTTCGGAAGCGGCAGGGCCGGATCCGGGAGCGAGAGCAGAACTCCCGTGATGTTGTCGCGGCCACCCGACTGAAGGGCCGCATCAACCAGCAGGTCGAGACTCTGCCGGGGCTGCTCACCCCGACTCAGCAGGTCGAGCAGCTGATGGTTGGGCACCTCGCCATGGAGGCCATCGGAGCATAAAAGCAGCTGGTCGCCCTGACGCAGGGGCAGCCGGGCGACCGCCACCCGCAGCGCCTGGGGCGAGCCCAGGGCCTGGGTGATCATGTTGCGCTGGGGATGGACACGGGCCTGTTCAGCAGTGAGCGTGCCCTGGGCCACGAGGTCGTTGACCAGGGTCTGGTCCTCGGTGAGCTGGTGCAGCTGCCCCCCCCGCACGAGGTAGGCCCGGGAATCGCCGATCTGAGCCAGGTAGGCGCAGCCGTTCCAGAACACGGCCGCCGTGAGGGTCGAACCCATGCCCCGGACAGTGCGGTCGTCGTCGGAATAGCGCAGGACGGCGGCACTGGCCTGGGTCACAGCGGTCCGGAGAGCCTGGACGAGCAGCAGCTCCTGCCGGGCGGCAGCCCCAAGCTGGCCCCAGTGGCCGAAGAGGAAGAGCGAGACCGCCGCCAGACCCTCATGGCTGGCCACTTCGCCCGCCGCGGCACCGCCCATGCCGTCCGCCACCGCCACGAGCAGGCCCGGTTCCCCCACCTTCAGGGGCCGGATGGGTCCATTGATGATGGGCTCATCGCCATCCAGCGCGCTTAGCAGGTAAGCGTCCTCGTTGTTCTTCCGGACCTTGCCCGGATGCGTGATGGCGGCGTAGTCGATGAACATGGCGCAGGTAGGCCCGGGGGATTGGGCTGGTTGGGGTGACGTCAAGGAGGCCCTTTCCGTTCATCATAGCGGGAGGAGACTCAAATCCATGACCGAAGGCCCTCTCGCGATTCTCGGACCCGGCACCCTGGGGCTATCCCTCGCCCAGTGGGCCGCCGAGTGCGGCCTGGAGACGCGCTTGCTGGGGCGGGATCAGCTCCATGCCGAGGCAGGGCGCCAGACGATCCAACACCGCTGGGACCAGGCTGTCGCCAAGGGGCGCCTGAGCCCCGAGGCGCGCCGGGAAGCGGAAGATCGCCTCACAGCCCGGGCCTTTGCCCGCGAGGCCCTGGAGGGCCTCAGCGCCCTGCTGGAGGCCCTCCCCGAGGACCCAGCGAGCAAGGGCCCTGCCCTGGCCGCCGCCGCGGGCTGGGGCGCCCCGGAGCTGCTGCTGCTCTCCGGGACCTCATCCCTGCCGATCTCCGGCCTGGCCCAGGCTGCGGGCCTGTCGAACCGGCTCATGGGGTTCCACCTCTTCGTGCCCGTCCCCCGGATGGCCGTCGTGGAGATGGGCGTGGCGCCCGGCACCCCGGAGCCGCTGGTGGCGCGAACCCGCGCCCTGGGCCACGCCCTCCGCAAGCGGGTCGTGCAAGTCCGGGACCAGCCGGGTTTCGCCGCGGCCCGCATGGCCCTGGCCCAGGGCCTGGAGGCCATGCGGCTCCTGGAGGACGGGGTGGCCACGGCCGAGGATCTAGACGCCCTCATGACGCTCGGCTACGGCCATCCTGTGGGTCCCCTGGAGCTATCGGACCGCATCGGGCTTGACCTCCGCCTGCGCATTGCCGAAGGGCTTGCCGAGGCGGGTGAGGTGCGCTTCCTCCCCCCCGGGATCCTGGTGTCGAAGACCGGGGAAGGCTCCCTTGGTCTCAAGAGCGGCAGCGGCTTCTTCCAGTGGGATCCCCAGGGGAGGCGCTCGTGACCAACCTCCAGCTGCTCCTCGCCGCCGCCGTGACCCTCTTCGTGATCTATGTCGCATATCAGCTCGGAAAGGTGCTGCTGCGGGTCTTCGTCGGCCTCGCCGCCCTGGCTCTGTTAAGCTGGATGCTCTGGAAATTCTTCCTTTCCTGATCCCCAGCCTTCCCGAGGAGCAAGCATGGCCGCCATCTCCTGCACCCACTGCGGCGCCGATCTGACCGCCCCCCAGAGCGTGCGCATCGCCGAATACCACTTTGGACACATGGAGAAGGTGGACGAGGATCCGGGCTTCAAGTATCACTTCGAGCAGCCGGACAACTTCACGCTGCTCTGCAACAGCTGCAAGCGCCTGGTCCGCACCCTGCCCATCGCCAAGTAGTTTTTCTTTTCATAGACATGAAAACGGCCCCGATCGGGGCCGTTTTCATGGGGGCCCCCGCCTATTGGCGGAGGATCCGGGGCGTGATGAAGATCAGCAGCTCGGCATTCTTCTCTTCCTTGGTGTCCTTGCGGAAGAGGAATCCGATGATCGGCAGCTTCATCAGGAAGGGCACGCCGGCAGTCCCAACGGTGGAGTTGGTGATGTAGACACCGCCCAGCACGGCCGTGCCGCCGTCCCGGACCAGCATCTGCGTCTCCAGAGCCTTCCGGAGGATGGTGGGAGTGCCATTCACGGTGCGGCTGAAGTCGGCCTCGGCCTTCTCCAGCTTGATGTCCATGATGATGGTGCCCTCATTGGTGATCTGGGGTGTGACATCCAGCTGCAGGTTCGCGTCGATGAACGCCACCGTGATGGCGCCGCCCTGGGCTCCGCCCTGCTGGGTCGGATAGGGGATCTTCTCGCCGCTGAGGATCGTGGCCTTCTTGTTGTTCTGGGTGACGATCTTGGGCGAGGACACGATCTTCACGGTGCCTTCGCTCTCGAGGGCCTGCAGGACCGCGTTGATGCTGAACCGGTTGCTCAGGAAGGACAGCCAGAGCTCTCCGGCAGGGGCGGCAAGGGAGGTGACCCCATCCTTGCCAGGATTCCAACCGATGGCACCCAGCTGACCGGAGGCCGGCTTGCTGAGGCCCGTGGTGCCGTTCCAGAACGGGGCCGTGGTGCCCACCCAGGGCGTCGTGGTGCTGGTGGTGCCGCTGCTGGTCAGAGCCACATCTCCACTGTTGGAGGTGGGCCACTTGACTCCGAACTGGCGCTGCCAGTCCTTGTTGGCCTCGACCACCCGGGCTTCGATCTGCACCTGCTGGATCTGGACGTCGAGGGTCTGGATCAGGTCCTCGATGACCGGGATGCGCTGGGGCAGGTCCGTGATGATCAGGGTGTTGGTGCGCTCATCCAGAATGGCGGAGCCGCGCTTGGAGAGGATGTCCTTGAGGATCTTCTGGACCTCGCCAACCTTGGCGTAGGAGAGGGGACGCGTGATGGTCTGCAGTTCCCCAGCCAGAGCCCTGATCTCGTCGAGCTTCTTGCGCTCTTCCTCTTCCTTCTGGAGCTTGTCAACCTTGGCCACGCGGAGTACGCCGTTCTGGATCTCTTTGCCCAGGCCTGCGTGCTTCAGGACCACGTCTAGGACCTGATCCCATGGGGTGTCCGTGAACTTGAACCCGAAATTGCCCTGCACATCGGGGTCCATGACCAAGTTGAGCTTTCCGGTTTCCGCAAGGATCCTGAGGAAATCCCGGATCTCAGTGTTCTGCAGGTCGATGGTGATCTTGGACCCGGTGTATTTGGTCTGGCTCTCACCCAGGGTGCGGCTCGAGGACCGGACAGGAGCAGCCGCTCGGGGCTTTTCGGGCTCGGGGACCTGCACAGCGTCCGGGGTGGCGACCGGCAGAGCGGTGACCGTGGCCACCTGAGGCAGCAACTGGAAGGCACCGCCTACCGCAGGGAGCGGCGCCAGGGGCTTCAGGGCGACAACCTTCGGCTCGGCAATGGCAGGGGCCACCGGCAAGGCCACCGGCGGCAGCGCCACTTCGGCAACTTCAACTGGGGCAGACTTGGGCGCAACCACAGGAGCGGGAGCGGGTGCCGGAGCCACCTCAAAAGACGCCAGCAGCGAGACGACCTCGGATGCGGTCACCGGGGTCGCCACAGGGGCCTGGGGACGGCTGTTGGCCTCAAGGCGTGCCTGCACCCGACCTTCGCCGGGCGTCAGGAGCAGCTCAATGCCTTCAGGCGTGACCTCCACCAGGACCTGGGTACCGGCAGCGACCTCAAGGACCATCCGGGTCACGGGCTTGGGTGCCGGTGCGAACTGGGCGAGCCGGACCTTCTGGATTAGAGGATGAGTCAGCAGGTTCAGATCCTGGCGGGTGACCGCGGTGCCCCGGTCAATGCCGGGCAGGTCCAGCACCACGCGGGCGGGATTGGGCAGCACCTGGACCCCAGGCTTGGAGGTCAGCCCAGCCACACGGAGCAGGACCTTGGCCCCAGCCCCATCGGCCTCAAGTGCGGCGGACATCAGGGTAGCCTTGCGGGCGGCCGTCTCCAGGGCAGGAGCGGCATGGAGGGACCCCGGGTGGATCCCCGCCAGGACCACGCCCCCTGCGACCAGCAAGGAACTCAGGCGAGCATTCATCGTTTACCCTCCTCACGCTTGAACGTCTTCGTGACAGTACGGAAAATCGAACGGTTGGTCGTGTTCAGTTCCCACTGATGGAACGTGACCGACTTTTCACTGATGGCGGTAATCTCTGCATCCTTGAACCGGTGACCGACGGGCAGCCAGCGGACGTTGCCGCGGCTGTCCGAGACGATCGCGAAGTTCTTGCCATCCTTGCGAATCATGCCCTTGACGGCGATGTCATCCAGGATGTCCTGGGCATCAACCGGGCGCTCATCTCGCGGAGCGGAGAACGGATCCCGAAGAATGGAGGGTTTGTAGGGTGTGGCATTGATGATGCCAACATCCTCAACGGGCGCCACGGCAGGGGCGGGAGCCGGCGCAGGCCCCTTCGAAGCCTGCGCAAGCAGGACGGAACTGAGGAGCAGGGTGAGAGAGAGGGTTCGTCGGGTCATAGGCGGCCTCAGTCCTCCTTGCCAGCAGCGGCCGGGGCCGCAGCGGGCTTCTTGACAGGTTCAGCCGGGGGAGGTTCCGGATTGTAGACGAAAGCGCTGATGGTGCACTTCACCGTGGCTGGATAAAGGGAGCGGATGTCAGCCTTTCGGGTGAACTCGATGTTTGAAACATTGATGATCTTGTCGTAGCCCGACACCAGGGAGGCGAACTGTCCGAACGTGTGGTACCCCACGCGGAACTCGAACTCCACAGGCTTCTCGGTGTAGTAGGCGTCCTTGCGTTCGGGCTTCAGAGAGAAGGCGACCTGGTCGATGCCCGCGTCGTCGGCCAGTTTCTTGATGCGATAGGGGATCTCGCCGTAGTCTGTGTCGGAGGGCATGATCTTGATCAGTTCCTCGATGCGCTTGTCCTGCTTGGCGACCTCTTCCCGCAGTTTTTCGTAGCTCGACTTGAGGAGCTTGCCTTTGTCGACCTGGGCCTGGAGGTTGTGGTTCTCGGCGTGGAGTGCCTCGAGGTCGGTTCGCTTCCCACCGAGGTAGAAGTAGACCAGCCCAGTCAGGATGATGCCGACCAGTGCGCCCAAGCCAATCTGTTTCTGAAGTTGGGGATTCATGGCCTACCTCAGACGGCGTTCTGGAGTTCGAAGGAGATGGTGAATTCGAAGGCGCCATTGGCCCCCCGTTTCGCGCCCGGGTAGGCGATCTTCTTGAACCAGCGGGTCCTGGACTGCAGATTGCCATAGAAGGCGTTGATGGCCTCGAAGTTGCGACCCTCTCCTTCAATGGTCACCTGCATGCCCTTCTGCGAGACTCGCTTGAACCACACATCGTCGGGCAGGCTGTTGGCCAGTTCCTCGAGGAAATGCACCGGCAGGGCCTGTTGGCGCTTCAGGGTGGTCATCACCTCTTCCTTCTTCTGAAGGGCTTCCTTCTTCTCCCGGAACTTCTTCTCGAGGGCGATGTATGGCTCGTACTGCTTCCGGTCAAGCTCTAGCTCGGCCTTCTTCCGCTCGGCCTTGGTGACCTCGTTGTTCAGCCACAGGAAGTAGATTCCGCCGAGGGCCGTGAAGGCTAGGCCCACCACCACGCCGGCGATGGGCAGGCTGGAGCGGCTGCTGCCTTCACCCGTGTAGATCTGGGCCGGCTCGGCGGCGTTCTTGTCACCGCCCTTCTTGCCCCCGGCCTGGGTCAGCGCATCACCGAGCAGGTTGATCTTGATCATCGGTCCCCCACTTGGCGCATGGCCAGCCCGACAACGACCGCCGCAGCGCCGCCAATGTCCCGGACCGTCACGGGATCCTCAGTGCGTCCATCAACCTCAATCAGCGAGAATGGATTGAACCGCTCCACCGCCACGCGCAGCCGATCACCAAGGATTTCCAAGAGCCCATAGGACATGGAACCCCCTCCGGAGACCAAGACTCTGTCGAGGCGGTCCACCTTGAAGCTGCTCTTGAAAAAGTCGAGGGTCCGGGTGAGTTCGTCGGCGAAGGCATCGGAGACGGCGTTGATGGAGGGATGGACTTCCTCAGGCTCCCGCCCTTCGGCGGTCTGGTTGCGCTTCAGAAGCTCGGCAGCCTCCCGGCTCACACCCCAGTCCTCCATGAGCTTCTCAGAATAGCGGCTGCTGCCCCAGGCCATGTCCCGCCAGAAGACCGACTTCCCACCCACCATCATGGTCAGGTTGGTGAAGGTAGCCCCCATGTTCACCAGGGCCACCACTTCATCCCGATTGCCACCCGAGGTGTTGATTTCATAGGCATTCTGTACGGCAAACACATCGACATCCACAACCTTGGGCACACAGCCAGCCTGGGCGACACAGCTAACATAGGCCTCGAGTTTGTCTTTCCGGCAAGCCACAAGGACCACATCCATGTTGCCGTCGTTCGCACGCTCCTCGATGAGGTAGTAATCCAGGGCGTAGGAGTCCAACCCCTGTCCCGCGGGGAAAAAGCTCTCGGCTTCCCAGCGGACCGATTCGGCCAGCTCAGCTTGGCTCATGAGAGGAAAAGTCACTTTTTTAACCATCACCTGCTGGCCTGACACCGAGATGGCAACTTCCTTGGCCTTGATCTTCTGTTCCGAAAGCACCTGACGGATAGCTGACGCAACCGCGTTGCTATCCATGATGTCGCCATCCACGATGGCGTCGGCCGGAAGGGGCACCAAGCCCAGCTTCTGGAGCCGGTAGCGGGCATTGGCCCCCTTGCCGACCAACTGAAGCTCGCACACCTTCACCGAACTTGAGCCAATGTCCAAGCCGACAAGGCTCTTGGTTTTGCTACCGAAAAGGCCCACCGGATGCCTCACTAGGAGAAATAAACTATAAAGGAAGGGTAGCGTCGGAATGAACTAGGTCAAGGTTAACTATCGATGTTAGATCACACTTATTCAGAATCAAGCCCTACCAGAATCGCTGTGATATTGTCATCCCCTCCATGCTCCCTGGCTACCAAAATCAATGATTCTACAGCACTTTGAAGGTCTTTAGAGGTCCTGACGATCTCCCAGATCTGCTTGTCGGCGATCATTCCCGACAGGCCGTCCGAGCAAAGCAAGAGTTGCTCCGAAACCGAGAGGTGGAACTCCTGGACCTCCACATCCAGGTCGCCGCCATTGCCGAGCGCCTGGGTGATGACATTCCGGAAGGGGTGGACCCGGGCCTCTGAGGGCGTAAGGACCCCATTGGCCACCTGTTCCGCGACCCAACTGTGGTCCCGCGTCACCTGACGGATGCCCTCGGGGCCGAGGATGTAGGCCCGGCTGTCCCCCACATGAGCAAGGGTCACCCGGGCGCCGTGAAATAGACCAGCGACGACCGTAGAGCCCATGGTCTCCCGCTCAGGATTGCGCCGGATGTCCTCCGCGATGGCCTGGTCGGAGAGCAGGAACGAGACCTTGAGCCGGTTCCCGTCGTAGCTGAGGGCAGGATCGTATTCCACAGGCCAGGTGCGGTCCTTCTCCAGGGTCTCCCCTACGAATCGCCCGACGGTCTCCACAACGATCTGGCTGGCCACCTCTCCTGCAGCATGGCCACCGAGTCCGTCAGCCACCACAAAGAGGCCCAATGCGGGATCAGACAGCAGGCTGTCCTCGTTGTGTTTTCGGACACAACCGACATCAGTGACACCTGCAGCGAAAATCCCCATGGTCAACCCTTCCCCGTCAATCGGCCCCACAGGCTCTTAAGTTGATCAATGGCACCCGGGGGCTCTTCGGGGGCCCCCCGCTTCGGCGCTGAGCCAGGGGAAGCGGATGCCCCCTTGGCACGCCGATCAAGGGCGCGCAGCTTCGGATTGTTGGGGGCAAGCTCCCGGGCCAGCTGGAGGTGGCCCTGGGCTCGGGCGGCAAGCCCAAGCGTCTGGAAGTGCTGAGCCAATCGGATGTGGCTGTCGACATCCCGAGGAGCGAGCCGCACGGCCGTCTCCAGGGCTTTCACGGCGGCGCGGAGGTCCCCGCCCTCCCGCTCCAGGATGGACGCCAGCAGAGCGTGGTACTGGGGCTTCGTCCCATCGAGCCGGATCGCGTAGTGGATGAGGGCGCGGGCCTGATCCACCTTGCCGTCATCGAAGGCCGTCCGGGCCATGGCGGCCCAGTCCTCTGGGCTCCGTTCCTGGGCCAGCTCTGGCTCCGGCGCCGCACTGGACGGGGACTTGGGCAGCTGCTGCTGAAGCTGGAGCCGTCGGGCCGGATCTTTCAGCATGCTGAAGGCTTCCGCCAGTTCCCGGAACCGTGCCTCCGCCTCGGCCTTTTCTTCTCCCATGAAGCGGTCTGGGTGCCAGCGCTTGGCCAGCCGATGGTAGGCGGCTTTGATGTCCTCGGGCGAAGCATCGGGCGAGATTTCCAGGACGTTGAATGGGTTCATCGGATTCCAGAGTGCGCCCAAAACCCGTTCAGGGCAGGGGCGGCGGAGATCATGGGGCGTGAGCAAAGGATCTTAGCTCAGTTTTTGCCTCTAGGTAGTGGTACATACATGGGTCCGTCTCCTGACGCTCAGGAAACCGGCGTCCCGGGCTGGAAGGGATGCGGTTGAAGTGGCACAGTAGAAGGCTCTGGAGGAGTGGGCATGGGGTTGGGCATGGCGGTGGACTGGCGCGAAGGCCTGGATGCCGGTGACCTGTCCTCCGAAGCCCTGGTCCGAGCCTCCTTTGAGCGCATGGCCCGCCTGGATGGCCAGCTGAACGCGGTCCTTTCGAGGGAGGAAGGCTTGAGCCTCGAGCTCGCGCGGCAGGCTGACCGCCGGCTGCGGGCCGGGGAGCGGTCCCCGGTCCTCGGCCTTCCCGTGGTCCTCAAGGACAACCTGAACTGGACCGGGCTGCCCATGTCCTGCGGGTCGCGCGTGCTCAAGGGCTATCGGGCCCCCTATGACGCCACAGTGGTGCGCCGACTCCTGGAAGCGGGGGCTGTGCCCGTGGCCAAGGCGAACATGGACGAATTCGCCATGGGGTCCAGTGGGGAATACAGCGCCTTCGGGCTGACGCGCAACCCCTGGGATACCAGCCGGGTGCCCGGCGGCAGCAGCAGCGGCTCCATCGTGGCGGTGGCGGCAGGCTACGCGCCCCTGGCCCTGGGCAGCGACACCGGCGGCTCGGTCCGGCTGCCGGCCTCCTTCTGCAATGTGACCGCCCTCAAGCCCACCTACGGCGTTCTCAGCCGCTACGGACTCACCGCCATGGCCTCCAGCCTGGACCAGGTGGGTCCGGTGGCCGCCAGCGCCGCAGACATCGCCCTGGCGTTCCACACCATGGCCGGCAGGGATCCCCTGGACAGCACCTCCGTGGACCTGCCCGGACGCGAGCGCCTCCTGCCGCTCGCCCCCGCGAACCTCCGGGGTCTGCGCATCGGCATCCCTGCGGACTACTTCGGCGAGGGCCTGGAGACCGGCTCCCGGCAGCTCCTGGAAGCAGCCATCCAGGCCTTCGCAGAGCAGGGCGCCGAAATTCGCGAGGTCCGCCTGCCCCATACCCGCTATGCCATCGACACCTACTACCTCCTCTGCACCAGCGAGGTCTCCAGCAATCTCAGCCGCTTCGACGGGGTTCGGTTCGGTGACCGGGCCGAAGCCGAGACGCTGCCTGGGATGATCTCCGAAACCCGGGATGCCGGGCTTGGGGACGAAGTGAAGCGCCGGATCCTGCTTGGCACCTTCTGTCTCTCCAGGGGCTACTACGACGCCTTCTACCTGAAGGCCCTCAAGGCCCGCACCCTCATCGCCCAGGACTTCGACCAGGCCTTTGCCTCCGTGGACCTGCTCGCCACCCCCGTCAGCCCCGGGGTGGCCTTCCCCTTCGGCGCCCGCACCACGGATCCCTTGGCCATGTATCTGGCCGACGCCTACACCGTGCCCGCCTCCCTGGCCGGCCTGCCCTGTCTTTCCATGCCTGCGGGTTTCACCGCGGGGCTGCCCGTCGGCATCCAACTCATCGGGCCGGCCCTTTCGGATGTCAAGCTGCTGGAGGTGGCCCATGCCTTCCAGGCCCTCACCCGCCACCACCTCAAGACCCCTCCCCTGCCTGCCTAGGAGCACCCCATGGCCTTCGACGTTGTCATGCCCCAGATGGGCGAGAGCATTGCTGAAGCCACGGTGCTCAAGTGGCACAAGCAAGCCGGCGACGCCATCGTGAAGGACGAGACTCTCTACGAGATCAGCACGGACAAGGTGGACGCGGAGATCCCTGCCCCGGCCACCGGCACGCTCCTAGAGATCCTGGTGGATGTGAACCTCACGGTGCCCGTGGGCACGGTGGTGGCCCGCATCGGGGACGCCTCGGAGAAGCCCGCCAGCCCTGGCGCACCGACCCTGACGCCCCCGGCGCCGCCGGCAGCTGCCGCGCCTGACGCCGCCGCCCAGCCGGGAGGCATCGAGGACGCGAACAGCCTGGAGGACCGCCTCCGCACCAAGAGCAGCCCCCTGGTGCGGGAGATGGCCCGCCAGCACGGCATCGACCTCAGCCGGCTCCAGGGCACCGGCCAAGCCGGGCGGGTCACGCGGGAAGACCTGGAGGCCCACCTCGCTAGCCCGAGCCCCGCGGCCCCGACCCCTGCGGGCATCGCGCCGGTCCTGCCAGCCGTGCATGATCCCTCGGCACCAACCCTGGGCCTCCTGCCCGCCCTGGCCCTGCCACCGGCCCCCGCCCTGCCCGCCTTTGCCCCCGGCGAGCGGGTGAAGGTGGAGCCCATGAGCCGCATGCGGAAGGTCATCGCCGACGGCATGGTCGCCAGCCGCCGGACCTCGGCCCATGTCTATACGGTCTTCGAGATCGACATGACCCGGGTCGCGCAGCTGCGCAACAAGCACAAGCAGGCCTTCGAGGCCCAGTTCGGCACCAAGCTCAGCTTCCTGCCCTTTGTGATGATGGCTGCCTGCAAGGCTCTGCGGGCCTATCCCGTCGTCAACGCCTCCGTGGACGGCGACAACATCGTCTACAAGCAGGATATCAACCTTGGCATCGCCGTGAGCCTGGACTGGGGCCTCATCGTGCCCGTCGTGCGCAACGCCGACATGATGAACCTGGGCGGGCTGGCCCGCAGCCTCAACGACCTGGCCGAACGGGCCCGCGCCAAGCAGCTCAAGCCCGACGAGATCAGCGGCGGCACCTTCACCATCACCAATCCCGGTGTCTACGGGGACACCTTCGGCCTGCCCATCATCAACCAGCCCCAGGTGGCCATCCAGGGCGTGGGCGCCATCGTGAAGCGGCCGGTGGTGGTCACCGGCCCCGACGGCACGGACTTCATCGCCATCCGGCAGATGATGTTCAGCAGCCTGGGCTTCGACCACCGCATCATCGACGGCGCCACCGGCGACCTGTTCATGGCCTTTGTTAAAAAGGAACTGGAGAATTCCACCTTCGGGCTGGAGTAGGCGCCAGCGTGCTCACCCGAAGCTGCTGGTCTCCCGGATCAGCTCGCGATACAGCGCATGCTCCCCCGTGAAGTGTAGCTGGATGAGGCCCGTGGGGCCGTTGCGGTGCTTGGCCACGATCAGCTCAGCCGTGTTGTCCGGCTCTTCGTTGGCGGACGGCATCATCTTCCGGTGGATGAAGGCCACCATGTCCGCGTCCTGCTCGATGGCGCCCGAGTCCCGCAGGTCGCTCAGCTGGGGGCGACCACCGGTGCGATGCTCCACCTCGCGGTTGAGCTGGGAGAGCACCACCACGGGGATGCCAAAGTCCTTCGCCATGAGCTTCAGGCCTCGGCTGATCTCGCCGATGCGGACGGCCTCGTTCTGCTTGGCCCCACGGCTGCCTTCGGGGCTGCTGATGAGCTGCAGGTAATCCACAATCACGAACTCCACGCGGCGGTTGTTCTGGCTGCCCTGCTTGACGATCATGTTCTGGATGAGGGGTACGGTGATCGAGGCCTGGTCGCAGATGTAGAGCGGCATCTGGACCAGCGCATCGCGGCTCTCCAGGACCTTCTCCATCTGGCCTGAGGCTCGGCCGGACTGGAGGTCCTTCATGTTGGTCTGGCTCTGGGCCGCGAGCAGGCGCAGGAAAACCTCCTCGTGGCTCATCTCGAGGCTGAAGAAGGCGCCACAGTGACCTCCCACCCGGGCCGCATTGAGGACCCAGTTCAGGGCCAGGGCCGTCTTGCCGATGCCGGGCCGCGCCGCGAGTACGATGAGGTTGCCCGGCTGGAAGCCCTGGGTGAGGTCGTCGAAGCGGCTGAAGCCCACCCGGATGCCGGTGGAGAGGCGGCCTTCCATGCGGTCGGACAGGCGGACCATGGCATCGTCCGCGATGGATTGGATCGGCAGCAGGCCCTTGGTCTTGGCATCTCCCTGCGCGAGCTGGAACAGGCTCTGGGCCGTGAGGTCCACGAGCACTTCCGGCGCCTCGTCTTCCTCTGCCGCCTGGCGGACCAGCTGGGCGCCGAGGTGGACCAGGCGGCGCAGCTTGGCCTTGCGGCGGATGACATTGGCCAGGACCTGCGGCCGCTCGACATCCTCGGCCATCAGGATGTCGGTGAGACCCGTGAAACCGCCCACCTTGTTCAGGCTGTCGTCCTGATCAAGGGCGTCCTTCAGGGTGAGGGAATTCACCTCCACCTGGGCTTCGATCAGGGTCTTCAGCGCCCGGAAAACCGCCCGGTGAGCGGGGTGGACAAAGTCCTCCTCCACCAGGGTGAACACAGCCTCACTAGCTACGAATCCTGCCCCGGGGGCACAGCAGGTCGCCAGGAACGACCGCTCAGCATCGATATCTTCCGGCAATCGTTCCGGAAGCCAGTCCGCCATGTTCCACTCCTGCTGATCAGAGTCCAGGAGGAGTGTAGCCGCCGCCGGTGACATCCACGAAGATCGGGTTGGTCACGGCGATGGGATACAGGCCCTTCATGATCTTGTTCCAGGGCGTCCCGGCCCGGTAGACCCCCGTCGTGCTTCGCGCGACGCCGGCCTCCACCACCAGCCAGGCATCCTTGCCCACGGGCATGGGCACCGTGACCGTGGCCGTCCGGAGGCGGAAGTCGGTCGTGGAAGCGGTAAAGCTGCTCAGGGGCACCTGGATGGGCGTGCTCGAGCCGTTCACCACCACGCGCACCTCGTCCACGGGCACCCAGTCAGGGGCATAGAGGGCGATGCTCACCGACACGCTGGCTGTGGGACCCGACACCAGGCCGCCAGGACCGATCCCGCTCACCGAGACATCCAGCATGGGGCCGGTGGAGGCCACCGCGGCGCCGCTGCGGAGGGCCTTCAGGACGGGGCTAAGGTCAGCCTGACCCAGCGTGACGCCGACCTTGAGGTAGGTCCTGGCGAGGCCCACAGGCGTGTCCAGACTGTAGCGGGCCGAGGAGAGCCCCAGCCCCTTGGTGAAAGCCGTCGGTGTCTGCTGGTTCAGCAGGGCATACCAGTCGTCGCGGACCGCCGTAAATTCGGCCATCCAGGTTGTTGGGTTGGCAGGATCAAAGCCCTCGCCACGCAGGAGCTCCAGGGCGTCGAAGTCTCCGATGCGCTTGCCGAGCGCAGCCGGGCCAGTCGTGGTCCACCAGGCGTTCACGCCGGTACCCAGGGGCAGGGTGCGGTTGAAGGCGCGGACCGTGAACAGGCCACCGGGTCCACGGGGCCGATGGATGACGGTATAGCCGCCTTCGGCCTGAGTGATGAAGTCCGCCAGGTTCCAGCCCTTGGAGGGGCGCGCGCCGCCATTCCGGTCGGTGGTGGGGGCGGGCGTGAAGAGGGCGGTGGCGAATCCGTCGCCGAGGGCGGCGCTGCGGGCGCCGACCACGAAGGGGTCACTGCCGATGGGCGCCCGCTGGGCGTCGGTGACCAGGAGCGTGTTGTCAATCTCGGACCGGAAGTCCGCCTGGAGGGCCGCCGGATCCGTGAGGGAGTCTTCTTCCGTGCGGGTGACGACCTGGACGCCCTCAGCCACGGCTGAGCTGAGCAGCTCGCCGGGATTGAAGCCACCCGTGGTGGCCTGGGTGGGTCCGGGAACATCGAAGCTGGTCCAGCCCGTGGGCAGGGAGGGCGGCGCCACCACGAAGCCATGAGACGTGTCGTTCTGACCCTCGAAGGCCTTCACCGGTATGGAGTCCAGGTGGGACAGAGGACCCCGGGTGGCATAGGCGACATAGTTCCCAGCGGGGAAATACATCAAGGTGGCGGCTGCCGTGACCCCAAAGGCCGTGCCAAATACCTGGTTTCCGGCGGTGTACTGGTAGGCACCGTAGTTCGTTCCGACCGCGAGCTTGCCCTTGAGGATCTCGTTGTAGGCGCTGGCGAGCCGACGGACGCGCTGCATGTTGGGATCGGCGACGCCAATGCCCTGCAGAGTGATGCGCAGCGGGTTGATGCCCGCAAATTCCAGCGTCCCAGACTGGCGGGCTGAGAAGGTGTGGGGAGTCTGAGTCTGCCGGAGGACGTTCCCGGAGCCGTCAATGACCTGATCTCGTTCGGGACTGATGGCCTCGAGCACCTGCCAATTCTGGGTCTTGGAAGGGGTCATGGGGGTGGCGAGGGCGGGACGGGTAGTATCCAGGGTGTTTGTTCCCAGATAGAGCGGGGAGCTCTGCTGGAGGCTGTTCCGGGCTGTAATCCGGTACCGCTGCGACTGCCCGCTGGTGCCATCGGGGATGGCCGGCAGGAACATCCCGATGCTGGAGATGCCGGCCGCGATGTCGGTGGGTTCCCGCCACTCCACCCGCTCCAGTCGCCAGTTGGCGGGCTGGTTGGCCGGGCTGGTGGGGTCACTCAGGTTGAAAGCCTGGCTACCGGTGTAGGTGTAGCGCTCGAACCTGAACTCAGCCTGGAGCGGACCACCCCGGACGGCGGTCCCGGAGCTGGTGTAGGCCAGGTAGCCCACATCCTCGGTCCGGAAACCGGCCCGGGCCTGGGTCATCAGCGTGAAGAGCGTGGTGGTCTGGGCCGGCAGGGAGCCGACAGAGCTGGCCCCGCCGGTGACGTAGAGGCGGCGGTGGTAGCTGACCGACTGGCCCGTCGCAAGGTTCGCCACCGCGGGGCTGCCCACCACGAGCCGACCGGGGAACTTCGGACGGTTCTCCGTGAGGGCCTGCTGCGGGTCCGAAGCCACCAGGACGCTGTCGACGCCCAGCGGAAGGATGCCCAGGGAAGCGTGATAGTCGCTGGTGTTGGCGGCCGACTCGGCGCCCATGAGGCCGACCATGGGGGCGACCACACTGCTGGTCAGCGGGGCGGAGAAGTCCGAACCCGGGATTTCGACCCCCCAGGTGCTGAGAGGCGCGCCCGTGAAGGTGGAGATTGCGGGCACCACGAAGCGGAGACCGCCTCCCCGCTGGGCGAGGTAGTCCCCAACATTTCGCAACGGTAGGGTAGCCCCGCTCCCGTTGGTCAGCGTGGTCTCCAGCAGGAAGAAGGCATCAGCCTTGTTCAGGGTGATCCGGTGCACCACCGACACCCCAGTGACCCGGCCCAGGGCGTCCTTCGCCGCGCCCAGCTTGCCCTTGGTGTCCAGCAGTCCCCCCTGCATCTCAAGGTAGACCGAGCCCCCGTTGGAGGAGGGCGTGAACCGGTCGATGACCACGGGCAGGTCCGGATCCTGGTTGGCCACCAGCCCCAGCCGCTCCACCAGATCAGTGGGCATGGGAACTCGGTGGAAGCTCTGGTCCAGGGCGATGGAGCCCACGTCCAGGATCGCGCCTCCCGAAGCCGCACCCAGCTGGCCCTCGCGGTCCCCGTAGACCGCGCCATCCACGGCGAGGTGGACGCTGTCGTTGCCCAGGTAGTAGTCCCCGGGACCAGCCGTGGCCTTCAGGCCCGAGACCCGGTCGCCACCCGCAGCCGCGATCTCCTCCACCACCACGTCGGGCCGGGAGATCCCCGTGGCCCGGAAGCAGCCCGTGCTGCCAGCGGCCAGGACCAGCGCGAGCGGCGCCAATACCCGGAGGGTGCCGGGGAAGGGGGTCCGGGAGGGGGAGACGGCGGGAAGGAGGCGCATGATCATCAACGGGTCTCGATGGAAGTCTCGAACGGGAACGGAGGTCCGTGGGTCTTGGCGGACGAAAGGTCTATGCTAACTCACGATGTCCATCTCCGCCTTCCTTCATCGCTGCTGGCAACACCGGTGGCCCCTGATCCTGCTCCCAGCGATGCTCCTCCTCGGAGATCTGCTCTGGACTCTGGTTAGGTTCCCCGCGATGCACCATTTGCAGATCTATCCCGTCGACCAGATGCCGGTGGTGGGCGGGCCGGTGCTGGTGTTGGGCGCAGGCGTCTATGGGGACGGGGAGCCCACCTCGATCCTGGAAGGTCGGCTGCGCACCGCCCACGAGCTCTACCGGACAGGCAAGGTGCGCTGGTTCCTGGTGTCCGGGGACAACCGCCACCCCACCTACAACGAGCCCCAGGCCATGCGCCGTTGGCTGGTCAGGCAGGGCGTGCCGGCCACTCGCATCGTCAGTGACTACGCCGGACTGCGCACCTGGGACAGCCTCCGCCGCGCCCAGGTGGTCTTCGGCCAGCGCCAGGCGGTGATCGTCACCTCGGACTTTCACCTGCCCAGGGCGCTCTACCTGGCGGATCAGATCGGACTCCAGGCCTGGGGCGTCCCGGCCCGGACCGACGATCGTCCCTGGGAGAGCCGACTTCGGTTCTGGGGACGCGAGTATGTCGCCCGGCATCTGGCCCTCTGGAACGCCTGGTTCCCCCCGGATGCCCGCCTCGGCCCCCGGGAACCGACCCCAGACGACTGGGATCCCGAGCCATGAGACCCACCTGTGAAGTGCTCATCCTGGCGGCCCGGCGGCTGCCCCAGGGCAGCTATGGCGGCAGTCTGGCAGGACGGGGTGCCGTCCCGCTCGGTCAGACCGTGGTGGAGGTCCTCACCGCAGACCCGGCCCTGCCCCGCCCGGCGCGCGTGCTCTGGGGCATGGCCCGCAGCCACACCCAGGGGATGAACCCCGCCCGCACCCTGGCGCTCAGGACCGGGCTGGCCCAGGACACGGCCGCCTTCACGATCAACATGGCCTGCGGCTCGAGCCTCCAGACGGTCATCCTCGCCGCCCAGCAGCTGGCGGACCCCGGCTCGGGCCCCGTGCTGGCGGGCGGCAGCGAGGCCATGTCGGACACTCCCCACCTGGTGCCGGGGCTGCGCTGGGGCTTCCGCATGGGGCACCGCCAGCTGCCGGACGTCATGCACCAGGATGGCCTGCGCTGCCCGGTGACCGGACTGCTCATGGGCGAGACCATCGAGCAGCTGGCCCGGAAGCGTGGGATCACCCGCCTGGAGGCCGATTCCTGGGCCGCCGAGAGCCACCAGCGCGCCGCCCAGGCCGATTTCACGGCCGAGCTGGCCGCGCATCCAGCCCTGGACCACGACGAGTGCGTCCATCCCGACGTCACGCCGGAGCGTCTGGGCCGCCTGGCCCCCGTCTTCGAGCCCGAGGGCCAGATCACCGCCGGCAATGCCTCGGCCCTCTCGGATGGCGCGGCAGCCCTGCTTCTGGGCCGCCGGGACCACGCCGGCGACGCGCTCCCCCTGGCGCGGATCCTGGGCTGGAGCGAGGCGGGCGTGGATCCCCTGGATATGGGGGAAGCCCCCGTGCCAGCGGTGCAGCGCCTGCTGGCCGCCCATGGGATGACCGTGGCCGACATCAACCTCTGGGAGCTGAATGAGGCCTTCTCCACCCAGCTGTTGGTCTGCCAGCAGCAGCTGGGGCTCCCGCCGGACCGCCTGAACGTGGCCGGGGGCGGGGTTGCGCTGGGGCACCCCATCGGGGCCACGGGCGCCCGGATCATCTGCACCCTCATCCACCAGCTGCGGCGGCGGGGCGGCGGCCTGGGCGTGGCCACCCTCGGCATCGGCGGAGGCCTGGGCCTCGCGTTGCTGATCGAGACCCTGCCTTAGGCCGGAGCCTCGCCCAGCATCTCCTTGAGCGCCCGGTAGTTGGTCTTGCCGGTACCAAGGGTGGGGATCTGGTCGATGTGACGGACCACGCGGATGTTGTGGAGAGACGACAGCCCCGCCGCGCGGATGACGGCATTGGCGTCATCGCGGCCGATCCCAGCCACCGAGAACAGGATCAGGTCCGGGTTGAGCTCCTCGAGCGAGGCCTCCACGGCCAAGACGGGTTCAGTCTCGTCCTCGCCCTGGAAGCGGCGGGACAGGGCCTCCTCGATGGCGGGGAGGGAGACCATCTCACCCCCCAGCTTTACGAAGCGCTTGAGGCGACCGGCAAACACGAGCACGCCGCGGTCCTGCCGCACTAGGTCGCCGGTGCGGTACCAGGAGCTGCCCTCGAAGGTCTCGAAGGGCGAGTCCACATCAGGGTTCAGGTAGCCCCCGAAGATGCTGGGGCCTTTGACCAGCAGCATCCCGGGCTGGCCAGGCTCCACCCGGCAGCCGGTGTCCAGGTCCACGATGCACCACGTCACGGACAGCAGCGGCTTCCCGATCGTGCCGGTGCGGGGATCCTCCTCGCGGTTGACGGAGACCACTGGCGAGCACTCCGTGATGCCGTAGCCTTCAAGGACCGTGCAGCCAGGCCAGCGGCGGGCGAGCGTCGCATAGATCGAATCGGGACACTTCTCTGCACCCGACACGACGACGCGGAGGGACTCCAGGTGCCGGTCTTCCGCCATACGGAGAATGCCCCCGAGGAAGGTGGGGGTGCCCACGAGCATCGTGGCATGGTAGGCCTCGATGATCCGGGCCAGCATGCGGCCTTCGGTGGGATTGGGGTGGTAGACCACCCGCAGGCCCAGCAGCAGCGGCAGGATGGTGGTGGTGGTGAGGCCGAAGGCGTGGAAGGGGGGCAGGCAGCCCATGACCCGCTCGTCTTCCCGGAAGTGGAGGGCCAGGGCCGCATCCCGGATATTTGCCAGGATGTTGCCGTGGCTCAGGGGCACCGCCTTGGGCTGACTCTCGCTGCCGCTGGTGAACAGCACCGCCGCGGTGGCGGGCGCCTTCTCCGCCACCAGGGAGGCCCAGTTGAAGCGGGCCCGGAAGGCCGCCGCCAGCTTGGTTGGCAGGGAGATCTTCTTGCCGACCTCGTCCAGCAACAGCAGGCGATCCTTTACGGCTGCCAGGTCCACACCCTGCGCGTCGAGCCGATTGACGAGCGTGGACACGGTGACCACGTGCCGCACCCCCACCAGATCCAGCCCGAAGCCCATGCTCCGGGCTCCGGCGGTCCAGTTCACCAGCACCGGGGTCTTGCCTGCGAAGAGCAGGGCCATGTAGATGATGCTGGCCCCGCCTGAGGCCGGCAGCATGAGCCCCACGTGGGTGCCCTCCAGGCGCTCGAAGAGGGGCTTCAGCACCATGATCGCGGTGATCACATCCCGGTAGGTCTTCACGCCGCCTGCCTGGTCGGCCATCACGACCCGGCGCGGGTCCCGCTGGGCCTGCTTGAGGAAGACCTCGGGGATGGTATCGCCTTCGGGCATCTCGATAGGCAGGTCGGTCCAGGTGTGGAACCAGGCGTGGGGTACCGCCTTGAGTTCACCCTGGCGCAGGGAGACGGCGGCGCCCGTGGCGGCCAGCAGCACGTCCCCCACGGTCTGCAGAGAGGCGGGATCGCCGCAGGTATAGCCATAGGCCCGCTGGATCCAGAGTTCGAGCTCTCGGTGGCCCAGGGCATCCAGGCCAAGGTCGCCCACCAGTGTCTGGGCGTCCTGGAGGTCCGGGTGACCCGTCACCGCCTGCAGGTGGTGGCGAACCGCGTCTCGCACCTGGGTGGGCACCGAGCGGGTGTTCCCCTCGACCCGAGGCCGGGGCGGCTCCGGCAGGGTTCGCGGGGCATGGTTTCGCCAGAACCGATAGGGGACGAAGGTCCGGGCCGTGGCCTCTCGGTTGAGCGCCTCTTCCAGGGCCCGGTTGAGGGCGGCCCGGCCCTGGTTCAGCGGCAGCTCGGCGGCTTCCTCCATGACCAGGCGGACCTCCCGGCGCGGCATGAAGAACAGGCCGTTCGCGCACAGGTAGAACACGCTCTTCAGCAGCTGGACACCCAGCCTCGGCCGCGTCCCTGCTGCAGCGCTGAAGCGGCTGCCCCACAGGCCCTGAAGCCGCACCGCTACGACCCGGGCGCCGGGGGCCTGGCGGAGGATCGCCTCCACCACGCTGTTGTCGGCGTAGTCCTCGGTCCGCTGGCGGGCCAGACGCCCTCCGGGGAACAGCAGCAGGTTGCGGCCGGCGGCCAGCTGAGCGGCGAGCGTGGCCAGCTCGGCGTCCAGTGCAGGTCGGCAGCGGTCGCCGAGGCCCGAAGGATCCGGTAGCGCCCGGGCGCCCAGCAGCTGGGCGAGCCAGCGCAACGGAAGCGAAGCGGCGTGGTCCCGCCCTGCCACCAGGATCGGCGCGAAGTGCGGCGTGAGCGTGGTGAGCAGCAGGAACGGATCCACCAGGGTCGGGTGGTTTGCCACGAACAGCGTGCCCGCCCCTGGCCGGGGGGACTGTTGCTCGAGACCCTCGGCGCGCATCCGGTACCGCAGGCGCAGCAGAGGACGACCCAGGGCGAGAAACAGGGAGGCAATCATCGGGGAGTGTTACCTACAGGCTGATGACGGGTGAGCGGGAATTGTAACGGGAAACACAGTCCGCTCCTAAACCTGTCCCGGGAGTTCTGCGAAGATGATGCAGGACCCAGCGGGGTCCTTCGAGGTTCCAATGGCCGATTCACCCCTGATCCAACTCACCGACATCACCAAGATCTACCAGATGGGAGACATGGAGGTGCGGGCCCTGGACGGTGTCTCCATGGGGATCCAGCGGGGCGAGTATGTGGCGATCATGGGTCCTTCCGGCTCCGGCAAGTCCACCATGATGAACATCATCGGCTGCCTCGATACCCCCACAGCCGGCAGCTACGAGCTGAACGGCAAGCTGGCCTCGGCCATGAGCGACGACAACCTCGCCCAGATCAGGAACGAGGAGATCGGTTTCGTCTTCCAGACCTTCAACCTGCTGGCCCGCACAACCTCGCTGCAGAACGTTGAGCTGCCCCTGATCTATGCGGGCAAGACACCCCATCAGCGACATGAGATGGCACAGCGCGCCCTGGAAAACGTCGGCCTCGGCACCCGCAGCGACCACATGCCCAACCAGCTCTCCGGTGGCCAGCGACAGCGTGTGGCCATCGCCCGGGCCCTGGTGAACGAGCCCTCCATCCTGCTGGCGGACGAGCCCACGGGAGCCTTGGATTCCAAGACCAGCATCGAGATCATGGCCCTCTTCGAGGACCTCTACCAGAAGGGCAACACCATCATCCTCGTGACCCACGAGGAGGACATTGCCCGCCATGCCCACCGCATCGTGAAGCTCCGGGACGGCAAGATCATCCACGACGAGCCCAACATACCCATCACCCCCGAAGAGCACATGGCACGCCTGAGCCTCTGACAAGGGCTCTTACCCGGGGTAACATGGTCGAATGCAGAAGCTCGTCCAAGGCATCCACCAGTTCCAGACCCAGATCTTCAGCACCCACCGGGAGCTGTTCGAGCGCCTGGACCAGAATGAGCAGACGCCCGAGACGCTGTTTGTCACCTGCTCGGATTCGCGCATCAGCCCCAATCTGATCACGCAGACGCAGCCCGGCGAGCTATTCATCCTGCGCAACGTGGGCAACCTCATCCCGCCCTACGAGAGCATGGGCGGCATGGCTGCCGGCATCGAGTTCGCCGTCGCCTCCCTGAAGGTGAAGCACATCATCATCTGCGGCCACTCCAACTGCGGCGCCATGCGGGCGCTGTTGAACCCCGATGAGCTGGGCGAGCTACCGGCCACCCGGGCCTGGCTGGCCCACTGCCGCACCACGGAACGCATCATGTGGGAGAGCTACGGCCACCTGAAGGGGAGCGACCTGCTCCACGCCACCGTGGAGGAGAACGTGCTGGTCCAAGTGGACAACCTGCGCAAGCACCCCAGCGTGGCCAAGGCCGTGGCCAGCGGCATGCTCCACCTGCACGCCTGGGTCTACAAGATCGAGACCGGCGAGGTCTTCGCCTTCGATCCCGCCCGGGGGCAGTACGGCCCAATCACCGGCACCCAGGGCCTCGACCCCCTCGATTCCGACCACCGGGGCACGGACCTCACCATCTAGGGCGCCCTCAGAGCTGCAGTCGGTCCAGGCGGTCTGGCCGGTCGCGCCAGCCCTCGTCGGCCTTCACGAAGAGCTCCAGCCGAACGGGCCGCTGGAGCAGCTTCTTCAGCTCACGCTGCGCGCTCTGGCGGATGTCCTTGATCATGGCGCCGCCGCTGCCCAGCAGGATCTTCCGGTGCCCGTCGCGGTCCACCACGATCCGCGCGGCGATGAACACACCGTCGGGACCCATGTCCTCCGGGTAGTCGGCCTCGCCGGGCTCCAGCCACTGCTCGATGAGCACCGCCACCCCGTGGGGCACTTCCTCGCGGGTCTTGCGCAGCACCTTCTCGCGGATGAACTCGGCCGCCAGGGACCGCTCGGTCTGGTCGGTGAAGACCTCCTCCGCGTAGGGCCAGCCCGGCTGGGTGGCATCCCGCTCCAGCAGCGCCCAGAGGGGCTCAAAGTTCAGGCCGGTCTTGGCGCCGATGGGCACGATCTCCTTGAAGGGGAGCAGGTCCTTGTAAGTGGCGATCTTCTCAAGGAGGCGGCCCTTGGAGAGCAGGTCAACCTTGTTCAGCAGCAGGTAGGTGGGCCGCTCCATCCGGCGCAGGCGCTTGGCCAGGGCGTGCTCCCCGGTGCCCAGGTACGCATCGGCGTCCACCACCCAGAGGACGATGTCGGCTTCCTCCAGCGCCTGCTCCACGTGGGCCATCATGCGCTCGTTGAGGGCGTGCTTGGGCAGGTGGATGCCCGGGGTGTCCAGGAAGGCCAGCTGGGTGTCGCCCCGGTCGATGACGCCCAGCACCCGGGTCCGGGTGGTCTGGGGAATCTGACTGGTGGCTGCCAGCTTCTGCCCCAGCAGGGCGTTCAGCAGGGTGGACTTGCCGGCATTGGGAAGACCGATGATGGCGAGGGTGGCGTGGTGGCGATCAGCCACGATGCACGCCCCGCTTGGCTTCGCGGATGAACTGCAGCAGGTAGGCGACCTCGGCGATGTGCCCCACTTCCTGCTCGGCCTGGGCCAGGGCCTCGTCGCGCAGCAGACCCGCGTGGAAGAGCAGGCGGTAGGCCCGCTTCAGCCCCTCGACCGTCTCGGCCGGGAAGCCCTTGCGCTGGAGGCCGATGGTGTTGACGCCGTAGCTCTTGGTGTCCCGGGCGCCGGCGGTCTTCATGAAGGGCAGCACGTCCTGGGTGGCCACAGTGAAGCCGCCCATGAAGGCGTGGTGGCCCACCCGGCAGAACTGGTGGACGGCGGAGAAGGCGCCGATGTTGCAGCCGTCCCCCACCTCCACGTGCCCCGCGAGGGTGGCGGAGTTGGCGAAGATGTTCTTGCTGCCCACATGGCAGTCGTGCGCGATGTGGGAGCCGGTCATGAGGAAGTTGTCGTCGGCCATGGTGGTGAGCCCGCCGCCGCCTTCGGTGCCCCGGTGCAGGGTGCAGCCCTCACGGAGGACATTGCGGTGGCCGAGCTTCAGGCGGGTGGGTGCCCCCTTGAACTTGAGGTCCTGGGGACCCATGCCAAGCGTGGCGTGGGGGTAGATGTCGTTATCCTCGCCCAGCTCCGTGTGGGGGCCGATGACAATGTGGCTGCGGAGCAGGGTGCGGGCCCCGATGACCGCGTTGCCCTCTATGAGGCAGAAGGGCCCTACCACCACGCCCTCGCCCAGGCGGGCTTCGGGACTTACCACACTGCTCGGGTGGACTTGTGCGCTCATTTCGACTCTCCCTCCGTCAGATCCATCAGCATGGACATGAACTCGGCTTCGGCAACCTTCTGGCCACCCACGAAGGCCTCTCCGCGCATCTTGCAGATGCGGCCCTTGAACTGGAGCACCTTCACTTCCATGACCAGTTGGTCCCCGGGCTGCACCGGCTTGCGGAACTTCACCTTGTCGATGCCCATGAAGTAGATGACCTTCTTGGCGCGGTCCTCGAACTCCCGCAGGAGGAGGCAGCCACCGGTCTGGGCCATGGCCTCCACGATGTAGACGCCAGGGAACACGGGCCGGCTGGGGAAGTGCCCCTGGAAGACCTCTTCGTTGTAGCTGACATTCTTCAGGCCGCGGATCCAGTCCTTGGGCTCGAAATCTAGGATCCGGTCCACCAGCAGCAGCGGGTAGCGGTGGGGCAGCAGATCCATGATTCCCTGCAGATCGATGGTGCGCGGTTCGCGTTCGGACATGACAACTCCAATCGTTTAGCTTAACGGCATCGGCGCTCCGCCTCCAGCCTCAGCTCCGGGCCGTCGTCCGCTCGAACACCCGGGCCTCGATGAAGAGGTCCAGCAGGGGACGGTCGATGGCCCCACCGCGGGCCTCCTCGTCGAGGATGGCCAAGCTGCGCTCCAGGGGCACAGCGCTCTTGTAGGGCCGGTCCCGGGCCGTCAGGGCGTCGAAGATGTCGGCGATGGCCATGGCCCGGCTCTGAATAGGGATCTCCGCGGCTCCGAGTTGTCTGGGATAGCCCCGGCCGCTGAGCCGCTCGTGGTGGGCGTAGGCGATCTCGGGCACCCCGGCCAGGTCCCGCGTCCACGGGATGCGCTCCAGGAACCTGTAGGTGTGGGTCACGTGGCTCTCGATCTCGAGGCGCTCGGCCTCTGAGAGACTCCCGCGGCGGATCCGCAGGCTCGCGAGGTCGGCAGGCTCGACCAAGCCCCGGCGATCGCCGCTCCAGTGCGTGAACGAGAGGTTCTCGAGCAACCCCAGGCCCTCGACCACTTCTTGGGCCAGGACTGTGGGCTCGTTGCTCTGGCTGACCAGATGCATGAGCCGCTCGGTCTCTGCCTGGCGATCCCGCAGCGTCTGCTCCCAGCGCGCGGGCTCGAAGGCCTGACCGCCCTTCCAGGCCAGGGCCAGCAGCTCCAGGCTCTCCTCCATCTCCCGCTGGCGGAGGCGCTGCAGGATGACCTCCAGCTGGCTGGGCTCCAGCTTCTTGGCCTTGACGAGCACCTGCTCCCGGACGCCCACCTTGCCGAAGTCGTGGAGGAGGCTGGCGTAGCGGAGCTCCCGCAGCTGGCGGTCCGTGAAGCGCAGCTCGCCGTAGATGCCGTTGGGGGTTTCGTTCACCGCCTCGGCCAGGGCCACGGTCAGGTCTGCCACCCGCCCGGAGTGCCCGCTGGTGACCGGATCCCGGGACTCGATGGCCTGCACCGAGGCCGCGACGAAGCCCTCGAAGAGCAGCTCGATCTCCTGGCGCAGCTGGGCATTCTTCACCGCCACCGCCGCCTGCCCCGCGAGGCTCTGAGCGAGGGCCTGATCCTCCGTCGTGAAGCTGCTCCCGTCCCCGGAGTCCTCTTCCAATCGGTTCAGCAGCTGCAGCACGCCCAGGACCTGACCTTCGGTGTCCTGCATGGGCACCACCAGCATCGAGGTCGTTCGGTAGCCCGCCTGCCTGTCGAAGGCTTCATTGAAGCGATAGGGGGCCTCCTCCGGAATGCGGTAGACGTCCCGGATGTTGAGGGTCTCCCCGCTGAGAGCCACGAACCCCGCCAGGGTCTGCCGGGTGGCGGGCATCACGATGCGGTGGAATGGCAGGCTCACCCGGGCGTTCTGCGTGTGAGCGAAGAGGAGCTCCCTCCGGTCCGCCTCCCCGGACAGCAGGTAGATGGAGCCAGCCTCGGCTTTCACCAGTTCCCGGGCCTTGGTGAGGATCAGGTCCAGCAGCCGGTCCAGGTTCTGCTCGGAGGCCAGCGCCCGGCCGACCTCGTGGAGCCGCTCCATGGACCGCCGGTCCTTGGCGCGCTCCCAGCCGGCCTTCAGCAGGGCCACCGCCGCATCGGGACCAGGCCAGGCGTGGCAGGAGATGAAGGCTCCCTCCCCGGGCACACCGATCACCACGTCGGCCGGCGCGCCCTCCTGGAAGACCAGGGCTCCGCGCATCTCCCCTGCAACGCAGTCCAGGAGGGTGTTACGGTGCTTTGGGGGTACGGCTACGGTGAATCGCAAGGCGGAATCAGGCTCCAAAAAGAGAGGGGTTCCGCCAGCATATCGGAATTCCCCTGCACGCACTGAAGGATGGCGGGGATCCATTGAGCGTCTCGCCTGGGGTGGCAAGGGCGTGGGCCGGGCCGAGGATGGCCGGCTGCTCCTGCTGGAGGCGCCGCTCGCCCTCTTTCCCGGCGAAGTCGTCGAGGCCGATGTCATCTGGAAGGCCCGCCACGGCGAAGGCCGGGTCACCCGCTGGGTCACCCGGGACCCACGGAGGGCCCCCGCAGCCTGTGCCGTAGCTGACCTCTGCGGCGGCTGTGAGCTCTGGGAAGCAGGCCGGCACGGCCCCGAACTCAAGCGCCTGATGGTCGCGGACCTGCTGCGGCGCCAGCTGGGCGAAGACCAACCCTGGACCTGGCATCCCGCCCCGGACACGGCCCGCCGCCACCGGATCCAGCTGCACTGGGACGGCGCCTCCCTCGGCTACTTCCGACGGCACAGTCACGCCCTAGTGCCGGTCTCCACCTGCCCCGCCGCGGCCGACCCCCTCTCGGAGGCCATCCCCCGGCTGCTGCAGGGCATCCTGGGCCAGGCGCTCACGACCCGCCCTGGACGCTGGGAGCTCTCCACGGGCAGTCCCGCGAGCCAGGTATGGGCCACCGATGAGCGGAGCCGGACCTGGTCCCTCGAGCCCGATGGCTGGCACCGTGCCACCGAACCCATCCGCCACGAGCTGGGCGAGGCTGTGCTCTGCCATGAACCCGGCGCATTCTTCCAGGTGAGTCCGCCCTGGGCCGCTGAGGCTTTCGGGGCCCTGCTTCGGGACTGGAAGCTCCAGGGCCACACCCTGTTCGACCTCTATGGCGGCGTGGGCCTCTTTTCCGCGCTGCTGGGCGACCGCTTCCAGAACCGGGTGCTGGTCGAATCCGGCACCGCGGCCGTGGCCTGGGCCCGGCGCAACCTGGAGGCCGCGGGCCTGCCCGCTGAGTGCCTGGTGGCCGACGTGGCAGAGTGGGTGCCAGAAGGCCTCGGCCAGCCCGAGGATGTGATCCTGCTGGATCCGCCCCGGGCAGGACTGGAACCCGCCCTCTGTGACCGGCTGGCCACCGCGGGCGCTGGCACCCTGGTGCTGGTGGGCTGCGACGGCGCGGCCTTCTGCCGGGACGTGAAGCGGCTGGCAGGGGCCTGGCGGCTGCACCAACTGGCCGTGCTGGACCTCTTCCCCCTCACCAGCCATGTGGAGTGCGTGGCGCTCCTGACCCGAGTCCCATGAGCGCGCTGGGCCGCCACCTGCTCACCGAGTTCACGGGCTGCGAGGCCGCCCCCCTGGCCGACCTCGAACGGATCACCCAGGCCATGCTCGAGGCCGCCACCGCCTCCGGCGCCACCATCGTCACCCACAGCTTCCACCACTTCAGCCCCCACGGGGTCAGCGGCGCCGTGATCATCGCCGAGAGCCACCTCGCCATCCACACCTGGCCTGAGCACGGGTTCGCCGCCGTGGACTTCTTTAGCTGCGGGGCCGTGGACATGGAGCGGGGCATGGCCCATCTGAAGGCGGCCTTTGGCGCCACCAACGAGACCCAGCTCGAGCTGGAGCGCGGCCCTCTGCGGATCCTTCCGGGCTAATCAGTCCCAGCTCAGCGGCAGCCTCGGCTGGGGCGGCGCCTTGGGGAGGACCCCCTCCAGGCGCAGCAGGAATTCCTTCATGTCCAGCCCGCCGGCGTAGCCCACGAGGGAGCCATCAGAACCGATCACCCGGTGGCAGGGGATCAGGATGGCGATGGGGTTCGCCGCGTTGGCGCGGGCCGCGGCCCGGATGCACTTCTCGTCGCCCAGGCGGCGCGCCAGCTCCAGGTAGCTCACAGCCTGGCCGTAGGGGATCTTCTGCAGCTCCTTCCAGACCCGCCGCTGGAATTCGGTGCCTTCCACGAACATGGGGATGTTGAAGTCGCGCAGGTTGCCCGAGAAATAGGCCTCCAGCTGGCGCCGCAGGTAGGGCAGGCTCCGGGGCAGCGGCCCCTCGGGCAGTGCCGGGGGCGCCTTGTAGACCCGGACTAGCTGAGCCAGACGCCCATCGCCATCGAAGGCTGCGCCCAACTCCCCAAAGGGTGTGCTGAGCATGTGAAGGGTCTCTGGCATGGGCTCCAGCATGGCAGAATCACGGTTTTTTGTTATCAGGGCTTCTGCCATCCCATCCCTGTCTCAAGGTGCCGCAAGGCCTTCGGAAGAGGTCCATCACCCGGCAGGATCACCCGGTGGGCGGGGATCAGCAGGGCGATGGGGTTGCCCGCGCAGGCCATGACCACCACGTCCTCATCGATGCCCAGCCAGGCGGCCAGGTCCGCCGGCTGGCGGGTCTGTCCGTAGGGAATGGTCCGGATGGTCTCCAAGACCCGCAGCTCAGTGGCGGTCCCCTGTGGGTCCAGGGGCACGGTGAAGGTGCGCAGGGTGCCTGCCAGATAGGCCTCGATCTGACGGTCCAGAAAGCGCTTCGCCTCCCGCTGTTCCCGGGGGGGCAGCGGACTGGTCTTGCGGGGATCATGGCCCTCCAGCACCAGCTCCTGGAGCCTGCCACGGCCGTCGAAGGCGGCGCGCATCGGTCCCATGGGAGTGGTCAGCTCGTAGTGCCAGAGGATCATGGAGTCATCATGCCAGGGCCACCGCGACCTGCAAGGGAATCGCAGAAGGGTTTCACGCGCGCCGCCTTGGCTCCTAGACTCAAGCCATGCCTGAGTCTCCCTTCCGCCTCTCCATCATCGACTATCTCAACGCCGCCCCCCTGAACCAGGGGTTCAAGCACGGGCTGGGCTGGGAGCACTTCCACCTGAAGTTCCACTACCCGTCGGTCTGCGCCGACCGCCTGCGGGCGGGTGAGGTGGACGCGGGCATCGTGAGCTCCATCGAATACCTGCGGATCCCGGACCTCCTGATCGTGCCGGGGCTCTGCATCGCCTCGCCCAAGCGGGTGCGGAGCGTGGTGATCCTGTCCAAGGTCCCCCCCGAGCAGATCCGCAGCCTGGCCCTTGACACCTCCAGCCGCACCAGTGTGGTCCTGGCCCAGCTGCTGCTCCGCGAACGCTACGGGGTGAGCCCGGAAGTAGTGGACATGGGGCCGGACCTGCCCGCGATGCTGGAAGGCAACGACGCGGCCCTGATGATCGGTGACGCGGCCATGCGCGCACCCCGCCAGGGCCTCTTTGTGCTGGACCTCGCAGAGGAATGGCATACCTGGACCGGCCTCCCCTTCGTCTTCGCCCTGTGGCTGGTGCGGAAGGATGCGCCGGCCCTGAAGGTGCCCGGAGGCGTGGGTCCCTTCTTCCACAAGAGCCTGGAGATCGGCCTGGCCCAGCTGCCAGACATCGTGGAGGAGGCCCGGCGGACCATCGGCTGGACCAAGATCGAGCTCCACGAATACCTCACCGAGAACATCAGTTACATCCTGGGCGAGGCCGAGCGGGAGAGCCTAGCCCTGTTCTTCGAGAAGGCGGTCCGCCACGGGTTTGCCCCCGAGGAGAAGCCGCTCCGCTTCCTCTGACTTTCCCAACTCCCGTTCCTCTGACAACCTTATCCCTCACCTGGATGACCCCATGACCGATCTCGCCGCCCTCTACCTAAGCCACCTGGCCGAGCGCCAGCGCACCACCGCTGTGGCCCTCGCCGAGACTGGCCACGACGCCCTGGTGATCTCCAGCGGCAAGGTCTACACCCACTTCGCCGATGACCAGGACGCCCCCTTCCACCCGACCCCCCACTTCGCCCACTGGTGCCCCATGACCGGGCCCCACCACGTGCTGGTGATCCGCCCGGGACAGCGTCCGCGCCTCATCCGCTACGCTCCCGAGGACTTCTGGTACGAGCAGTCGCCACTCGGCGATCCCTTCTGGGCCGCCGCCTTCGACCTCGAGGAAGTTGGCACCGTGGAGGACGCCTGGAAGCAACTGGGCAGCCTCAGCCGGGCGGCCTACATCGGCAACGAGCCCGACCGGGCCGAGGCGGCCGGTCTCGAGGTGAACCCCGCCCTGCTGACGGCCCACCTGGACTGGCACCGCACCACCAAGAGCGCCTATGAAGTCAAGTGCATCGACGAGGCCACAGTCATCGCCGCCCGGGGCCACCGGGCCGCCCGGGCCGCCTTCCTGGCCGGGGCCAGCGAGCTGGAGATCCACCACGCCTACGTGGTGGCGGCCGGCATCGTGGATCACGAGATGCCCTACGGCAGCATCGTGGCCCTCAACGAGAAGGGCGCCACCCTCCACTACGAGGGCAAGCGCGGGCTGAAGCACGGTGCGGTCATGCTCATCGACGCCGGCGCCCAGGTCCGCGGCTACGCCGCCGACATCACCCGGACCCTGGCGGCGCCCCACTGCGACCCCCGGTTCTCGGCGCTCATCGACGGCATGGTTCAGATCGAGCTGGACCTCTGCGCCATGGTGAAGCCCCAGCTGCCCTACGGCGACCTCCACCACCAGGGGCACCTGCTCATCGCCGGCCTGCTGCAGGAGCAGGGCATCCTGAAGGTCAGCCCCGACGAGGCCGTCGCCGATGGCCTCAGCCGCCCCTTCTTCCCTCACGGACTGGGCCATCACCTGGGCATCCAGGTGCACGACGTGGCCGGCCGCCAGGGCGCGCCCGATGGCACCCCCGCGCCGCCGCCGCCCCAGCACCCCTTCCTCCGCACCACCCGCACCATCGACGAAGGCCAGGTATTCACGGTGGAGCCGGGCCTCTATTTCATCCCCATGCTGCTGCGGCCCTTCCGGGACAACGAATACCGGAACTGCTTTGACTGGAAGCTCATCGATGAGCTCACCCCCTGTGGCGGCATCCGGATTGAGGACAACCTGCTGGTCACGGCCGACGGCCACCGCAACCTCACCCGGCCGCACCTACCCGCCTGAGGCTCCCCACCCATTGGACCCTGCCCTGCCCCCGGGATGCCCCTTCGTCGTCCCCCCGGAGTTCTCATGTCGCTGCGCACCGCCCTGGCCTGCCTGATCCTCGCTTCTAGTCTGCTCGCTCAGGGCACCGGCTCCCTCACCCTCGAGGCCGTCGGCCATCCGACCCTCCGGAAGGCCTATGAAGGCCCAGCCGCCACCCGGCTGGACTGGCTCCCGGACGGCGAACTCCTGCGGACCAACCGGGACGGCAACCGGGTCGCCCTGCTGCGCGTGGACCCCACCACCTGGGAAGCCAGGCCCCTGCTGGATGCCAGCCCCATCGAGAAGGCCCTGGCCGGGGCCGGCGTCGCGGAGGCCGCGGCCAAGGCCGCCCTGGATCGGGGCACCCTGATCTGGAACCCGGACCGCAGCGCCTTCCTGCTGGCCGTCGCCGGGGAAACCTTCCTGGTGGAGGTAAAAGCAGCCTCGGTGCGCCGGCTGCTCGGCGGCAAGGCCGACGAGCCCACCTTCAGCCCCGATGGGCTCCAAGTGGCCTACCTACGTGGCAACGACCTCTATCGGACCGAGGTTGCCACAGGGCGGGAGACCCGCCTCACCACCGGCGGCGGAGCCACGGTCTTCAACGGCCGCCTGGACTGGGTCTATCAGGAGGAGCTCTACGGCCGGGGCGGCTTCGGTGCCTTCTGGTGGTCCCCGGACTCCCGGCGCGTCGCCTACCTGAGCCTGGACGAGACCAAGGTCCCGGTCTTCACCCTGCTGGACGACCGCACCCAGCCCCAGAAGCCCCTGACCGCCCGCTACCCCAAGGCCGGGGATCCTAACCCGGTCGCCCGCCTGGGCATCGTGGACCTGCAGGGTCAGACAATGTGGATGGAGAACCCCTACCCGGGCCAGGAGACCCTGATCGTGCAGGTGGGCTGGGATCCCGAAGGGCGCCTGCTGGCGGCCTACCAGGACCGCATCCAGTCCTGGCTGGACCTGCGCCGCCACCAGGGCACCGCCTCGCGCTTGCTGCTCCGCGAGAGCAGCAAGGCCTGGCAGGAGCGCTTGCCCCTGCCCTGGTTCCTGCCGGACGGTGGCTTCCTCTGGGAGTCCAGCCGCACGGGCCACCAGCACCTCTACCGCTATGACAAGGAGGGCGGCCTGGTCGGTGCCGTCACCACCGGTGCCTGGGACGTTCGGAAGGTCCACGGGGTGGATGCCAAGGCCCAGCAGGTCTACTTCGACGCGACAGAGCGCAGCCCCATCACCCTCGATGCTTGCCGCATCGGCCTCGACGGCAAGGGCTTCACCCGCCTCACCGAGCGCGCCGGCACCCACCGCGTGAAGTTTAACGCCACCTTCACGGCTTTCCTGGACACCTGGAGCGATATCCATACGCCGCCCCAGCAGGCGCTCCATGAGGGCTCCGGCAAGCTACGGCGCCTCATCGACGCCAATCCCGGCCACGACTGGAAGGCCCTGAAGCTCGGCCAAGTGAGCTTCCAGCAGGTGAAGACCCGCGACGGCTTCCTCATGGAGACCATGCTGGTCCGGCCCGTGGACTTTGACCCCGCCAAGAAGTATCCAATCTACCAGTACATCTACGGCGGCCCCGCCGCCCCCACGGTGGGGAATGCCTGGAGCCGCTCCATGAGCTGGTTCCAGTTCCTGGCCCAGCACGGCATCGCCACCTGGATCTGCGACAACCGCAGCGCCTCGGGCAAGGGCCTCGCCAGCGCCCACGGCATCCACCGGGACCTGGGCGCCCAGGAGCTGCAGGACCAGCTGGACGGCCACGCCTGGCTCAAGGCCCAGGGCTGGGCTGACCTGGACCGGCTCTGCCTGGACGGGTGGAGCTACGGCGGTTTCATGGTCACCTTCGCCCTCACCCACAGCAAGGCCTGGAAGCTGGGGATCGCCGGGGCGCCGGTAGTGGACTGGAAGCTCTACGACAGCATCTACACCGAGCGCTACATGGGGCTGCCCCTGGACAACAAGGCCGGCTACGAGTCCAGCTCGGTCCTGAAAGCCGCTGCAAATCTCTCCGGCAAGCTGCTGCTGCTGCACGGCACCCTGGATGACAACGTGCACCCGCAGAACAGCGTCATGCTCATCGACGCGCTCCAGAAGGCCGGGCACTCCGTCCAGATGGTGCTGCTGCCGGGCTCCGACCACAGCCCCCGCGCCCCGCAGCACCGCTGGGCGCGCTACCAGGCCATGTGGGAATTCCTGTCCAGGAACCTCTAGGCTGGGCCCACTTGCTTGTGGGGCGCCACGAAGCGGTCGTAAAGCAGCATGAGGACCGTCGAGACACCGCCCACACCCGCCAGCACAAACCACATCATGCCGGGGCGGTAGGACTGTTTCAGGAAGTTCTCCACCAGAAAGCCGCTCAGGTAGCCCGCCACCAGAGCCCCGATGGCCACGGGCAAGAAGGCGAAGCCCATGTAGGTGGCCACCTGGTCCGGGGGCGCTAGGTCCGCGACGTATTCGTAGAACCGGGGGGCCTGCATGGCCTCGCCCACGGCGAAGACCACGATGCCGGCGATGGTAGCGCTCAGGGTGGGCACGGCGCCGATGATGACCCAGCCCAGGCTGGCGATGGCGAAGCCTGAGGACATGGCCAGGATGGGCCGCACCTTCCGCATGAGGGCCGTCACCGGCACCGTGAGCAGGATGATGGCCCAGGAGTCCACGGTCTCGATGAGCTCGAAGCGCGAGAAGTGGAGGGCGTCCCGCACGTAGAAGGGGAGGCCGTAGAAGATCTGCCAGAACATGATCCAGAAGCCCGAGAAGATCACGAGGAAGCTCATGAAGCGCAGGTCGGTGAAGACCCGGCCCATGTCCCTCAGCGTCCGACCCAGGCTGCGGAGCTCGCCCGCCGGCACGCCGCCCTCAGGCTCCTTGAAGAACACCAGGGTGCCGAGCAGGTTGAAAACAGAGGTGGCGGCCGACATCACCAGCACATACTCGATGCCCAGCCCTTCCCGCACCTGGAGACCGAGTAGGGGTCCCATGGCGCCCCCCAGGTTTACGAGGGTGTAGTAGATCGAGTAGCCCAGGGACTTGGTTTCGGGAGTCGTCGTGCGAGCCACGGTACCGACCACGCAGGGCTTGATGAGGGAGCCGCCGATGGCGGTCAGCAGCAGGGCGCCGATCACGTAGGGTGTCGTGCCCACGGCTGCCACGAGGCCCTTGCCCAGGGAGAGCCCAGCAAGGCCGATGGCGAAGTAGCCCAGACTGAAGATGCTGAAGCAGGCGATGAGGCTGCGCCGGAAGCCGTAGCGATCCACCAGCGGCCCGGCCAAGGTCGGCAGAAAGAACACCGCGAAGCCGTAAAGGCCAACCAGGGTGCTCCCAGTCCGGCCCAGGCCAACCTTCTCCACCAGGTAGACGGCCAGCACGGCCTTGGACCCGTAGAAGGCTAGGCGCTCGAAGAGCTCCAGGGTGTTGGCCACCCAGAAGGTCCGGGCGAAGCCAGTACGCAGCGCCTGAAGGCGGTCAGTCATAGGCAAGGGTGCTCCTGTGGGCGATGACCCTTGCATCATCCCGGGGATCCGGAGGAATGGTCAACCGGATCCCTGGAGGCTGGCGGGACGGTGGCTACTTGGCGGGCTTGGTGAACTCCACCACGGCCTTGAGCATGTCGCCCACGGACATGATGCCGACCAGATCGCCCTTGGCATCCACCACACACAGGCCGTAGAGCTTGTGGTCCAGGATCGCCTGGGCGGCGGTGCTGAGGTCCGTCTCCGGGGCCACCGTCATGGGCGCCGTGTTCATTAGGTCCTTCACCGGGGTCTTGGACAGCAGGTAGTGGACTTCCCAGGTGTCCAGGCTGGTGGCCTTGCCGGGGCTGTAGTCCTTGATCATGCGATCCGTGATGAGGCCCACGAAACGGCCTCCGGCCGTGACGGGCAGCCGCCGCACACCCTTCTCCTTCAACAGGTGGATGGCCTCGATGATCGAGGCGTCCTGATCGATGGTGTAGGGGTTCTTGGTCATCCACTTTTCAACGGTGGTCATTGACTTCTCCTCACATGCCCAGGAAGGCTTTTTTGATGTGTTCGTCATTCAGCAGCTCATCGCCCTTGCCCGTAAGCACGACCCGTCCGGTTTCCATCACATAGGCCCGGTGGGAAATGCGGAGGGACTGGTAGACATTCTGCTCCACCAGCAGGATGGTAACGCCTTCCTTGTTGATGCCGGTGATGATGTCGAAGATGTTCTTCACCAGCAGGGGCGAAAGACCGAGGGAGGGCTCATCCAGCAGCAGCACCTTGGGGTTGGCCATGAGACCCCGGGCGATGGCTAGCATCTGCTGCTCGCCGCCGGACATGGTGCCGCCCAGTTGCTTCTCGCGTTCCTTGAGCCGGGGGAACAACTCGAAGACCCAGTCGATGTTCTTCTGCCGGTCGCCCCGGGTGGCCTTGACGTAGGACCCCATGCGGAGGTTCTCCATCACGGTCATCTCGGGAAAGATCCGCCGGCCTTCCGGAACCTGGATGAGCCCCGCTTCCACCACGTGGTGGGACTGCATCTTGCTGAGGTCCTGCCCGTCAAACGTGATGGTGCCCGAGGCGGGCTTGACCAGTCGGGAGATGTTCTTGAGGGTCGTGGACTTACCAGCGCCGTTGGCGCCCACCACGGTCACGATCTCACCCTTGTGGACTTCCAGGTCGACGTCCCAGAGCACCTTCAGGTCACCGTAGGCGAAGTTGAGCTTGTCAATTTTAAGCATGGGGTTCACCGAGGTAGGCGCTGATCACATCGGGGTTGCTGACGACTTCCTGGGGCGAGCCCTCGGTGAGCTTCTCGCCCGAGGTCAGGACCACAATACGGTCGGAGATCCGCATGATCGCCTTCATGTCGTGCTCGATGACCATCTGCGTGAGGCCGCGCTGCTTGATGTCCAGGATGAGCTGGATGATCTCTTCGCTCTCGGCAGGGTTGAGGCCGCCCATCACCTCGTCCAGGAGCAGGATCTTAGGCTGCGTCGCCAGGGCTCGCGCCACTTCCAGCTTCTTGCGCTCGCCAATGGGCAGGCCGCCGGCCAGGAAGTTGGTCCGGTGCTCCATGCGGACCACCTTGATCTGTTCCATGGCCATCTCGCGGGCAACCTTCAGCGAGGAGGTCCGCGCCAAGGCACCCACCATCACGTTGTCCACCACAGAGAGCTTGGCCAGGGGCCGCACCTTCTGCCAGGTACGCACCATGCCAAGCATGCAGACCTTGTCGGGGTCGAGCCCATTCAACTTCCGGCCGTTGAAGATGACTTCGCCCTTGGAGGGCGGATAGTAGCCCGTGATGCAGTTGAACAGGGTGGTCTTCCCGGCGCCATTGGGGCCGATGAGGCCCATGATCATGCCCTCGTGGACGTCGAAGCTGACATCCGAGTTGGCCGCGAGGCCGCCGAAGAACTTGCTGACGTTCTTGATTTCCAGGATGGCCATCAGACCGCCTCCCGATTCCGGCGCGCGGCCAGCTTCTTGACGAACCCCATGAGGCCGTCCGGCATGAAGAGGATCACCAGTACCACGAGGATGCCGTAGAGCAGGACATGGGCGTGGGAGAGGTTCTCCTTAAGGAAGATCCCAATCCTAGAATCGGCATTGACCATGCCGATCTTCACCAGCAGGTCCGTGACCATGTTGCTGCGCAGGGCCTCGGACAGCGGCACCAGGATGAGGGAACCCAGCACGGGCCCCCAGATGGTACCCATGCCGCCGATGATGCAGATGAGCATGATCTGGACAGAGACATCCAGGCCCAACACGGTGGGGGGATCCACGAAGCCCACGTAGATGCCATAGAAGCTGCCGGCCAGGGAGGTCAGGACCGCCGAGATCACCAGGCCGATGTTCTTGTAGAGCGCAATGTTGATGCCCAGGGAGTGGGCCGCGTCCTGGTCCTCACGGATGGCCTGGAAGAAGTAGCCGAGCTTGGAGTGCTGCACCCAGTAGGTGACCGCGAGGGTGAGCAGGACCAGGAAGAGTCCGATGTAGTAGAAGGGGACCTTGGTCACGAAGTCCGTCACCACAGTGGCCCCGATCTTGAAGGCCGGGATCTCCGTGGCCAGGATCCCCTCGGCCCCGTTGGTCAGGGGGGTGAGGTTGATGGCCGACAGGCGCATGATCTCGGCCACCGCAATGGAGGCAAGGACGAAGTAGGGGCCCCGGAGGCGGAAGCAGATGCTGCCGATGATGAGCGCCACCACGACCACCGCGGCCATGCCCGCCCAGACGCCAACCCAGGGGACGACCCCCTTGCTGTGCATGAGCATCATGGTGGTGTAAGCGCCCACCCCGAAGTAGGCGGCGTGGCCCACAGAGTGCTGCCCCGCATAGCCGCCGAGGATGTTCCAGCTCTGGCCCTGGGCCACGCTCATGAAGAGCAGGATCATCATGTGGAGGGCGTAGGGGCTCTCCACGTAGCGGGGGATGAGCAGCAGGCCGACCACGAGAAGGATGTTGAAGGCGCTCTTGAGGATGGTCTTGTTCATGATGTTCTCCTCAAGTCCGCGACTTGCCCATCAGGCCCGAGGGCTTGAAGAGCAACACCAGCAGGAAGAGCACGAAGACCACCACGTCCTTCCAGCCGGAGGAGATGTAGGCGGCGCTCATGGACTCGGTGATGCCAATGAGCACCCCACCGAGCGTCGCGCCCACCACGCTGCCCATGCCGCCCAGCACCGTGATGACGAAGGCCTTCAGCGTGAAGACACTGCCCACCTGGGGGAAGATGTAGTAGGTCGGGGAGATCAGCGCGCCGGCGGTGCCCGCCAGGGCCGAACCGAGACCGAAGGCGATGATGGACATCCGCTTGACGTTGATGCCCATAAGCTGGGCCGCGTCGCGGTCCTGGGCCGTGGCGCGGATGGCCTGACCAGTATCCGTCTTGAGCAGGAACCAGTAGAGGGCCGCCGTGATCGCCGCCGTGATCAGGAACGAGATCAGGAGGGGCGTGGAGACCGAGACACCGCCGCCGACCTTGATGGTGGCCGAGGAGTAGCTGGTGCTCAGGATCTTGTAGTCGGAGGTGAAGATGAGCATCACCGTGTTGCTCATGATGAGGCCCAGGCCGATGGTCAGCAGGATCTGGTTCTGCGCCAGAGCGTCCAGCACCCGGTTGATGAACACCTTCTGGAGGAACCCCCCGAAGAGGAACATCAGGGGGAACGTGATCAGCACGGACACGAAGGGATCGATCCCGAGGAGCGTGAAAATCATGTAGGTGAGGTACATCCCCACCATCAGGATGTCGCCATGGGCGAAGTTGATGACCCGCATCACGCCGAAAATCAGCGTGAGGCCGATGCCGATGAGCGCGTAGACCCCCCCGATGAGGATGCCGCTAATCAGAGATTGCAGAAAGACAGCCATGGGCGCTTGACCCTCCAGAGATTCAGGAGGGGGCGCCCGAGGGCGCCCCCGTGCTGGTCGAAATCACTTCCACTTGGGGAAGGGATAGATCGCCTTTTTGGTCGCAAACTGAGCGGGAAGAACGGTCTCGTACTTCCCGGCGATGATCTGCTGGACGAGCATCTGGTGATTGTTCTGGTTGGTAAAGCCGTCGTAGTCGGCGAACTTCACCTCGCCCATGATGCCGTTCCACTTGCCGGCCTTCAGCGCGGTGCGGGTCTTGGTGCGATCACCGCCGGAGGCCTTGGCGGTCTCGGCCATGATGATCATCGAGGCGTAGGCGCAGGCGGCGTGGTAGGTGGGTTCCTTGCCGAACTTCGCCTTGTAGCGGGCGCCGAAGTCCTTCGCGCCAGGCCAGTTCACATCATCGGTCCACTGAGTGCAGGAGATGACATTGTCGGAGATCGCCCGTTCCTTGGCGAACTCGACGGTGGTGAAGCCGGCCCCGGCGCCGAGGAAAGCCTGGGGCTGGAGTCCCACCTCGCGGGACTGCCGCATGAGGAGAATGGCGTCGGCCACGTAGGAGACCATGAACACCAGATCTGGGTTCTTCGACTTGATCTGGGCGAGCGTCGACCGGTAGTCAGCGGAGCCCTTGGGGTAGGAGACATCCGCCACCACCTGGATGCCCTTGGTAGCCACATAGTCCTTAGCCGTCTTCGAGGTGGAGGTGCCGAAGTCCGTGTTCTCGTAGATGAAGGCGATGGTCTTGGGCTTGCCCAGGGACGCCGCGGCATCGATCAGGCTGGAGGCGTACTTGTCGGCAGGAGCGTTCATGCGGAAGACATGGGCGAGGCCCTGGCGCGTGATTTCCTCCTTGGCCGCAGCGGGAATCAACAGCGGCACATGGTACTTCTCGGCCAGCTTGGCGACAGCGTTGGAGCAGGCCGATGTGTAGGGGCCCACCACGCCCACCACGTTCTCCCGGGTCGCCAGCTTCTCCATGGCGCTCATGGAGATCTGGGGCTTGCCCGTGTCGTCCTCCCACACCAGCTGCAGGTTGATCCCCTTCTTCTTGAGATCCTCCTCGGCGAGCTTGATGCCGTTGGTGATGTTCTCCCCGATGGGCGCCTCAGGACCGCTCATGGAGTTGATGACGCCGATCTTCTGCGCCATGAGACAGGGGGTGAGGACCAAGGTGGCGCCCAGGGCGAGGAGGTGCTTGCGCATGTCTGCTCCGATTGAAAAAAGATGGTGGGGTTGCTTAACCAATACTAGCCGATATCCGGGTGAAATAACCACGGGACTGCTGAGGGTTACCCAGCAGTCCCGTGGTCATGCAATAGAAAGAGCTGATGTCTGGCGTGGCCTTAGAAGCCGATGCCGAGGGAGGCGACGAAGCTGTTGCCACCCTGCTCACCAGCCTGGGCGGTGCGGGGGGTCAGGAAGTTCTTGCTGCGCATGATGTAGTCCAGCTTCAGCTTCGCGACACTGTACTTGCCGGGGACGAAGTTGTAGTTGTAGCCAACCGTGGTCTCCGTGTACTTGGGCGTGTAGTCCCCCGTGGTGAGCTTGTAGGGGCTGGCAGCGGTGTACCAGTTGTTGCCGGAGTTGTAGTTCAGGGAGTCGTAGCGCAGCGCCACCTGGTGCTGGCCCATCTTGTAGATGAGGGTCCCGGTGTAGCCCGAGAACTTCTGGTCGAGGTGCTCACGAGACATGGTCGCTGTGCTGGCGGCGAAGATGCTGGGGAAGCGGCGACCCAGCAGGCCGGTCGCATATTCGAAGTCGAAGTGCAGCTTCGTCGTGTCATAGGCGTAGTAGAGACCCTGGAGGGTGGTCTTGTCCTTGTTGTCCTTGATCTGCTGCGCCGTCGTACCGGCGGGCACGGTGGTGGGGGTGAGGAGGGTGGCGTCCTTCAGGTTCGTGACGCCCTCGCGGTAGTAGCCACCGAACTTGTGCGCGCTGCCGAAGGCACCTTCGTAGCGGACGGTGAAGTCCTTCTGGGCGTTGGCGTCAACCGCCGTCTTGCCGCCGCTGCCGTCATCGGTGGTGCCGTTGGAGATGGCCACGCTCACCTTGCTATTCAAGCCCTTGGCGTCCCCAGTGCTGTAGCTGAGCCAGGCACCACGATCGCGCTTGTCGCCGAAGACGCGGTTGATCTGGTTGCGGTCAAAGAAGTAGAGGTCCTTGGCGGCCACGATGGTGGCTTCATAGGTGGTCGGCATCTTGAACTGACCGGCTTTGAGGACAAAGCCACTGCCGAGGTTCCAGGTGATGACCGCATCATGGAGGACGTTGTTGCCGACCGTGGAGGTGCTGTTGTTCGGGTCGAACATCAGGTTCCAGCTGATGGAGTCCGAGATCGACTGGCTGAGGTAGACCTCAGAGCGCTTCACCGTGAAACCATTCTCAACGAAACGGCCCGAGCTCAGGCCCTCGTAGTAGGTGGACACGCCACCGGGCTTGACGGCCGTGTTGAGGCGCAGGTTGTTGTCCGACATCTGGGTGTACCAGAGTTCAATCAGGGCGTTGACCTTGATGGCTTCCTGGGCCTGGGCTGCCCCGGCTACGAGCAGCGCGGCGACACCAGCGAGGCGAGAGATCTTCATGTTCTTTCTCCTAAAAGGGAGGGTGGGGGGAAGTGCGGCAGGGGGTCCGCCAAAGCTCTGAAGAGCGCAGAGTCAAGCCCTGGCGGCTAAACGGCTCGATTTAAGCTAAGCGGGTGCCGGGGGTGAGTCCATCAAAATCCTAGGAAAGTTCCCCATGATGTGACATTAGGCACATTGGCGTATCTATAACTATGTGAAATTTTAGAAACAATAGTGTTAAGGCGAGATACCTAGGGAGAAAACCGACCAGCTGATTGGCCTAAGGAGATCGTGTTCTAGCTGTGCTTCAACTAGTTAAAAACCCGCAAGAGTGAGTTGCTTTGAGCGCGCGATAAACCGAGAGGAAGAAACTACTCCTGTGACAGGAATAGGGTATAGGGACACCCCTTTCAATCGGGGCGGCCTGCCAGGGAGCAAGGGGCTTCACCCGTAAGGATTGGGTCAGCCCGGGCGGCCTTCCCGCGGCTGGCTAGGTGGACATCTTTTTTTCCTATCCCGAAAGCTTGAGCGGCCCGCCAGAGCGTACCGCTCGAGGTTCACAGAAAGCTGAGGCATGCAGGGCTGGGCGGAATGGCCCTTTGGCTAGAAGACCGCTTCGATGGGCGCGATCTCGCCGGCCTGCAGGGCCACGGCCAGGGCCGCCACCAGGGGCAGGCCGCGGTGGGCGAAGTGGATCGTGGCCTGCACCTTGTTGTGGTAGAAGGCCGCCTCGGGGCTGTCCTTGAGCAGGGCCTGGACGGCGGCACGATCCGTGGGATCCACGCCCCGGGCACGCTGCAGTTCCTCGCCCTTCTTCAGAGCCAGGCTCGCCTGCTGGAGGAGCAGGTGGCCGGACACCACGTGACCCAGCATGTCGAGTACTGGCACGGCATTGAGGACCGTCAGCTGGCCGCCGTTGGGCTTCGCTGGGACTTCCTGGAGCACCGCGGTCAGGGTCTTCAGGGCCGAGCCGAGCTGCTGGGCGGAGGGGCCCAGGACCGGATCCCCGGCCAGGGTCTGGACCGTGGCGCTGATGAGCTGGAGCAAGTCCTGCATGGGACGGCCGTCCTGCATGCGGAACTTACGGCCCACCAGATCCAGGGCCTGGATGCCGTTGGTGCCTTCGTAGATGGAGGCGATCTTGCAGTCCCGCAGGTACTGCTCGGCGGGGTAATCCATGGTGTAGCCATAGCCACCGTAGGTCTGCAGCGCCCACTCGGTCACCCGGAAGCCCCAGTCGGAGCACCAGGCCTTGCAGATGGGTGTAAACAGCTCCACGAGGCCCTGCCAGCGGTTCTTGTCGTCGCCAGAGGAGACATGGGCCATGTCCATGCACCAGGCGGTGTAGGACACAAGAGCCCGCATGGCCTGCACGTAGGAGGACTGCATGAGCAGCATGCGGCGGACATCCGGGTGCTGGATGATGGGCGACTGGCCAATCCCCTTGCCCGCCCGGCCCTGCAGCCGCTCCTTGGCGAAGGCGATGGCGGCCTGGTGGGCGGCGGAGGCGTTGCCCAGACCCTGAACGCCGACCTCGTAACGGGCGGCATTCATCATCTGGAACATGTAGACCAGGCCCTGCCCTTCCTGGCCCAGGAGGAAGCCCTGACTCGCGTTGTCCATGCCGAACACCAGGGTGCAGGTGGGCGAGCCGTGGATGCCCAGCTTGTGCTCGATGCCCGCGCAGGTGACGTCATTGCGCTCACCGAGGCTGCCGTTGGCATTGACCCGGAACTTGGGGACCACGAAGAGGCTGAGCCCCTTGGGACCGGCGGGTGCGTCCGGCGTACGGGCCAGCACGGCGTGGATGATGTTCGGCGTGAGCTCGTGGTCGCCGCTGGTGATGAAGATCTTCTCGCCGGTGACGAGGTAGGAGCCGTCAGCCTGCTTGGTCGCCTTGGTGGTGAGCGCGCCCAGATCACTGCCGGCTCCGGCTTCGGTGAGGCACATGGTGCCGCACCACTCGCCGCTGTACATCTTCTCGACGTAGGTGGCCTTCAGATCATCGCTGCCGAAGGTCTCGATGAGGTGGGCCGAGCCGCGGGTGAGCATCGTCTTGAGGGCCAGGGCCGTGTTGGCCCCCATGAGGTACTCGCTGATGCCCGTGCCCACGACCTCGGGCAGCCCCATGCCGCCGAACTCGGGGTTCATGGTGGCGCTGATCCAGCCGCCGGAGGCCAGGTCCTCGAAGGCCTCGGCGAAGCCCTCGGGCAGTTCCACCTTGCCGTTCGAGAACTTCGCGCCGACGCGGTCGCCCACCTCGTTGCAGGCCGAGACGCTGCCCTTCGAGACCTTCAGGGCCTCGTCCAGCACCATGCCCAGCTGCTCACGGTCGACGTCCTGGTAGGGCTCGCCCTTCAGAACCGCGTCCAGGTCCAGCCACTCGAGGAGGTTGAAGTGGATATCACGATGGTCGTCGAGGAAGAGCATGGGACCTCCGGCTGGGGGTGGTGTGAAGGGACGCTGCGGTCTGAGGGGTTGCTACTTCAGCTCAGGGAACTGGTCCTCACGCCACTCTGTGGCAGAGGCACCCTGGTCGGCGGCGCGCTTGCGGAGCTCGACGCGGCGGATCTTCCCGGAGATGGTCTTGGGAAGCTCGCTGAACTCGATGATGCGGATGCGCTTGTAGGCGCTGAGTCGCTCGCGGATGAACTTGAAGAGGGCCAGGGCAGTCTCGCGGCTGGGCTCGACGCCCGCCCGGAGGATGACGTAGGCCTTGGGCACCGCCAGCTTCACAGGATCGGGGCTCGGCACCACGGCGGCCTCGGCCACAAAGTCGTGCTCGATGAGGAAGGACTCCAACTCGAAGGGGCTGATGCGGTAGTCACTGCTCTTGAACACGTCGTCCGCGCGGCCCACAAAGAAGAGGTAGCCTTCGGCGTCGCGGGTGGCCACGTCGCCAGTGCGGTAGTAGCCCTCCTTCAGGGCCTTTTCCATCTTGGAGGGATCGTCTGCGTAGCCATCCATGAGGCCCAGGGGGCGCGGACTGAGCCGCAGGGCGATCTCGCCCTCATCCGTTTCCTTGCCGTCCAGGTCCAGAAGAACCACGTCGTAGCCCGGCATGGGCAGGCCCATGGAGCCTGGTTTCACGGGGACACCTGGGGAGTTGCCCACCACGCAGGTGGTCTCGGTCTGGCCGAAGCCGTCGCGGATGGTGAGGCCCCAGGCCTTCTCCACCTGGCTGATGACCTCGGGGTTGAGGGGCTCACCGGCGCCGATGACGCCGCGCAGCTTCATCTTGTAGGCCGCCAAGTCTTCCTGGATGAACAGCCGCCACACCGTGGGCGGGGCGCACAGGTTGGTGACGCCCTTGTCGGCGATCACCTTGAGGGCGGCTGCGGCGCTGAAGCGGGTGGACCGGTAGATGAAGATGCAGGCGCCGGCGATCCACGGGGCAAAGAAGTTACTCCAGGCGTGCTTGGCCCAGCCCGGGGAGCTGATGTTGAAGTGGATGTCGCCTTCGCGCAGGCCCACCCAGAACATGGTGGACAGGTGGCCCACCGGGTAAGACTGGTGCGTGTGCAGCACAAGCTTGGGCTTGGCTGTGGTCCCCGAGGTGAAGTAGAGCAGCAGGGGATCCGTGGCCTTGGTCGGGGCATCCGGAACGTAGGTAGTGGAGCCACTGTACAAGGTGGACACGTCATGCCAGCCCGGCACGGCGTCGCCCACGCAGATGCGCGTGAGGGAGGCATCCATGCCGTCGAACTTGGCGGTCTGGGCGGAGTCCACCACCAGGTGACGGATGCCACCCCGCTCGAGGCGATCGGTCAGGTCTGCCGGGCTCAGGAGCAGCGTGGAGGGCACCATCACGGCGCCGAGCTTGATGCAGGCCAGCAGCACTTCCCAGAGGGGACGCACGTTGTCGAGCATGATGAGCACGCCGTCGCCACGCTTGACGCCCAGCCCGCGGAGGGCATTGGCCACCTGGTTGCTGCGCTGGCTCATCTCCTGGAAGGAGATCTTGGTCTCGCTGCCGCCTTCCTCCACAATCCAGAGGGCGGGCTTCTCGTTCCCGGCTGCCATCACATCGAAGTGATCCAGAGCCCAGTTGAAGTGTTCAAGCACGGGCCACTTGAACCCCTTGCAGGCAGCGACTCGATCATGGCTGTTCTCGAACATGAACTGCCGGGCACTGAGGAAGGCCTCTCGTTCGTTCATACAGCTCTCCTGGAAAGGGGTGATCCCTCCAATTTATGATGATGAGTCGCCACCGTCTAGAACGAAAGATGACACAATGGACAAGAAAGCCCCCTGAATCAGAACAGTGGACTGGCAGGCGTGGTAGGGTGGTCGCGTCGCGACCGATTTTCATGGGGCTCCCCTTGTTCAGCATCATTCCTGACGGCGCCGGTTACCGGGAGTTCGTCCTCCTCAAGGACGGCCAGGGGATCTACCTCCGGATCGCCACCCCCGAGGATGTGGACCGAGTCGAGACGTTCATCCGGGGCCTGTCTCAGGAAGCCCTGTCCATGCGCTTCATGGGCGGCATCTCCCGCATCGCACGCAAGTTCGTGGAAGAGCTCTGCATGGAAAATCCCCACCTGCGGGCCTGCCTCCTGGCGGTCGAAGGCGAGGGTACCGAGGAGCGGGTCTTGGGCCTGGGCAACTACGTGGGCGAGGGCGGCGCCAACGCCGAGGTCAGCTTCATGGTCGCGGACGAGCACCAGGGCCGGGGCATCAGCAGCCTGATCCTCGAGCGCCTGGCAGGCCTGGCGGCCGGCGCCGGCTACCTGGGCTTTGAGGCAGATGTGCTCTACGAGAACGAGAAGATGAGCAACGTTTTCCGGGACTCCGGCTTCGAAACCCGCCGGGCAATGGAGGGCGGCATCATCCACGTGCACTTCCCCCTCAGCGCCCCGCAGGCCCAGCGGGAGCGGGCCGAGATCCGGGAGCGCGTCGCCGCTGCGAACTCGCTGGTGCCCCTCCTGCGCCCGGAGACCGTGGCCGTGGTGGGCGCCTCGCGGGATCCCGGCTCCGTCGGCAACGCCATCTTCCGCCACATCCTGCAAGGCCACTTCAAAGGGGTGGTCTACCCCGTCAACCCCCATGCCCGGGCCATCGAGGGTGTGCGGGCCTATCCTTCCCTGGACTCCCTGCCGGAGGCGCCGGACCTGGTGGTCCTGGCGGTCCCGGCCACCAAGGTGGTCCCCATGGCCAAGGCTGCCCTCGACAAGGGCGCCCGGGGCCTCCTGGCCCTGGCCGCGGGCTTTGCGGAGTCCGGCCCCGACGGTGCCCGGCGCCAGGAGCGCCTGCTGCACCTGGCCCGCAGCCGGGGGGCGCGACTGGTGGGGCCCAACTGCCTGGGCCTCCTGAACACCAACCCCGCCGTCCAGCTGAACGCCAGCCTCGCCTCGACCATGCCGCCCCGGGGGCGCGTCGGGTTCTTCAGCCACTCCGCGGCCCTGGGCGTGGTGATCCTGAAATACGCCGCCGAACGCGGGCTGGGTTTCTCCACCTTCGTCTCCGCGGGCAACCGGGCGGACGTCTCTGGCAACGACCTCCTCCAGTACTGGGAAGAAGACCCGGACACCGATGTGGCCCTGCTCTACCTGGAGACCTTCGGCAACCCCCGCCGCTTCGCCCGCCTGGCCCGCCGCATCTCCCACCGCAAGCCGGTGCTGTGCGTCAAGAGCGCCCGCAGCCACGCCGGCCGCCGCATGGCCCAGGCCCACATCGGCGCCAGCCCCCGGGACGACGCGGAAGTGGAGGCCCTGTTCCACCAGGCCGGCGTGATCCGGGCGGACACCCTGGAAGAGCTCTTCGACATTGCCCTGCT
>CAIMQW010000062.1 GCA_903843705.1 uncultured Holophagaceae bacterium | reverse complement strand
TGCCCGCCTCCGACAACTTCTACGCGGCCCTCAACAGCGCGGTGTTCACGGACGGCAGCTTCGTGTTCATCCCCAAGGGCGTCACCTGCCCCATGGACCTGAGCACCTACTTCCGCATCAACAACAAGGACTCGGGCCAGTTCGAGCGCACCCTCATCGTCGCCGAGGAAGGCGCCAGCGTGAGCTACCTGGAGGGCTGCACCGCCCCCCAGTTCGACACCAACCAGCTGCATGCGGCGGTGGTGGAGCTGGTGGCCCTGGACCGCGCCTCGATCAAGTACAGCACCGTGCAGAACTGGTACGCCGGGGACAAGAACGGGCTGGGCGGGATCTACAACTTCGTGACCAAGCGCGGCCTCTGCAAGGGCGTGGCCTCGCGCATCAGCTGGACCCAGGTGGAGACCGGCAGCGCCATCACCTGGAAGTACCCCAGCTGCATCCTCCTGGGCGACGACAGCATCGGCGAGTTCTACAGCGTGGCCCTCACCAACCACAAGCAGCAGGCCGATACCGGCACCAAGATGGTGCACATCGGCCGCAACACCAAGAGCACCATCATCAGCAAGGGCATCAGCGCCGGCGACAGCTCCAACAGCTACCGCGGCCTGGTGAAGGTGCAGCCGAAGGCCGAGGGCGCCCGCAACTTCAGCCAGTGCGACTCCATGCTCATCGGGCAGTCCTGCAGCGCCAGCACCTTCCCCTACATCGAGGTGCAGAACCGCAGCGCCCGGGTGGAGCACGAGGCCACCACCAGCAAGATCGGCGAAGAGCAGCTCTTCTACTTCCAGCAGCGCGGCATCCCCGCCGAGGAAGCCATCAGCATGATCATCAACGGCTTCTGCAAAGACGTCTTCCGCGAGCTGCCCATGGAGTTCGCCGTCGAAGCCACCAAGCTGCTCTCCCTCAAGCTTGAAGGGTCCGTGGGATGAAAAACTCTCGCAGAGAGCGCAGAGATAGCAGAGGGGCGCAGAGCACTGAAACGCCTTGCCCTGCTCTCCCGCTTTCCTCTGCGAACCTCCGCCTTCTCGTCATTTCTCAGCGAGTGTTTTTCTTTTGTAGTCCGGAGTAGCCCATGCTTTCCATCAAGAATTTGACAGCTTCGATCAACGGCACGCCGGTGCTGAAGGGGATCGACCTCGAGATCAAGGCGGGGGAGATCCACGCGATCATGGGGCCCAACGGCTCGGGCAAGTCCACACTAGGCAAGGTCCTGGCGGGCCATCCGGCCTACGAGGTGACCGGCGGCGAGGTACTCTTCGAGGGCCGCGACCTGTTCAGCATGGCGGCGGACGAGCGGGCCCGGGCCGGGCTGTTCATGGGCTTCCAGCACCCCATCGAGGTGCCGGGCGTGAGCAATTCCTCCTTCCTGCGCCTGGCCTACAACAAGAAGGCCGAGGCCGAGGGCCGCGACGAGCTGGATCCCCTGGAGTTCGACGACTTCATCCACGAAAAGATCAAGCTGGTGGCCATGCGGGAGGAGTTCCTGGACCGCAGCCTCAACGAGGGCTTCTCCGGCGGCGAGAAGAAGCGCAACGAGATCCTCCAGATGGCCGTTCTCGAGCCCAAGCTGGCCATCCTCGACGAGCTGGACAGCGGCCTCGACATCGACGCCCTGCGGGTGCTCGGCGATGCCGTCAACCGCCTGCAGCGGCCCGACCGGGCCCTGCTGATCATCACGCACTTCCCCCGCATCCTGGAGACCATCCAGCCCCACCACGTCCACGTGCTCTCCGGCGGCCGCATCCTGAAGAGCGCCGGCAAGGAGCTGGCCCTGGAGCTCGAGGAGCGCGGCTACGACTGGGTGCTGGAGGCCTCCGCCGCCGGGGGCGCCCGATGACCTCGATGGTTGTTGGTTCCAACTTGCTGGTGGACCTGCTCAGCGGGCCCAGGCCCGCCGAGTGGGCTTCGCTGCGCGAAGCCGCTGAGGGGCGCCTGGAAGGGCGGGACCTGCCAACAACCAAAGATGAAGCCTGGAAATACACCGATCTGAAGGCCTTGGCCGCAATCCCCTTCGGTGCCGCGCCCCGGGCCACCGTGGACATCAGCGCCTACCTGCTGCCGGAGATGGTGGGCACCCGCCAGGTCTTCGTGAACGGCCACCACGCGCCCCATGCCAGCTGCGCCTCGGCGGTCCCCGCTGGCGTGCGGTTCCTGCCCCTCAGCACCGCCAGCGAGGCCTGCCACGCCCTGGGCACCGTCAAGAACGGCGAGGTGCCGGAGCTCTTCGAGGACCTGAACAGCGCCCGCTTCGAGGATGGCGCCGTGATCCTGGTGCCGAAGAACCTGAAGGTCGCTCTGCCCCTGCACCTGCTGTTCCTCACCAAGGCCGACGCCCCCGTGGCGGTCTTTCCCCGC
>CAIMQW010000061.1 GCA_903843705.1 uncultured Holophagaceae bacterium | reverse complement strand
TTGAGGGCCTTCTTCTGCAATTTTTCTTCCTTCTTCTTGATCCGGGCCAGATCCTTCTGACGCTTCTCGAAGTTGTAGTTGGGCTTCCTGGCCATGGCTTATCCGATCATCACGAAGGTTGGATCCACTCCTGCCTTTGCGTCAGTCTACCGCGAGCCACGCCGGATGGCCTGGATCAGGTCGTCCAGTCGCTGCAGGAAGGTCGAACGGTCCCGGGCGGTGAAGGGTGCGGGGCCGCCGCCCATCTCGCCCATGGCGCGCAGGTTGGCCATGAGCTCACGGCTGGCCAGGGCGTCGCCGATGGACTCGGGCGAGTAGACGCGGCCCTTGGCATCCAGAACCCGGGCGCCCTGCTCCAGGCAGCGGGCGGCCAGGGGGATGTCCGCCGTCACCGCGATATCCGTGGGGGTGACGCGCTCGGCGATCCAATCATCGGCGCCGTCGAAGATACCCCGGGCCACCACGACCGCTTCGAACAGCGGGTTGCGCGGAATCCGCAGCAGCGAGTTGGAGACCACAAAGACCCGGAGCCCGCAGCGGAGCGCCACGCGGAAGATCTCGTCCTTGACTGGGCAGGCGTCGGCGTCCACGAAGATTCGGATGGCGGGTGGGGCAGGGGTCGCCGTCAAGGCGCCTCCCCCGCCGCATCTAGCCACTTATCCGCTTCTTCCACGCTGGAGACCTGCTCGGCCTCGAAGCCGGCCTCGGTGCTGATCCGCTCCACCTGGATGCGGCTGAGGGGGATCTTCACTACCCGGACCACGGGACCGGCGCCCTTGAGCTTGAGACCCGACTTGGCGCGCAGGAAATCTTTGAAGCCTTCCTGATCGGAGGCGTGGAGGGCGGAGATGTCCGAGACCACCCCGAAGCCCTGGGTGAGCTTGCCAGCCTCGGTCAGGATGGCCTTGATGGCCGCCTGGCGCTCGGCGCTGTCGAGCCGCCCGGCCAGGGTGAGGTAGAGCCGATTCCGGTCGGGATCCGCGCGGACTTCGAACATGACCCTCCCTAGACCTGGAAGGGCGGTGGAGGCTGAGTCGCCCAGGTCCCACCCAGCAGAGTGGTCCGGACGGGCACGCCGGGGGTATGGACGCCCCGGTGGCTCATGCAGGTGTGGATGGCGACCAGCTGGACGCCCCACGCGGCAGGGCGAAGGTGGGTCTCCAGGGCCTCGGCGATCTGCTGGGCCATGCGCTCCTGCACCTGCAGGCGCCAGGCGAAGGCCTGGACGACGCGGACCAGTTTCGAGAGGCCGACGGTGCCGCCGGCACCCGGCAGGTAGCCCACCGTGGCATGGCCTTCGAAGGGCGCCAGATGGTGCTCGCAGGTGCTGACGAAGGGGATGCGCTCCAGGATGACGGGCACGGGGACGAGCAGGCCGGGCAGGGCCTTCAGCTCCGCGCCGAGATCCGTGCCGTAGCCCGCCAGGCGCTCCCGCCAGAAGTCCGCCACCCGGGTCGGCGTGTCCCGCAGCTCTGGCGCGTCCGGGTCCTGGCCAAGGCTGGCCAGCAGCTCCCGCACAGCCCGGGCTGTCCTCGCCTCATCCATGGCGTCTCCTCACGGCCTCAGTGTATAGCGGCCGTCCAGGGGGCATGACCAGGTCTCGGGGGTCGGCTCCGATTCATTAGGCTAGCCTGTCCTCAAGAATGATCCCCTGGGGCCGATCAGAGCCTAACCCCCGGGCCTGAGGCCCGGCTGAACCCATGGAGGTCCCATGAAGGCGCCCCGTTTCCTGCCCGTCCTCACCCTGCTGCTGGGAGTGGCTCTCCCCCTGGCTGCGGGAGAATTCGCTGTGCTCAAGTCCGAGACGGAAGTCGCCCGCAAGGAGCTGGTGACCATGGTGCTGTACCGGGAGAAACGCACTCCCGAGCAGCAGAAGCTGGTCAAGGACACGGCCAACGCCGTCAGCGCCCACCTGGCGAAGCTGAAGGCCCCGGCGGGTCGGGGGCCCCAGTTCAAGGAACTCAAGGAGACCTGGGAAGCCTTCAAGCACACCCGCGAGACAGAGCTGGTACCGGCCATCCTGGCGGGTGAGAAGGAGAAGGCCGAGAAGATCGCCGCGGGCATCCAGAAGGTGCGCCTCGAGCGGTGCTACGCCCTCATGCTCGAGCTGGACAAGTAGGCTCCGCCAGCCGCGCCAGGATCTGGCGGGCCAGCTCCGTCAGCGAAGGATCCCGGGCGCCCATCACCAGGATCAGGTCGCCCTTACGGGCTTCCGCGGCTAGGCGCGCCACCAGCCAGTCGCGGCTGGGGGCGTGCTCGGCGGTGCCGAGGCGCGGCAGGATGTCCGCGATCACCTCGGCGCTGCTGATGTCCCGGGCGGCGGTGCCGCCGGCGTAGAAAACATCCAGGAACCAGAGCCGGTCCTGGGGCCTCAGCTCCTTGGCGAAGGCCTCCACAAAATCGGCTCGCAGGAACCTGAGAGGCCCAAAGCCGTGGGGCTGGAAGACCGCCAGCACTCGGCCGCCAGTCTCCGCCACCCGTAGGTGCGCGGCCCGGATGGAGGCCGTGACCTTGGCGGGATTGTGGCCGAAGTCGTCCACCACGGTGATGCCGCGGGGGGCGCCCAGCACCTGGAACCGGCGGGCCACGCCCTGGAAACCAGCCATCGGCGCGGCCATGGCGGCCAGGGGCACGCCCAGGGCGGCACAGGCGGCCATGGCCGCCAGGGCATTCTCCAGGTTGTGGTGGCCCGGAGCCGGCAGCCGGAAGGACTGATCGCCCACCGTGAAGCTGCTGCCCTCGGGGCCCGTCTGGATGGCCTCGGCCCGGAAGGTGGCCTCGGGTCCGAAGCCGAAGACCGTGGCGCCCGCCGCGAACTCCCGCAGGTTCTCCGCCTCGCCCACCAACGCGCCCTCGCGCAGCTGGTCCCGGAAGGTGCGGAACATCGCCGCCACGGTGTCCATCTCCTTGTGGTCCCGCTGGAGGTTGAGCAGCACGCCCAGGGCGGCGTGGTAGCGCACCACGGAGCCGTCGCTCTCGTCGGCCTCGATGACCAGCAGGTCGGACTGTCCAGCCCAGGCGTTGCCCCAGAGGCCCTCCCTCTGCAGCTCCACCAGTTCTCCGCCGGTGATTATGGACGGATCGCGGCCCGCCCCTCGGAGGAGGGCGAAGACCATGGCGGCGGTGGTGGACTTGCCGCTGGTGCCGGTCACCGCCACCGTGCGGTAGCGCGCCACCAGATGCGCCAGCAGCTCGGAGCGATGCAGCACCGGCACGCCCAGGCGCCGCGCCGCGGCCACATCCGGCACCTCCTCCTCCACGGCCGTGGACACGACCAGGGCCGAGCAGTCGCCCGCCAGTCCCGCCCCGTCCTGTGGGCAGATCCTCACACCCAGGGCCTCCAGGCGGGCGCGGTCCTCGGGGCGCTGGCCCCGATCGAAGCTGCGGTCGCTGCCGCTGGCGCGGCCCCCCTTCATGGCCACGAACTGGGCCAGGGCGCTCATGCCGCTGCCCGCCACGCCCGCGAAGTGCAAACGGCCTAGACCTAGGCCGTCCTCAGGCTGCCCTGCCGCGATGAGCACCGGATCCCCCACCGCCACGCGGTCGAAGAGGTCGATGATGTCGGCGTTGCCCAGTCGCACACAGCCGTGGGAGACAGGCTGGCCCAGCAGGCCCTCCTGGTTGGTGCCGTGCAGGTAGATGAACCGCTCGAAGGAGTCGTGGCCGGGACCGCGGTTCCAGCCCTCCTCCCGTCCCTCCAGGGGCAGCACCCGGGTGAGGATGAGGTCCTCGGTGCGGGCTTCGCCGCGCCAGACCTCGCCCGTGGGAAGCTTGGCGCGGAAGACGGTCCCGGGTTCTGCACCGGCGCCGAGGGAGGCCTGGATGCGATGCCAGCCCGTGGGTGTGCGGTAGGAGTTCTCCTGGCAGCCCAGGCCGTTGGCGGCAGTGGAGATGGCGGCCTCGAAGACCAGGCGGCCGCCTTCCAGGATGCCCAGGCGCTGGGCCTGTGGGTCCACTACCAGCACCCGCCCTCCCGCAAGGTCAGGGGCGCCGGGCCGGGCGAGGGCCGCCAGGACCAGGGACCGGTAGTGGGCCGCGAGGACCGGATCGATCACGACTCGGCTCCGACGATCCGCCCGGCCAGGGCGCTGGCGGCCACCGTGGCGGGGCTGGCCAGCCACATCTGGCCCGGCCCGCTGCGGCCGGGGAAGTTCCGGTTGATGGCGCTGAGGGTGACCTGGTCCGGCCGGCTGGACACGCCGGGACCGGCGTTGATGCAGGCGCCGCAGGAGCTGCCCAGTACCACCGCGCCGACGGCCTTGAAGGCCGCGAGCCAGCCCTCTGCCTCCGCATGGCGCCGCACGTCCTCGCTGCCGCACTGCACAAAGAACTGCACGCCCTCGGGAATGCGCCGGCCCGCCAGGACCGCGGGGCGGATGGCCTCATAGGCCCGGCGGAGGTCCTCGCGCTTGCCGCCGGTGCAGCTGCCCAGGTAGGCGATGTCGATGGGCACCGCCTCGGCGAGGTCCGACAGGGCTAGACCGTTGCCGGGGTCACCGGGGCGGGCCAGCATGGGGCTCAGGGTGGCGCAGTCGAGGTCCAGGGTGTGGGCATAGTCGGCACCCTCATCACTGCGCATCCAGGGCTCCAGGGAAAGATCCACGCCCCGGCGCTCCTTGAGGAAACGGCAGGTCTCGGCGTCCGGGGCCACCAGGCCCGTGAAGCCGCCAATTTCTGCAGCCATGTTGGTGAGGGTGGCGCGCTCGTCCGTGTTTAGGTCCAGGAGGCCCTCGCCCTGATACTCGATGACGTGGCCGAGGGCCCCGCCCTCGCAGATGAGGGGCAGGGCCAGCAGGTGCAGGACCAGGTCCTTGGCGGAGACGCCGGCCCGCAGGTGGCCGTTGAGGCGCACCCGCAGGGTGGGTGGCACCGTGACGCGCACGTCGCCGGTGACCCAGGCGCAGGCGATGTCCGTGGTGCCGACCCCGAAAGCCAGGCAGCCCAGGGCCCCCGAGTGGGGGGTATGCGAGTCGGTGCCCACCACCACCTGTCCCGGGCAGGCATAGCGCTCGGTCATGAGGGCGTGGCAGATGCCCTCGCTGCCTGAGCCGTCGGCCAGCTCCCCGTGGAGGCGGATGCCGTGGCGGGCGCAGAAGGCCTCCTGGGCGGGCTTCAGGCCCTCGGCCACCGCCAGCAGGCCCATGGCCCGGTGGTCTGGGTGGATGCTGTGGTGCAGGAAGGTGAGGTGGTCCCGGAAGGCCAGGATGGACGCCGGGTCGCGGACGACTGCCTCAGGTCCCAGGGCCTGCTCCAGGAACCGGGCGGCCATGGGGGTCACGTACTCGTGGCTGAAGCGCCAGTCTGCCTGCACAAAGAGGCCATCGCCGGGCCGCACGGCGGGAAGTCCCGTCTGGCCGGCAGCGGCATCCACCACGGCGTGTCGGGCCAGCAGCTTCTCGGCGTAGGTCATGGGCCGAGCCGCATGACTGGGGAGGGGCGGGGCCACCTCGCCCTGGAGCCGCGCGGCGTTGTAGGCGAAGAGGCCCCCGCGCCGCACGATCTCGGCGGTGACCGGGTCGAGCCCGTCCGTGAACTCGGCGAGGGGGATGGCCTCGCCCCGGCGCAGGCGCGGCACCAGGCCGAAATCAGTGCTGGTGAGGAGGCCCAGGTTCTGGCAGTTCTGGCAGTAGATGCGCTCGAAGCTCTCGGCGATCACCAGGCGGAGGCCCGCGCACCACTCCGCGTAGGGACTGGCCTCGCGGCTGCTGCCCTTGCCGCGCCGCTTGCCCGCCACGCTGACGGCGAAGCCGCCGGCCCGCACGGCGCCCTCCCCGATGGGGGTGATCCCACCGCAACGCAGGCCCAGGTAGGGGAAGTCGCCGAGCTTCTCGTCGTAGTGATAGCAGATGTGGGCGGGCGTGATCTCGTCGGTGCTGATCTGGTCCCGGAGCGGCCCTGCCGCTTCCAGCGTCAGGTCCTCGCCCGCCAGCTGGCGGAGGATCCGGGCTGGATCCTCCGAGAGGAAAAGGATTCGGCCAGCAAAGCGGATCGAGTCGGGCAGCATCTCTCCAGCCTACTTCGTTCTCCCAAACACACGAAGGCCCCCAGACGGGGGCCTTCGTGTGTTTGGGGGAAGGCTAGTCCTTCTCTTCCTCGGCCTTGAGCTTGGCTTCCTGCTCGTCGAGGTGCTTCATGAGGCGCTCGGCCAGGGGCTCGTCGTCCAG
>CAIMQW010000060.1 GCA_903843705.1 uncultured Holophagaceae bacterium | reverse complement strand
GACAGGTTGGTGAAGCCCACGGGGTTCTTGGCCAGCAGCACCAGGTGGTAGCCCGCGTCCCGGGAGCCGCTGGGGTCCACGCAGTCCTCGAGGCCCTCGTCGCCGGTGGTGTTCTTCGCTTCCAGCTTCTTGTCGAAGCGGGTCTTGGGGGCCACATACACCTCGCAGCCGAGGATGGGCTTTACGGCCAGGGTCCCGTCTTCCTGCCGTGTCTTCTCACAGGCGTCGAAGAGCTTCATCATCCCGAACATGTTCCCGTGGTCGGTGACAGCCACGGCGGGCATGCCCGAGGCCCGGCACTTCTTCACGAGGTCGGGAATGCGCGTGAGGCCGTCCAGCAGGGAATGTTCGGTGTGCAGGTGCAGGTGCGCGAAGCTCATGGCCTCATTCTCCGATGGATGCCGGCCCTTGGGGCAAGTTCCGCGAAGTCAGCGCCGGGAGAGCAGCTCCTCCAGGGTCTGCCGCAGCTGGTCGCCGGATGCGCCCGTTTCCAGGCGAGCGTGGGGACCCTCGGTTGCTGGGCCGCCGATCTGGATCCAGCGGGGCCGGCGGCGGAGCAGATTGCCTTCGCGCCAGACCGCAAGGATGCTTGGCTCCCGGGCCCAGAGCAGGACGCTCGGGTAGGGACCCTCCCGGGGCGGCACCGTGCCCCAGGGCTCCACCTCGGCGCCCCAGGCATGGAGCAGCGCCAGGAGGCGATCGCTCTCTCCGGGATCGTCCATGCCCAGGCCCACGGTCCAGCCCGAGAGGAAACCCTGATGACTGGGCTGGCTCTCTTCGTCGCGGTCGCACCAGCCGAGGCGCTCCTGGCCATGGAAGGTCTGGCTCTGGACCCGGTAGGTGATGCCATCCGCGCCGAGGAGGGTCAGGCCCGGGCTCGCCTTGACCTGCTCCGCCCAGGTGGTGCCAAACAGGGCTTCCATGGCCGGCGCGGGGTGGTCCGTGCGGAATGTGTGGCCGGGGGCCAGGCTCCGCCAGCCCTCCCGCTCCGTTTCAGCACGGTGGATGCGAGACTCCAGGACACTCACCACGAGCCACTGCCACGTGGAGCCGATGGCCAGGGCCAGGATCAGTAGGCTGAACCCGGAGAGGCGGATCTTGAGGTCGAAGAGGCTGAAGGCTGCCAGCTCCACTACCACCGGCAAGGTCACCCCCAGGGAACCCAGGAAGAGGCGGCGGCCCATGGGGTCCCCCTCCTGCTGGGCTCGGTAAGTCCAGTAGATGATGCAGCCGCAGCCCACCAGGTAGACGAGGTTGGAGGTATGGTGCAGCCAGGTGTCGCCCAGGCTCGGGTGGGGCAGGACCAAGTTGCGGAGTAAATTCGGGATCAGACCCAGGGCCACCCAGCGCGGGAAGCGGGCCGGGATATGCCCGGAGAAAAGCCTCGTGAAGGCGGTACACAGGGCGAGGAAGCCAAAGGCCATGAGCAGGCTCTGGGCCCGGTCCACCAGGTGGGGGTTCAGGTCGGCCTGGGCGCCGAGGGCGAGGACCGCGTGACGTAGGCCCACCAAGAGGCAGGCCAGGGCCAGCCAGCCGACCATTCGGTCGCGCCTGCTGAAGGCATCGGTCGCGAAGCTGACGCAGAGGGCCGCAAGGGCTCCGGCCTGGAGGGCATCGAGGAAGGGCCAGTCCAGAAGCTGCATGCGGGGGAGTCCGGGGGATGGGAGGATGGACCCCAGCCTAATCCATTCCCGCCCCCACTCGTAGCCGCCAACATCGTTAGACGCTTTTGGAGATGCCGTTGATCGCCTTCGAGAACCTGGAAGTGCGCTACCCCGCCACCCCGGTGCCGGCCCTGAAGGGGATTACCCTGCAGCTGGACCGGGGTATCGTGGGCCTGCTGGGGCCCAACGGCTCCGGCAAGTCTACGCTTCTAAAGGCCCTGCTGGGGTTGCTTACTCCGTCCCAGGGCTCTGGCAACGTGCTGGGCGTGCCCCTTGGGGGGGCCGAAGCCGCCCGGCTGCGGGCTCGGATCGGCTACATGCCCGAATATGACGCCCTGATCGAGGATGCATCCGCCTACGAGCAGGTGGCCTTCTGGGGTGAGCTGAGCGGCCTTGGGCCCGAGGCGGCCCGGGATCGCGCCCACGAGGTGCTCTACTTCGTGGGCTTAGACGAAGCCCGTTACCGCCCGGTCAGCGGCTACTCCACGGGCATGCGCCAGCGGGTGAAGCTGGCCCAGGCCCTGGTGCACAGCCCCGAGCTGATCTTCCTGGACGAGCCCACCAACGGCCTCGACCCCGATGGCCGCCGCCGGATGCTGGACCTGGTCCTGCGGGTTCACGCGGAGCTTGGCACCGGCGTCATCCTGGCCTCCCACCTACTGGGCGATGTGGAGCGCGTGGCCGACCAGCTGGTGATCCTGGACCAGGGCCAAATCAAGGCCGCTGGCTCCATGGCCGGGCTGCGCAAGGCCCTGGCCCGGCGGGTGGAGCTGCGCTTCCTGGATCCTCTGGATCCGACCCAAGAGGCCGCCCTGGCGGAACTGGGCGCCGTGCTGGAGGCCCGGAACGGGCTCTACGACCTGGAGCTGACCGAGGCGGATCCCACCGCGGCCTTCCGCTGGGCCCAGGCCCACGGAGCCACCCTGGTGCAGGTGACGCCCCGCCACGACCGTCTGGATGAGGTCCTCTTGAGAGCCCTCCACGGGCAGGAAACCGGGGGGAACTGACCATGCCCATCTACGCCCCCTCGCTCCCCCCAGCGCCGGACCTCCGCCATGGCCACCCCCCGGCCGTGGTGCTGATGCGATTCGACATCACCCGGCTCCTGCGGCAGAAGATCGGCCGCTTCTTCGGGTTCGCCTTCCTGGCCATGCTGCTCTGGAAGATCGCCCGCATTTACGTGGATCACCTGCTAAACACCAACCAGGCCTTCAAGCCCATGCAGGACTTCGCCAAGACCATCCTGACCCAGGGTGCCGCCTTCCAGGCGGACCTGCTGAATCCCGCCAGCTACCTGCTCTGGTTCCTGGTGGCGCTCGTGGGCGGTGGCCTGGTGGCCCGGGACACCCTCTACCGGGTGCGCCCCCTGATCTACGCCCACCCCGTGGCGCCCCGGGACTACCTGCTGGCCAAGCTGGGCTTCGCCTCGGCGCTGCCCTTCGCCATCCTGCTGCCCTTCGCGATCCTCCCATGGCTCATGTCACTGCTGCTGGCGGGCCTGAATGGCCCCGTCTGGGCGACCGCCCCCCTCCGGCTCCTGCCCGCCATGGCCATCAGCTCCGTGCTCATGGGCTCTTTGGCTGTGGGGGCCTCCAGCATGGCCTCCACCCCCCGGGCCGGCATCGGCTGGGTGCTGGGCCTGGTCCTGGGAGCCGGCACCTTGGCCAGCATGATCCACCACCTCACCGGGTTCCGGGCGATCGACGCCCTCAACCCCATCCTGCTGGCCGAAGCCTGGCCCCAGCTACTGGTGGGCGTGGACCATCCCCTGGTGGCCTGGGTGCCGGCGCTGGTGGGTACGGCTGCGCACATTGGGCTCTGGACCTTCGTCGCCGCCAAGCGGACGAAGCCCTCGGAGGCGGTGATCTGATGATTGCTCTCGACCGCGCCTCCCTTCGCTACGGCCCCATCCTGGGGCTCAGCCCCACCACCTTCGAGCTGCCGGATGGCGGCGGCATCACGGGCCTGCTGGGGCCCAACGGGGCCGGCAAGTCCTCGCTGCTGCAGCTGCTCTCGGGCCTGCTGCCCCCCTCGGGTGGTGAGGTCCGCATCTTCGGCCAGGCCCCCTTCCGCAACCCCGCGGTGCTGGCCCGCCTTGGCCTGGTCCCCGAGGGGGACCGGCTGCCCACGGGCCTCCGGGCGGGCCGCTGGCTGCGGATGATGGGCGAGCTGTCGGGTCTCTCGGGCGAGTCCCTGGACCGGGCCTTGGCCCAGTCCCTGGCGACCGTGGGGATGACCGACCGCGCCCACCTCCCCTTCGTGCGGATGTCCAAGGGGATGCGTCAGCGCATCCGCCTGGCCCAGGCCCTGCTGCACGGTCCCGAGTTGCTCATCCTGGACGAGCCCTTCAACGGACTCGACCCCGAGGCCCGGCTGAACCTCATTGCCCTGCTGCGGAACCTGGCTGATGGGGGCGTCCGCATCCTGGTCAGCAGCCACATCCTGGGCGAGATTGCCCAGCTCACGGACCGCATCCTGCTGCTCTTCCGGGGCCGCCTGCTCGCAGAAGGCACGGTCACGGAGATTCGCCAGCTGCTGGACCGCCATCCCGTGGAATTGCGGCTCACCGGCGAGGCCCAGGTCCTGGCCCGCTGGGCCGTGGAGCAGCCGGAGCTGGCGGCGCTGCGCATGGAGGAAGGCGCCGTCGTGCTGTCGGTGCGCTCGCCCCGGGAGTTCTTCCCGCGCCTGCAGCAGGCCGCGGCCGAAGGCGGCATTCCCCTGCAGGCCCTGGATCCCCTGGACCTGAACCTCGATGCCGTATTCCAGTACTTAACCAAGGATCACGCATGAGCGCCGCCCCTTCTCCTCTGGCGACGATCCGCGCCACGGCGCTGGGCTACGCGCCCCGCATCCTCCAGGGCCGCGGCTGGGTGCTGGCGGCCAGTGCCATCGGGCCCGTGGTGCTGGTGCTCGGCGGCCACCTCATTGCCCGGCTGCAGGGCGCGGATTCCAGCGCCGGCGACGCCATCCAGATTTTCCACGAGATCATCCGCATGATGCTGCCCATCATGGCCCTGGTGGCGGCGCCGGCGGGCATCCGTGAGGACCTGGAGCAGCGCACCCTGCCGCTGCTGCTAGTGCGCCCCGCGCCGGCCTGGGCCCTGCCTCTGGGCAAGGGCCTGCCCTGGTTTCTCTGGGGCGCACTCTGGTTGGTGGTGGGCACTCTGGGTCTGCACCTCCTGGGGGGCGATCCGGGTCTGCTGCTCGGCCGCCTCGGCGCCCAGGTCGGGGCCTGGTGGGGGGAACTGGCCCTCATGACCCTGGTGGGTCTGCTCTTCAAGCGGGGCACCCTGTGGGGCGCCCTCTACTTCTTCATTTGGGAGCCCCTGGTGCGGATCTTCCCACCCTTCCTGCAGCGGCTCACCTTCACCCACTACATCGAGAGCCTCGCGGGCAGCCGCGCCACCTCGGTGCAGACCAGCCAGCTGCTGGCCCAGGAGCAGGTGACCACGCATCCCCTGGTGGCCTTCCTGGTCCTCGTGGCCTTCGGCGCCCTCTGCTGGGCCCTCGCCGGCTGGAAGCTCCAGCGCACCCCCGTGGGCCTCGCCGGCAGCGAAGCCGAGGGCTAAAGCTGCTCAAAATAAGTCAACGGAACACCGCCTTGGCGATGATCCGTTTTCCCGGAACCTGCGGTGAGACTCAAGGCACCAGGACGACGGCGCCGGTGGTGGCGCGGGACTCGAGGAGGGCATGGGCGGCGCCGGCTTCCTTAAGGGGCATCCGGGTGTGGATGTGGGCCGTGAGGATGCCTTGGGCATGGGCGTCGAAGAGGTCCTTGGCGGCGGCCCGCAGGGCCTCGGGCGTGGCGATGTGGTTGAAGAACGTGGGCCGCTGCACGGCCAGGGAGCCGCGGCGCCCCAGTTCCACCAGCTCCACGGCAGGCGGCGCGCCGCTGGCGCGGCCGAAGGAGGCCAGCAGGCCGAAGGGGGCGAGGCTGTCCAGGGAGGCCTCCCAGGTGTCCTTGCCCGTGGAGTCGAAGGCGGTGCCCACACCTAGGCCTCCGGTGAGCTGTTTTACCTCGGCGGCCAACCCCGCGTAGGAACCACCCCGGGGCACGACGATGACCGCCTCGGCACCTTCGGCCTCCACGGCCTTGGCCTTCTCCGGCGTACTCACGACGCCGATGACCCGGCCGCCTTCGTGGGTCAGCCAGCGGGTCAGAAGCAGGCCCACGCCACCGGCCGCCGCATGCACCAGGGCCCAGGGACCGTTCTCCCGGCGCCAGACGCGGTGGACGAGCATGTGGGTGGTGAGGCCCTTGAAGAGCACCGCGGCGGCCTGGTCGTCGGACACCGTGTCCGGCAGGGACACCAGGCGGTGGGCTGAGTAGTTCCGGGCCTCGGCGTAGGAGCCCGTGGGACCATCCACGTAGGCGACCCGCTGACCCACGGCCAGCCCGGTGACCCCTGCGCCCAGGCCCTCGACGACGCCCGCGGCCTCGAATCCCAGAGGTGCCGGCAGGGTCACGGGGTAGAACCCCAGGCGCTGGTAGATGTCGATGAAGTTCACGCCGATGGCGGTGTTGCGGACGCGGACCTCACCAGGACCCGGGTCCGCCAGAGGAGCTTCCACCCACTGCAGCACCTCAGGGCCACCGGTTGCCTGGAACTGGATGCGATGGTTCATGCGAACCTCCATGGGTTGTGAGTTTGGAGCAAGTAAGGGAATCAGGCCAAGGAATCCCTCCAGGTATCGGCGCGGGTGGTCCAGGCCATTGGACGGTAGACTGGCGGGATGGCCCTACCGCTCCCCACCGTCACGCCGGAAGGCACCGAGATCTACATCGAGCCACTCCCGCACGTGCGGAGCTGCTCCGTGGGCTTCTGGGTGCGCCGTGGCTCCCGCCACGAAGGCCCGGCCGAGGAGGGCCTAGCCCACTTCCTGGAGCACACGGTCTTCAAGGGCACCGAGGCCTATCCCACCCCCGACGAGCTGGCCGCGGCCACGGACCGCCTGGGTGGCCATGTGGATGCCTTCACGGGCAAGGAGGTCGCCTGCTTCTACGGCAAGGTG
>CAIMQW010000059.1 GCA_903843705.1 uncultured Holophagaceae bacterium | reverse complement strand
TCGTCATGTTGAATGTCGCCCTAACGGGCAAGCCCTGGGAATCCGGGCTGCGTGGAGCCGACCTCCTGCCTCCGGGCAGGGGGGCGGCGTAGAAACGCGAAACCCCTTCCAAGCCGTCTCGGTTTGGTGGGGGTAGTTCATAGGGCAGGAGGTCTGCCTAGTGGGTCGGGCGCTTTGGCTCAGTGGGGACCCGCGCTAGCCTTGCCCAGGAGAGTCAGGCGCTGGCGCTGTTCTGTCCGGCCATCTGGATATCGAGGACGACGCTATGGCGGGGGTTGTCGGCGCGCTCGATCCACTGGACGCGGGCGCCCAGGAGGCGGGTCAACTGGATGAGGCCTTCCCGGGCTTCCTGGTTGAGGGAGCTGGACAGCTCCGGGTGCAGGGTCAGGCGCACCTCGGCGCCGCGGAGGCGCTCGCCCAGGCGCACCAGCTCGCGGTAGGCCTTGAGCAGGGCGGTCTCGGAATTCTGGGTGCGGCCGGCGCCGTTGCAGGTGGGGCAGGGCTGGGTGAGCTGCCGCTCCAGGGAGGGGCCGGTGCGCTTGCGGGTGAGCTCCACCAGGCCGAACTCGGAGATGCCACCGGCCCGGGCGTGATTGCGGTCGCGCTTGAGTTCTTCCTGGAACCGGGTCAGCACCTCGTCGCGGTGGGCGGCGTCCACCATGTCGATGAAGTCGATGACCACAATGCCGCCGAGGTTGCGCAGCCGCAGCTGGCGCACGATCTCGGGGATGGCCTCCAGGTTGGTGAGGTAGACGGTCTCCTCGAGATCCTTCTTGCCCACGAACTTGCCCGTGTTCACGTCGACGCTGACCAGGGCCTCGGTCTGGTTGAGCACGATGGAGCCGCCATGCCGCAGGAAGACCTTGGGCTGGCGGGCGGAGTCGATCTCGGCCTCGATGCCGAAGGCCTCGAAGATGGGCAGGTCCGAGGTGAAGTGCTTCACCCGGTTGGCCCACTCGGGGTGCAGCTTCTCCACGAAGGCCAGCACGTCGCGGTGGGCGTCGGCGTCATCCACCCAGAAGGTGGAGACCTCCTCGCGGAAGATGTCGCGCAGCACCTTCTGGAGCAGGCGCAGGTCCTGCCAGACCAGGCCCGGGGCGGGGACGGTCGCGGCCTTGGCCTGGATCTCCTGCCACATCTGCCGTAGGAAGGCCACGTCGCTGACCAGGTCCTCGTCCTTCTCCCCGATGGCGGCGGTCCGGACGATGAAGCCCTCACCGGGCTGGGCATGGCTGCGGATCAGGTCGCGCAGGCGGTCCCGCTCGGCGGGGTCCGTGATCTTGCGGGAGATGCCGATGTGCTCGATGCCCGGCATGAAGACCAGGAACCGGCCCGGGAAGCTCAGGTGCCGGGACAGGCGGGGGCCCTTGGAGCCGATCGGATCCTTCACCACCTGGACCAGGGTCTCTTCACCCTCCTTGAGGGGGGGCAGGGGCGGGGGGGGCGGTGGCAGCTCCTCGGTGGCGGTCTCCTCGCCGTCTTCCTCGGTGGCCAGGTCCGCGCCCATGCGCTGGGCGACGGGATCGTCCAGGTAGAGGAACCCGTCCTTGACCCCGCCGATGTTGACGAAGGCGCTCTGCATGCCCGGCAGCAGCTTCGCGACCCGGCCTTTGTAGATGTCTCCCACCTGGCTTTTGTTCATCGTCCTTTCGAGGAACAGCTCACAGAGCTGACCGTTCTCAAGCAGGGCGATGCGCGTCTCCAGGGGGGTCGAATTGACCACCAGGGACTTGCGGACTTCCATGGAACCAACCTTTCAGAACTTTGCGGAGGGACGCCTTGC
>CAIMQW010000058.1 GCA_903843705.1 uncultured Holophagaceae bacterium | reverse complement strand
GGTGCGGGCGATGATCTTGCTGCCGATGGCGGCCTGGATGGCCACGTCGAACATCTGCTGGTGGATCACTTCCTTCATCTTCTGGCAGAGGGCCAGGCCCAGGAACTGGCTCTTGCTGCGGTGCACCAGGATGGACAGCGCATCCACGGCCTCGGAGTTCACCAGGATGTCCATCTTCACCAGGTCGGATTCCACGTAGTGCTTCATGTGGTAGTCGAGGCTAGCGTAGCCCTTGGAGATGGACTTGAGCTTGTCGTAGAAGTCGAGCACCACCTCGTTCAGGGGCAGCTCGTAGACCAGCATCACGCGGTCCTGGCTGACGTACTCGATCTTCTGCTGGAGACCGCGCCGCTCTTCGCAGAGCTTGATGAGCCCGCCCACGAAGTCGGTCCGGGTCAAGATTGTGGCCTCGATGATGGGTTCCTCGATCTTGGCGATCTTCTGCAGCGGGGGCAGCTTGGAGGGGTTGTCGACAGAGATCTCGGTGCCGTCGGTCAGGTGCACGTGGTAGCGCACGCTGGGGGCGGTGATAATGAGGTCGAGGTCATGCTCGCGCTCCAGCCGCTCCTGCACAATCTCCATGTGGAGCAGGCCCAGGAAGCCGCAGCGGAAGCCGAAGCCCAGAGCCGTGGAGGTCTCCGGCTCGTAGGTAAAGCTGCTGTCGTTGAGGCGCAGCTTCTCCATGGCGTTGCGCAGGTTCTCGAAGTCGTCGCTGGAGGTGGGGAAGATGCCGGCGAAGACGACGGGCTGGATCTCCTTGAAGCCCTTGAGCATCACGGTGGAGGGCTTGGTGTTGTGGGTCAGGGCGTGGGTGAGGGTGTCGCCCACCTTCACGTCCGCCAGCTGCTTGATGCTGGCCACCAGGTAGCCCACCTCGCCCACGGAGAGGCTCTCCTGCTTGTCCATCTTGGGATCGAAGATGCCGATCTCGTCCACGCGGTACTCGCCGCCGGTGGCCATGAAGCGGATCTGGTCGCCTGCCTTGATCGTGCCGTTGACCACGCGGATGAGGCTCACCACGCCCCGGTAGGAGTCGTAGTAGCAGTCGAAGATCAGGGCCTGGAGCAGCGCTTTTGGGTCCCCCTGGGGGGCCGGGATGCACTTCACGATCTGCTCGAGCACTAGGTCGCAGTTCTCGCCGGTCTTGGCACTGACATTCACCGCATGGGCCGTATCCACAAGTCCGATGACGGTATCGATCTGTTCCAGCACCCGCTCCGGATCGGCGCTGGGCAGGTCGGTCTTGTTGAGGACCGGGAAGACCTCCAGGCCGTTCTCTAGGGCCAGGTAGGTGTTGGCCAGGGTCTGGGCTTCCACACCCTGGGTGGCGTCCACCACCAGGATGGCGCCTTCGCAAGCCGCAAGGCTGCGGCTCACCTCGTAGGTGAAATCGACATGACCTGGCGTATCGATGAGATTTAATGTATATATCTTGCCGTCAAGGGCGGGGTATTTCAGCGTGACCGCATGGGCCTTGATGGTGATGCCGCGTTCCCGCTCCAGGTCCATGTCGTCCAGGATCTGCGCCTGCATATCGCGGCCGGCCACAGTCTTGGTGAGTTCCAGCAGGCGATCCGCCAGCGTGGACTTGCCATGATCAATGTGGGCAACGATGGAGAAATTGCGGATGAGCGCTGGATCTGGCACGGAGGAACCTCGAACCCGTCATTGTACTGTTGGAATCCTTTCGCGTCCCGGGGTTTTTCCCAGGAATGCGTATTAGAATCGAGGAAGCCACGACGGGGCGGTGTGGATCTTCATCCTGCAGTTGCCCGCAACCGATAGGCCTTCTACTCTTGAAACTCCCCTGCAAGGAGCCCGCTTGCCTCAGTTTGTGTCCCCGATGACGATCCTGATGGTGGAGGACAATGCCCTCCAGCGTAGGGAAATCGAGGCCCAGCTGCAGCCCCTGGGGCACCGTATCATCTCCGCCAACAACGGGCAGGAGGCGCTGGATCGCATGGAAAAGGAGCTTCCCGACCTCATCGTCATGGATGCGGTGATGCCGTCCATGGATGGCTTCAAGGCCTGCGAGCTGATCCGGGCCAACCCCAAGACCGCCAGCATTCCCATCCTGGTGCTGACCGCCCTCAGCCGCGATGCCAAGGACCGCAGCTACGCGGCCGGCGCGGACGACTTCATCCGCAAGCCCGCCAACACCCTCCTGCTGCAGGTTCGGGTGCAAACCCACCTGCGGATCCACGGCCTGATGAAGAAGCTGGGTGACCCCGCCCCCATCCACCCGAAGGTGCTCGTGGCCTCGGCCAGTCCCCTGGTGCGGTCCCAGGTGCAGAACCACTTCGGCAAGGACCAGGGCACCTTCCTGGAAGCCACGGGCGAGATCCAGGCACGCGCTCAGGTCATGGCCCACCGGCCCGACATCCTGGTGCTCGACACAGACCTGGTTGAAGGCAGCGCCCAGCAACTGGCGGTCGCCATCCACCAGTCCGAGGAGCTGCGGACCATGCCCGTGCTGCTGCTGCATAGCCCCGGGGAGCTGGAGACCTGGTCGAGGCTCAAGGAGCCCGTGGCGGATGCGCTGGACAAGCCCCTGGTGGCCCGGGAGACCCGCCGCCGCCTGCTCCTGCTGGCGCGCCTGGCCCAGCTGCAGAAGCTAGCCGAGGCGTGAGCAGCGGGCCGGGCCTCCGGGCGCTCGCCCTTGGCTTGGCGGCGACCACCCTCTTCGCCCTCAGCACCGAAGGCCGGGTCACCGATGGCCGCCACGGGTTGCCCGGCGTGCGCGTCTCCGCGGACCGGCTGCCGCGGGTCCACCCGACCGGCCCAGTCCCCAGCACCCTCACCGATGCCGAGGGCCGCTTCCGGCTGGACCTGCAGCCTTCGGATACCCTCCTCGCCGTGGAAAAGGATGGGTGGCGCCGCGATCTGGTCCCCGCCACCGAGTGGTCACGCGAGATCGTGCTGCGCGCCGAGCCGCGCTTCCACGAGGAAGCCGTCTGCGTGGTCCGCCTGGAATTCCCGGATGCGCCCTCACAGCTGCCTGACAGTGAACTCCGGGAGCTGCTCTTCTCCCGTCGCCCCGGGGTTGCCAGCGCCGCGAACTACCTCTACGAGGTCAGCAAGGGCGCCCTCTCCCTGGTCGAAGGTCGCCTTGTGCAGCTGCGGAGCACCGCCTTCCCCGCCCCCCGCCGGGATGAGCACAAGACCGCCCTGGCGCGCTGGGTGCTAGAGCAGCTGCGCCGCCAGGACTGGGGCAGCGGCGACCGCGTGGACAACCGCACCGGCGCCCAGCAGCCAGACGGCAAGCCGGACCACCTGTGGGTCTTCATGCCGGGCCCGCCCCAGTCCCTCACCGCGAACGAGAGCCACTTCAAGGCCGTGAGCCTGCTGGAGCCCCTGCCCTGGGATCGGAGCCAGCGCTGGCCCCTGCTGCTCCTGACCGAGGAGGTGCCCCTGGGCAACATCGTCCACGAGGCCTTCCACGCGATGGGCGAACACCGGGTGGATGACCTCTACGTGGACTGCCAGGACCCCTACACCGCGGGCATCTGGGACCTCATGGACGCCGGCCAGTACCGCGGCTGGGACCGCTCCCACCCCACCGAAGGCCCCTGGCGTGAAGACACCGGCTACAGCCCCTCCCATCCCCTGGCCTGGGTCCGCTCGGAACTCTGGTACCGGGGCCGCTTCCGCGACAGCCTCCGCCGCCTGACCGTGACCGGCCGAGTCTGGGAGGGCTGGCTCGCCCCCGCCAGCCAGGCGCCGGGCAGGGATCCCCAGTGGGTCACCCTGCCGGATCCCCGGAAGAAGGGCCGCTTCTTCAGCCTGGAGGTGCGTCGGCCTTGGGGCTTCGAGCGGGGCCTCGTGGGTGGCCGTGCCGGCCCCGGTCACGAGGGCCTCATCGTGGCCCGCATCGACCCCAGCCTGCTCACCCACGGGGATCCAAGAGGCCCCGTGCGGGTCGTGGACGCCCACCCCGGCAGCCCCGAGCCGCCCAAGCCCCGCTTCCCCTGCCGCATGTGGGAGCTCGACGACGCCGCCTTCAACCTCGGCCCCGGCGAGAACCCCAAAGGCCGCAGCGGCCCCCTGTCCTGGGAAGTGCTCGAGACCGATGCCGCTGGACGCATGAAAGTGCGCGTGCGGCTGGCTCGCCGCTGAGGCTACTTCGCGGGGGTCCGGGCCTCCCAGGCTCCCCGCTCGAGGGGCTTCAGGCCTGCCAGCTTCGCCTTGGCGAGCTCGTCATTGATGGGGCCCAGGTCACGCTGGAGGGCGGTCTCGAAGTCCTGGGTGGCAGTGGCGATCTCCTTCTGAACAGCCTCCATGCGGGCCAGCTGGGTCTGGCTGGGGCGGCCGCGGTAGCCCGTGACGGCGCCGTAGACCTCGCTCAGCTTCTCCCGCAGGCGTTCCTCGCCCGTGAGCCCCTCCACCTCCTTCACCGGCACGAACTTGCCCCGGGCGGCTTCGGCTTTGGCTGCGAGGCCCTCGAGCCGCGCTTTCAAGGCGGGCTCGGCACACTCAGCGGCCCGGGCCCGGGCCTCGTCGCGCAGCTCGCGCACCCGGTCCACGGTGTAGGCTAGGCTCTCGATCATGCCGTAGAGCCGCATGGCGCAGTCGAAGCGCGCCTGCCGGTCGCCGCGGCTGAAGGGTGAGGCGGGGTCCGCCTGCAGGACCAGGGGCGCGGTCAGAGTCTCCTTGCCCTTGATCAGGCGCACCGTGTAGGTGCCCTCCAGGACCTGGGGCCCCACGAACGCGCCGAAGTTGGGGCTGGCGCCCAGGGCCATGCGCGGGGGCTTGAGCATGCGGTCCCAGGTGATGCGGTTCAGGCCCCTGGCCTTGCTGCCCGAGAGGGCCTGCAGCAGCTTGCCCTGGTCATCGAGGATCTCGATCCGCAGGTCCCCGAAGAGGTGACGCTTGCGCTGCCAGTAGGCGATGACCGCGCCCGAGGGCCGGTCCTCGCCCGTGAACTCGAGGTCCCCGTCCACCCAGCCGTCCGAGCCCATCTCCTGAGCCTGGAAGGGGCGAGTGGGCAGCAGCGCCACCTCGCGGGCCAGCAGGTCGGAGGTGAGGGCCCGCAGCGGTGTGAGGTCATCCATGATCCAGATCCCCCGCCCATGGGTGGCGAGGATAAGGTCGTGCTCGCGGGGCTGCACCACGATGTCCCGCACGGGCACCTGGGGGAAGTCCCCGCCCTTGAAGACCGCCCAGTGGGCGCCCTTGTCGATGCTCAGGAAGAGGCCCGCTTCGGTACCCAGGAAGAGCAGGCCGGGCGCCACGGGGTCCTGCTTGATGACATGGGCGAACCCCTTCAGCTGTTGCGCAGAGAGGCTAACCCAGGTCTGGCCGAAGTCCTCGGTGCGGAACACGTAGGTGGTCATGTCGCCGCGGGTGTGGCCATCGAAGGCCACGAAGGCGGTGCCTTCCGCGTGGGAGCTGGCCTCGGCCCAGGAGACCGTGGTGTGGGCCGGGAGGCCGGGCACCTTGGCGATGAGGTTGGACCAGGTCTTGCCGCCGTCCCGGGTGAGCTGCAGGTTGCCGTCATCCGTGCCCACCCAGAGGACCTTCCCGTTCTTCGGGCTCTCGCTGATGGTGAGGATGGTGCAGTGGTTCTCGGCGGAGGAGTTGTCGGCGATGAGGCCGCCACTCTCTTCCTGCTTCTGTTTTTCGGGGTCGTTCGTGGTGAGGTCCGGGCTCAGGCGCTCCCAGGAGTCCCCCTTGTCCCGGGACCGGAACAGGTACTGGCCGCCCATGTAGAGCGTCCCCTTCTGGCTGGGGCTCAAGTGGAGGGGCGTGTTCCAGTTGAAGCGGTACTTCGGCTCCCCGGCGGCCTCCCGGGGCTTGATGTTGCGAGTGGTCATGGTGGGCAGGTGCACGCGGCTCAGCTCGCCGCCCTGGTACTCGGCATAGGCGAAATTGCCGTCCGTGGGATCGGCGAAGGCCCAGAAGCCGTCGCCGCCGTAGATGTTCTTCCAGTGCCGGTTGGAGAGGTTGACGCTGCCGTAGCCCATCCAGGTGCTGTTGTCCTGGAGCCCGCCGAAGAGGCGGTAGGGGCGGCCCTCGTCGGCGCTTACGTGGTAGAACTGCCCGAGGGGGAGGTTCCGGTGGTAGCGCCAGGCGTTGCCGCGGTCCTCGGAGACGAAGAACCCGCCGTCATCGCCAAGGTAGAGGGTGTCCGTCTGCTGGGGATGGATCCAGACCGCGTGGTGGTCGCCGTGGGTGCTGCCCCCGACCTGGCTGAAGGTCTTGCCGCCGTCCTCGCTGATGGCCATGTTGTAGCCCATCTTGTAGAGCCGGTCTGGATTTTTGGGATCCACGGTCATGGCGCCGAAGTAGAAGGGACGGGCCAGCACCTTGGGGCCCTTGAAGCGCCAGGACCAGGTCTTGCCGCCGTCCTCGCTGCGGTAGAGCGCCCCCTCCTGGGACTCGACCGCGGCATAGACAATGCGGGGATCGCTGGGGGCCACGGCCACGACGATGCGGCCCAGGGTGCCGCCGGGCAGGCCGCTCTTGTCGTCCCCCGTGAGCTTCGCCCAGGTTTCGCCGCCATCCTCGGAGCGGTAGAGGCCGCTGCCGACCCCGCCGGAGCGGAAGTCCCAGCCAGTGCGGCGGTAGTCCCACATGGCCGCGAAGAGCCGCTTGGGATTCGCCGAATCCACCGCCAGTCCCGAGCACCCGGTGTTCTCATCCACGTAGAGCATCCGCTTCCAGGTGGTGCCGCCGTCTGTGGTCTTGTAGAGGCCCCGCTCGCCGCCCGGGGCCCAGAGGCGACCCATGGCTGCGGCGTAGACGGTGCCGGGGGCCGTGGGATCGAGCTCAATGGCAGCGATCCGCTCGGACTCGGGGAGGCCCATGCGGGTCCAGTTGTCCCCGCCGTCGGTGGTCTTGTAGATGCCGTCGCCCACGGACACGCTGTTGCGCACCCAGCACTCGCCGGTGCCGACCCAGACCGTGTTGGGATTGCGGGGATCGATGCGGACCGCGCCGATGCTCTGGTTGTGCTTGTCGAAGACAGGCTTGAAGGTGGTGCCGCCGTTGTTGCTCTTCCAGACGCCACCGCTGGCCGCGCCCACGTACATCGTCACGCGGCCCTTCTCCACGCAGCCGTCCAGGGCCGCGATGCGCCCACTCATGGCGGCGGGACCGACGTTGCGGGCCCGAAGGCCCGACAGTGCCTCGGTCTCGAGAACCGGGGCGGGCGCCTGGGCCAGCAGGGCCGGTACGGCGGCGAGGAGCAGGGCGGTGGGGAGCAGGGCGGCCATGGGCACTCCGATCGAGGGGCAAGACAAGGTCAAGGCCCCGGCCGCACAAGGCGGCCGGGGCCCTCAGGTATCAGGCGGGGCCAGGTATCACGTCTAGGGCTTGGCAGGGGCAGGCGCAGGCGGTGCCGGGGGCGCGGCCGGCTTGGCGGGCATATTGAAGCGCTCATCGCCCAGGGGCACGTTGAACTCCACCTTCTCAATGACGATCTTCTGCTTCTGCGGAGAGCCCTTGGCCCCGGCTTCGATGGCGTGGGCGATCATGAGCCCGCCTTCTTCCTTGTAGTCGCCCAGGGTGGTCTCCGCCTCGATCTCGGTGTCCCGGATCTTCCGCTTGCTGGAGGTCTTCACCTCCAGGTAGCTGTCGGTGTCGAGGTAGATGGTCTGGGTGTTCCCGTTCTTTAGGACCAGCTTCATCTTGAAGGTGTCGCCACCGTCCACGGACTCGCGCCCCTGGAGCTCCAGCGCGTGGCCCTTCTCCTTCCAGTCCACCAGGGGGCCGTCCATGTCGGCCTGGACCTCCATCTCGCGGAGCTCGTCCGGCGTCATGGGCTCTGCGTCCTTCTTGGCGCTCTGCTGGAAGGGATTGATGGACCAGCCGACCTTGCCGTCATAGGCCTGGATGAGCTGGTTGCCCTGGATGCTCAGCTCCATGCGGAACTTGGCCGGGCGCTTGGCTTCGATCACGGCGGGAAAGTCCATGGGGCCGCCGGACATCTTGGCAGTCAGGCGCATGGAGGACACGGCCTTCAGCTTCGCCAGGCCGCCCTTGGCCTCGTAGTGCTTGGCGAGGATCTGGTCCAGGGTGGGGGCCTGGCCGAACAGGGCCGGGGCGATGAGGAGGATTGAAACAAGCTGAGCGCGGATCATGGGGACGCCCCGTAGGAAGGTGGTTGTGAGAGGTTTAATAAGTCCCAGGGTCTCAGTACCTCTGCCACGACTCAAGAGCCTGGATGGAAAAAAATGACAATTCTATCCATTCATTGCGGATTGTTGGGGGAAGGCGTTTGCGGCAGGGCTTCAGGGGCCATTGCACCTGCTACGTGAAAAGGGTGGCCCTGGCTGCATGGGGGGAGTCTACGTCCTGGCGGGTACCCCGGCCGGGCGGAAAAACCGGACAGTCTCAGCCCCGGAGGAGAAGCCAAAACGCCCGTTCTGCGGTCATGCTGGCCCTGTTCCCGGAGGCCCCATGCGCCCTGCCCTACTGCTCTGCGCCACCCTGACCCTGGCGGCCCAGACGCCGACTCACATGGCCATTGCCACGGTGCTGGATGACTGGCACCTAGCGGCGGCCCAGGCGGACGAGGTCCGCTATTTTTCGCACCTGGCGGAGGACGCGGTGTTCCTGGGTACGGACGCCACAGAGCGCTGGCCCAAGCCCGCCTTCCAGGCCTGGGCCCACCCCATCTTCCAGCGCGGCAAGGCCTGGTCCTTCAAGGCCACGCGGCGCGCCATCACCGTCTCCCAAGAGGGGCGCACCGCCTGGTTCGACGAGGACCTCGCCACCCCAAACCTGGGTCCCTCCCGGGGCAGCGGCGTACTCTCGAAACAGGGCGGGCGCTGGCGCATCGAGCAGTACAACCTCAGCGTGCCCATCCCCAATGCCCTGATGAAGGCCGTGAAAGCCCAGATCGAGGCTTCGACCGGGCGATAGGCCAGTGACGGATTATTTATACCCAGTCACTAGTGTCCGGTTAAAAGTCAAACAATGGCAGTTGTTTAGAGAAGCGGTCCTCGTGGATCTGGATTTCCTCCTTCGCAAAGGCCCGCCGTAGC
>CAIMQW010000057.1 GCA_903843705.1 uncultured Holophagaceae bacterium | reverse complement strand
GCCGAAGGCCTCAACTCCATCCTCCAGGCCGCCAAAGGAAAAGCCCGGGGCTACAGCACCACCCGCAACCTCATCACCATCGCCTACCTGTTGGCAGGCAAACTCAGCTACGGTCTACCCACCTGAAATGGAAAGGAACCCATTCTCCGGCTCTTCCAGCAGGGCCTGCTCAAGGAGCTCTGCATCCCGCTCGTAATTCCGAGGGTCCTGGCTCCGGGCCCCTTCCCGGCGTTCCTGAATCACCGGCCCCTTGAGGATTTCACTCGACCGCGGCATGTCCGATTCCAGGCATTCATGCAGGACACCGACGTAGCGCCAGGGACAACGGGTCGCGACCAGATCCATCCGCATGAACCCCAGGTCCACAAGCCGGTGGTAGAAGTAGTAGGCATCAGCCTTGAGGACAGGCAGCTTGAAGCCCTTGGGGAGCAGCAGCTCATCGTCGGCATCGTTGAACAGGAGGTAGTCCGCCTGACCCCGGGCCAGCTCGATGGCCTCGCTCCGGGAGGCGCCGAACCCCTTCCAGGGGGATTCATGGAGTTCACCTGGGAGGTCCTTCAAGTGCTCCCGGATGATGTCCTGGGTCCCATCCGTGGAGCCCGTGTCCAGGATGCACCACCTGCTGATGAGCGGCCTCACCGAGTCCAGGGCGCGCCGGATCACGTGGGCTTCGTTCTTCACAATCATGTTGAGGCAGATGCTGTTCATCGCAATTCCGTCGAGGGTGCCAGGGCCAGCCAGGTTCAGGTGCCATTCAAACCAGCACCCGCCCCGCTGGTATGTGCCCCCGATCATGGGAGTGGGGCCTTAGACTCCGCTGATGGGACACCACCTCGGAAGCAAGGACAGCCTGGTACCGCTCATCGATCGGCTGAACAAGTATCCCATCGGCCTGGTGGACAGTGACAAGCTCCGGGAGATCCTGAGCCTGCTCTTCTCTGAGCAGGAGGCCTTCGTGGCCTCGCGGTTCCCGCTGGAGGAAGCCACCCTGGCGGAGCTGGTCCGGGCCACAGGCCTGTCCGGGGCCGAGCTGCTGCCGCTGCTGGAGACCATGGCAGACAAGGGCCTGGTCATGGACATGCCTTACGCCGGAACCACCTACTACCTGCTCATGCCCGGACTCATCGGGTTCTTCGAGTTCACCTTCATGAAGCGGCGCACGGACCTGCCCATGGAGCGGGTGGCAACCCTGATGCGGGAGTATCTCGAGGAAAGCCAGGCCAAGGAGTTCTTCGGCAGCAAGACCCAGCTCACCCGCACCCTGGCCTACGAGGAGCACATCCCCGTCACGTCCGAGATCGCCACCTACGAGCAGGCCCGAGAGCTCATCCGCCGGGCCGGGACCGGGGCCGTGGGCCTCTGCTACTGCCGCCACAAGAAGGAGCACCAGGGAAAGACCTGCGTCAAGGGTGCGCCCGTGGAAGGCATCTGCATCTCCCTGGGTAGTGCGGCAAGGTTTCTCTCCCGGCGCGGCTTCGCGGAGCTGAAGACCGAGGATGAGCTGCTGGAGGTCATCGACCGGGCCCGGGAGCTGCGCCTCACCCACGTCACGGACAACATCCGCGAGCACCCCTCCTTTATCTGCAACTGCTGCCGCTGCTGCTGCGAGCTCATGGCCGGCGTCCAGATGGGTCACCACGACGGCATCGCCAAGACCGGGTTCACGGCCATCATCGATCCCGAGGCTTGCGACTACTGCGGCACCTGCTTCAGCACCTGCAACGTCAAGGCCATCGGCCTCGCAAAGGGCCCTGTCTTCGAGGCTCCGGCGGACCGCTTCGCCGCCGTGAAGGAGCGGGTCTGCCTCGGCTGCGGGGCCTGCATCTCGGCTTGTGAGAAGGGGGCCCTGCGCCTGGTGCCTGCGGCCAATCGGGCAGTACCGCCCCGCAAGAAGCGCGACCTCTTCATCCAGATCCTTCGGGAGAAGAAGCGCCTCGGCCCTTTCCTCACCAGTCGGCTGAAAAAGCAGGTGTTGAGGTTCTTTGCCGGTGGGCGCGGCTGAACGGCCACAGGGTGTGGGCCTTGCCCTGCCGCAGACCGGGTGCCAGGGACCACATTGGATCTGCCGGGTCCACCCGCTACCTTGAAAGAAGAACAGGGAGTCCCCATGTGTGGAATCGTCGGGTACATCGGCAACCAGAGCGCCGTCGGCATCCTGGTGAACGGCCTGCGCAGCTTGGAATACCGGGGCTATGACAGCGCCGGCGTAGCCCTGAGCTCGGGTTCAGGTACGTTCAGCATCACCCGGGCCTCGGGGAAGCTGGTGAACCTGGCCGGCAAGGTGGACCTCACGGATGCCACGCCTCTGGGCATCGGCCATACCCGCTGGGCCACCCATGGCCGACCCACGGAGGAGAACGCCCACCCCCATTGCAGCCAGGATGGCCAGGTGGTGGCCGTACACAACGGCATCTTCGAGAACTTCCTGGAGCTGCGGGCCGAGCTGGCCCTTGCCGGCGAGGTCTTCAGCTCCGAGACGGACACTGAGTGCTTCCCGGTGATGGTGTCCCACCTCATGAAGCAGGGGCGGTCCTTCTCCGACGCCTTCCGCGAGGCAGTGGGGCGCATGAAGGGCATCTACGCCCTGGCCTGCCTGCACGCCTCCGACCCCGACCGAATCCTGGCCGCCCGCAGTGGCCCGCCCATGGTGCTGGGACTGGGAGAGGGCGAGACCTTCCTGGCCTCGGACGTGGTGCCCCTCCTGCCCCACACCCGGCAGGTGATCTTCCTGGAGGATGGCGATTTCGCCGAGCTGTCCCGCAGCGGTGCCCGCATCTTCCAGCAGGATGGCAGCGACGTGCAGCGCCCGGTTGTGACGATTCCCTATGACCCTGTGGCGGCGGAAAAGGGCGGCTACAAGCACTTCATGCAGAAGGAGATCTTCGAGCAGCCCCAGGCTCTGTCCAACACGCTGCTGAACCGGCTGCCGCTGGACAGCGAGCCCATTCCCCTGGACCTGCCCTTCACCACCGAGGAGCTGGCCAACCTCACCCGCATCCACATCGTCGCCTGCGGCACCAGCTGGCACTCAGGCCTGGTGGGCAAGTTCCTCATCGAGCAGCTCAGCCGCGTGGCCGTCGAGGTGGACTATGCCAGCGAGTACCGCTACCGCGAACCCGTGATCCAGCCTGGCACGCTCATCATCGGCATCACCCAGAGCGGCGAGACCGCCGACACCCTGGCGGCCATGAAGGAGGCCTCCACCCGGGGGGCCCGGACGCTGGCTATCTGCAACGTCATGGGCTCCACCGCCACACGCCAATCCGAGGCCACCATCCTGACCCACGCGGGCCCCGAGATCGGGGTGGCCTCCACCAAGGCCTTCACCACCCAGCTGGCGGTGCTCACCCTGCTGGCCCTCAAGCTCGGTGAGGCCAAGGGCACCGTGGATCCCGTCCTGAAGGCCGAGCTGCTGCAGGGCCTGCGGGAGCTGCCGGCGCACCTGGAGCGCCTCAATGCCCTGGAGCCCAAGATCGCCCAGTGGGCCCACCGCTGGCAGGACGCCACGGACTTCCTCTACCTGGGCCGCGGTCCCTGCTACCCCATCGCCCTGGAAGGCGCCCTCAAGCTGAAGGAGATCTCCTACATTCACGCCGAGGGCTACCCCGCAGGGGAGATGAAGCACGGTCCCATCGCCCTCATCGACAAGACCCTGCCCGTGGTGGCCCTGATGCCCCGGGACGCCCACCGGGACAAGACCCTCAGCAACCTGCAGGAGGCCGCCGCCCGGGACGGGCGCATCCTGGCCCTGGTCACCGAGGGGGACACAGGCCTTGCCGGCATCGCCGAGGACGTGCTGGAGCTACCAGCGGTCCACCCCTGGCTGGCCCCCATCGTCTACGCCGTACCCCTCCAGCTGCTGGCCTACCACATCGCCGTCCTGCGCGGCTGCGACGTGGACCAGCCCCGCAACCTGGCCAAGAGCGTCACGGTGGAGTAAGCAGCTGCCCGCCCGCCGACCAGGTAACACGCAAGTTCCAGAAAAATGACGGCGCTCTCCCGCCGCATTGCCGACCTTGGGATTGGTCAGGCAGGTTCACGGGAGGACACCATGGCTACCCTCTTCGCCCGGCACCCTGAGTGGGATCACGCCCAGATCCTGAACCTCCTGCTCATGCTGGCGGGAGCCCTGCTGGCTTGGCTCCTCTGGCCGGGGCTCTCAACCTAAGTGGCGTCTTTTCCCGGGCGCGGCCAGCGGAACGACCCATCCTTGAGGTGGGGACACCCCCGGAACGGAAGTCGCCATGAGCACCCACCTTCCCCACCACCCCCATCAGGACCACCCCTTCCTGCGGTTCGCCATCGACCACCCCCAGGCGGACAACTGGCTGCTGCTTGCGTTCATCACCCTGGCGGCATTCCTGATGTGGTACCTGAACTCCTAGCCCGATGGCGCCAAGGGCAGCCCCCGGGGCCACCCAGCAACCCACCCTCGACAGCCGCGCCGGTTCCGCTAGAATGGAACCTCGCATTGGCGCGTAGCTCAGCGGTAGAGCACTACCTTGACACGGTAGGGGTCGGCGGTTCGAGACCGCCCGCGCCAACCAATCAAAGGCCGCATCTGCGGCCTTTTTCATGCCCTGTATTCCCGCCGCTGGTCCGAGACACTCTGGGTGAAGTAGCCCACCAGCCTGGAACCCTCTCCATTCCTCCTCAGGATCTCCTCCGCAAGATCCTCCAGGTCGTAATAGCTGCTGCCGCGGTACTCCCATTCCCAGATGTCGGAGCAGTAGCGAACCAGGAGGTAGTTGCTGCCAAGCCAGAAGCCCCCGCCACTCGGGGTCCTGGTCGTCAAGTCCGCAAGGGTTTCCACGAGTGTCATCTCGCACCTCCCGGCCACGGGGGCCGTCACCAAGGGCTGTCAACTCAAGAGGGGTGGGTAAACACGGGCATCGTGGGCTGCGCCCCGACGGTCGGAACCCAAGGGCCCGATGCACACTACATGCTCAGGCTCGGGCAATGGTGCCGCCCCAATTTAATTATTTAACATCAATCAAATATTGATATAGATCTTTAGCACTAGGCCCCTTGGATCTGGGTTTGGGACCACCAGGCCGATCCCGCCCTATGCTCGAAGGTCATCCCAGGGACCCGCCATGAAGATGCTCCTCCTCGCCCTCGCGCTATCCGTATCCGCCTCGGCGGCCCCACCGGTGATCCAACCGCCCCCTCCCGAGGTGCTCTACGGCCCGGAGTTGGAAGGCTTCGACTATCCGTTTCCGGTGCAACGATTCGCCTTCACGTCCCAGGGCGTAAAGCTGCAGATGGCCTATCTGGAGGTCGCCTCCACCACCCCCAATGGCCGGACCGTGGTGCTGCTCCATGGCAAGAACTTCACCGCCGCCACCTGGGAGCGCTGCATCCAGGTGCTCACCGGCGCGGGCTACCGCGTGGTGGCCCCGGACCAGATCGGCTTCGGCAAGTCCACCAAGCCTGCCCACTACCAGTACAGCTTCCAGCAGCTGGCCCACAACACCCGGGCCCTGCTGGAGTCCCTCGGGATCAAGCGGGCTGCCCTGGTCGGCCACTCCACGGGCGGCATGCTGGCCGTGCGCTATGCCCTCATGTTCCCTCAAGCGGTCGACCAGGTGGTGCTGGTGAACCCCATCGGCCTGGAGGACTGGAAGGCCGAGGGCGTGCCCTCCCTCACCGTGGACCAGTGGTACCAGCGGGAGCTGGGGGTCACCGCGCCACGCATCCGCGCCTACGAGCAGGCCACCTACTACGGCGGCCAGTGGCGGCCCGAGTTTGAGGTCCCCGTGCGGATGCTCGCGGGGCTGTTCCGGGGCCCGGGGCGCGAGCTCGTGGCGTGGAACTCGGCCCTGCTCTACGACATGATCTACACCCAGCCCGTGGTCCACGAGTTCAGCCAGCTGCTGGCGCCCACGCTGCTGCTCATCGGCCAGCTCGACACCACCGCCATCGGCAAGGACATCGCGCCACCCACTGTGGCGGCCCGCCTGGGCCACTACCCTGAGCTGGGGCGACGCGCCGCGAAGCTCATCCCCCACGCCAGCCTGGTGGAGTTCCCCACCCTGGGCCACGCCCCGCAGATCCAGGATCCTGAAGCCTTCCACAAGGCACTGCTGGAAGGGTTGGCGAAACCCTAGAGACGAAGACTCGCGTGAAGGCTGGTTCAGCCGACCAACACGTCAAAAATAAAACCAGGCCCCGATTGCGCCGATGCCGCGGATGTCCTTCCCGCTTGAGGAAGCGTCTGCCCATAGGATCCCCCCATGAAAATCAGCAGGAAACTCAACCTGGGTTTTGGCGTGTGCGCCCTGGCGGTCGCCTTGATGGGCGGGGTGGGGCTCTTTGAGACGAAGGAGGTCATCCGGACGACCTCGTGCATCATCGAAGTGGACCTGAAGCTGGTGGAGCACGCCCAGCGCATGCGGGCCAACATCAACATGATGCGGCGCTATGAGAAGGACCTCTTCCTGAGCGCTGGCGATGCCGCGGGCCAGGCGAAGTATGAGAAGCAGTGGCAGGGGGCCCGGGAACATGCCAAAGAGCGGATGATCCAGATCAAGAAGCTGGAGTCGGAACCGAAGGACCTGGAGACCATGACCGCCATCGAGAGGGGTCTGGATGCCTACGCGGCAGGGTTCACCCAGGTAGCCGCCCGCCTGCGGACCGGAGCCATCAAGTCTCCCGTGGAGGCCAATCAGGCCATCGCAGAGTTCAAGGAAAGCACCCATAAGGCGGAGACGGAGATCACCGCCTATGCCGCCAAGCAGGATGAGGACATCGGGCGGCTCCGCAAGGACCTGGAGGACGGCAACCGCCGCAGCCAGCTGGTGCTACTGACGATCATCGGCGCCTCCCTAGTCGGGGTTGCGGTGCTCTCCCGTCTGATCACCCAGTCCATCCGCCAGCCGCTGGATGACATCGAGGCGCTGGTGGTGGACATGGGCCAGGGCGAAGGGGACCTGAGCCGGACCCTAACCTACAGCGGCAGCGACGAGCTAGGAGCCATCTGTTCCGGGATCAATCACTTCGTCAGCAAGCTGCGGGACACCATCTCTCAGGTGGCCAGCACCGCGGAGCAGGTGGCTTCGGCCACGCACGAGCTCAGCGCCACCGCCGAGCAGATGAACACAACCACCGTGGACCTGAGCCAGAGTGCGGAGCGGCAGCGGATGGCCATGACCCAGTCCTCGGCGGCCCTGGAGGAGATGTCCGCTTCCATCTCCCAAGTCCGGGCCTCCGCTGCGGATGCGGAGAAGATTGCCGCCGGGTCCCTGGACATGAGTGCGCGGGGCAATGACGCGGCCGGCGACTGCACCAAGGCCATGAACGCCATCGAGGACTCGTCTGAGAAGGTCAACCGCATCACCCTCGTGATCGCTGACATCGCGCGGCAGACGAACCTGTTGTCCCTGAATGCAGCCATCGAGGCCGCCAAGGCCGGCGCCCAGGGCAAGGGCTTCGCCGTGGTGGCCGAGGAGGTCTGCAAGCTGGCCGAGCGCAGCGGCAGCGCCGCCAAGGAGATCACCGCTCAGATCGAGGAGAGCCGCGAGCGCGTCGGCCTCGGCACGGGCGCGGTGGAGAGCGTCAGCCGCAGCCTCTACGCCATCGAAGAAGCCACCCAGGGCAGCACGGACCGCATCCGCGGGATCTCCCTGGCCATGGAGGAGCAGCTCAAGGCCAGCCAGGAGATGGTCGCGGCGGTGGGCACCACGGCCAACATCACCGACCAGAACGCCAGTGCAACCACCCAACTGGCCGCGACTATCCATGAGGTGGCCCAGACCATCGAGGCCCTAGCGCGAATCGCCAATGAGCTGAAGTTCCAGACCGCACGGTTCAAGCTGGCCTGAGGCCTGCCCGAGAGCTCAACCCTGGCATCGGCAGGGCCGATATATCCGGCCAGAGCCACCGTGCGCTAGGATGAGCGGTCGGGAGGACCCCATGGACCTGCGCATGTACTTCGGCTGGCTGCTATCGGGGAGTCTACTCCTGGCCCAGTCCCCCAGTGGCCATGTGATGCTGGCCAGCACCATCGGACCCATTGACGCCGGCATCGTGGACGCGCTGGAGGCGGCCTTCACAAAGGAGACGGGCATCCCGGTGCGCCATGCGGGCGCGGGCACGGGGGCAGCCCTGGAGATGGCCCGCCGGGGTGGTTTCGACCTGCTGCTGGTCCATGCGAAGAGCCTGGAGGAGAAGTTTGTAGCTGAGGGCTATGGCACCCGGCGCATTCCCCTCATGTACAACGACTTCGTCATCGTCGGCCCGGCCGCGGATCCGGCGGGCCTCAGGGGCATGACTTCGGCCACCGCGGCCCTGGTAAAGCTGGCGACCAAGAACGGACGCTTCCTCACCCGGGGTGACAAGTCCGGCACCCATGTGGCGGAACTGGAGCTCTGGGACAAGGCCGGCCTGAAGCCCCAGGGAGCCTGTTACCAGGTGTTCGAGAAGGGTAGCGAAGGCAACGTCGCGACCCTGGTGGCCACCAGCGAGCGGAGCGCCTATACCGTCATCGACCGGGCCAGCTACCTGGGCGCCCGAGAACGCATCCAGCTCCAGATCCTGGTGGAGGGGGACGAGGTCCTGCTCAACCGGATCTCCCTGATCCCCATGAATCCCGCCCGCTTCCCCCACGCGGACACCGCCGCGACCCAGGCCTTCGTGGCCTGGCTGGTCCACCGGGAAAAAGGGCAGCGGGTGATCGCGGCCTTCGGCAAGGATCGCTTCGGTCAAGCGCTGTTCTTCCCGGACGCCCGACCCTAGTCCTCTCCGGGGGGTTCCGCGCTGCACGCCTCCAGCTATCGCAACGCCATGCGTTGCTCCCGCATGCCTTCGGCTGACGGACCTAGAGCCTCCCCCCGGACCCCCGCGCTCGCTGGGGGCTGCCATTCGAGTGGCAGGAGAGAGTGTGCTCGGCCCCTGGACTCCTGCTCGATACTGTAGGAGGGTCAATTACCGACCCTTCTTAGCGGTTTAATCCAGGAGAGAGGCGATGCCTGCAGGAAACCCCCATGGCTCCCGGCCGTTTTGGCCGCTAGATGCCAAGGGTGTGGCGAAGGGGATCCTCCTGCCCTTGCTGGTCCTGCTGGGTGGCCTGGGACTGACCTGGATCTCCTGGAAGGAAGCCAAGACGGAGGCGCGGCGGGAGCTGCAGACTTATTTCGAGTTCCGGACCCGCGATGCCCAGCTCCGCATCGAGCAGCGGATGAAGACCTACGAGCAGGTCCTGCGGGATGTCCATGGCTTCGTCAACACCGCTCGGGTGGGTCGGAAGGAGTTCGGCCGCTTGATCGCCGGCATGAACCTTGGCAAGAATTACCCCGGCATCCAGGGTGTCGGTTTTTCGGTGGTGGTGCCCCGGTCCGAGCTGGCCAAGCACATCGCCGCGGTGCGCGGGGAGGGCTTCCCGAACTACACCATCCGGCCCGCCGGCGACCGAGACCTCTATACCTCGATCATCTACCTCGAGCCCTTCGAGGGCCGCAACCTCCGGGCCTTCGGCTACGACATGTACTCAGAGCCGGTGCGCCGGGCCGCGCTGGACATGGCCCGGGACACGGATGACATTGCCATCTCGGGCAAGGTGACCCTGGTCCAGGAGACGGACAAGGACATCCAGGCCGGGTTCCTGATGTACCTACCGGTCTATGCCCTGGGCCCGGGCCTGCAGGAAGTCGCGCACAGCGACCCCAGCCGAAGGCGCACGGAACTCCGGGCCTGGGTCTACGCCCCCTTCCGCATGAATGACCTCATGGCGGGCGTGTTGGGCGAGCAGGGACAGGACCTGGATATCGAGATCTACGACGGCACGCAGGCCGCCCCCGAGAACCGCATGTTCGACAGCCATGTCGAGGCGCAGTCGGACCGGCTTCCAGCCACCTTCCAGACCCGGCTCGAGATTGAGGTCGGCCACCACCTCTGGACCATGAAGATCCGGGCCCTACCGGCCTTTGCGGCCCGCCTGGGACCCGGCAAGGCCGGGACGACCCTGAACTTCGGAATCCTCGTCAGCCTGCTGCTGACCCTCCTCACCTGGAGCCTGGTCCGCAGCCGGGACCGGGCGATGGCACTGGCCGGGGCCCGCGAACAACGCATCAAGGCCCTGATGCAGTCCGCCAACAACAGCATCCTCTTGGTGGACCCACAGGGCCGCATCCTAGAGTCCAACGACCGGGCCACGGAGCACTTCGGCTATTCGCCGGAGGAACTGGAGGGCATGACGCTCGGCGACCTCAATGACCAGGAGGGCCTTCCAGCCCTGAAGCAGAAAATGGGAGCCGTCTGGTCCCACGGCTCGGCGCGCTTCGAGACGGTCCACCGCCGCAAGAATGGCGGCTCAGTCGACTCGGAGGTGAGCGCCCGCCGCGTGGACTTCGGCCGCGGACGGCTCGCCTTCTGCATCATCCACGACGTCACCGAGCAGAAGGCCCTCCGCGAGGAGCTGGGGCAGCTCACCCGGCAGCAGCGGGCCATTCTCGACAACGCCAGCATCGGCATCACCTTCGTGAAGAACCGCCAGCAGATCTGGAGCAACCCGGGGATGACCGAGATCTGCGGCCATACCCAGGAGGAGATGGCCGACCGCGGCACACGGTTCCTCTACCCCTCTGATGAGGCCTTCGAGGCACTCGGCCGAGAGGCCTATCCCGTGCTCTGGCGGGGGGAGGTCTTCCGGACGGAGCTGGCCTTGGCGCGCAAAGACGGCTCGACCTTCTGGGCCAGCCTGCAAGGGAATGCCATCGACCCTCGCGACCCTTCCGCTGGCAGCATCTGGACCTTCGCCGACATCAGCGACCGCAAGCGCATTGAGGACGAGCTCCAGCTCCGGCAGACCCAACTCGAGGAGCTCAATCGCTCCCTGGAGGCCCGCGTCGGAGAGGCTGTCACGCAGCTGCGCCAGAAGGACCAGATGCTGATCAACCAGAGCCGGCAGGCCGCCATGGGCGAGATGATTGGCAACATCGCCCACCAGTGGCGCCAGCCTCTGAACGCTCTGAGCATGGTGATTGCGAACGTGAGGGACGCCTTCCACTACGGGGAGCTGGACAAGGAATCCCTGGAACTGTCCCTGGCGAAGGGGGAACTCCTGATCCAGAGGATGTCCTCAACCATCAACGACTTCAGGAACTTCTTCCGGCCCGACAAGGCCAGGGTCAGCTTCTCCGCCCTGGATCAGGTCCGCGCTGCCCTGGCCCTGGTGGACGTGAACTTCGAGGCCGTGGGCATCGCCATCGCCATCGAGGCCCAGGAAGATGTCATCCTGTTTGGTCACCCCAACGAGTACTCCCAGGTTCTGCTGAACCTGCTCACCAACGCCAAGAGGTCCATCCTGGACGCCAAGGCCAGCGGCGGACAAGTCAGCATCCACCTCACGCAGGCACAAGGTCAGGGCCGTCTCACGATCCGGGACAATGGTGGTGGCATTCCGGAGGCCTTACTAGATAGGGTCTTTGAGCCCTACTTCTCGACCCACGAATCGGGCACCGGCATTGGGCTCTACATGTCCATGCAAATCATCGAGCGCAATATGGGAGGCCGTATCACCGCCAGGAATCTATCACAGGGAGCCGAGTTCTCCGTTCTGGTGCCCGTGAGCGGAGCCCAGCCATGAACGACGAGAGCCTGGATGCCGCCTTCCTGAAAACCTTGACCATTCTCTACGTCGAGGATGACCCCAGCGCACGGGAGGAGATTGGCGTATTCCTCCGGCGCCGGGCCGGCAAACTGGTGGTGGCCAACGATGGTGCCGAGGGCCTAGCGGCCTTCCGGAAGAAGCCCACGGATATCGTTGTCACCGACATCCAGATGCCGAACATGGACGGCCTCACCATGGCCCGGGAGATCCGCAACCTGGACCGCAATGTGCCCATCCTGGTCACCACGGCCTTCGAGCAGACGGACTACCTGATGCGGTCCCTCGATCTTGGCATTGACCAATACGTCCTGAAGCCCATTCAGGGGCATCGCTTTGAATCGGCCCTCATGGCCCTTGCTCACCGCCTCTCCTCGGAGGAACAGCTCCGGCAGAAGCAGAAGCTTGAGGCCGAGGCCATCCGCCTAAGGCACCATGCTGCGCTGAGCATCCTGCTCGGAGGCATCGCCCACGACTACAACAACCTGCTGCAGGCCATCGTGACCGCCGTGAGCCTCGCCCAGGTCAAGCTGGATCCCGCCAGCGAGGCCTACCAGATTCTAGAGAAGAGCGAGCAGAGTTCCGACCAGGTTCGCCAGCTGGGTCGACGCCTGCTGATGCTCGCCAACCCCTCCAATCACCACCAACAGGTGAGTCCTCTGAATGCCCTGCTGCGGAGGTCCGTACTTGCAACCCTGGCGGGCTCCTCCATCCGTCCCGAGTTCGATTTCCGGGCTGGCGAGGTGCTCATCCGGCACAACGAGGCCAACCTCATGAAGGCCTTTGAGGCCCTGACCCAGAACGCCCGCGAGGCGCTGCCTTCCGGCGGCAAGTTCCAGATCTCGACGGAGCTCTGTGAGGTCAAGGTGCAGAACGACCAGGGCCTCGCACCGGGGACCTACCTCCACATCCGGCTCCAGGACTCGGGCATGGGCATCCCGGCGGAGAGCCTGCCCATGATCTTCGAACCCTACTACTCCACCAAGGAGCGCGGCAACAAGCGGGGCACGGGGCTGGGCCTCGCCCTCTGCGAGTCCATCCTCCGGGCGCACCAGGGCACCATCCGCGCGGAGTCCCTTCCGAGCGAAGGCGCGACCTTCCACATCCTCCTGCCCGTGGCTGAGCCGGACACTTGGCCCCGCCAGCCAGCCTGACGGCCACTCAGAACTGGTAGCCCGTGGAGATGAGCACGCTCTTCAGCTGGGTGTCCCGCTCAGCCTGGGTCCGGGGTCGCCCCAGGATCCGCTTCCAGTCCGACGCGTACTCGAGCTTGAGTGGGAACCCCAGCTTGAGGATGAGGCCCACCCCCAGCGTGGTACGCAGAGCCGGGAAGGGCGTCACCGTTCCGGGATCGGGGTGGAGGCTGCGGTAGACCTGACCTGCGTCCGCAAAGACCTCGGCCCACAGACTCTGCATGCCGAAGAGCGGGAACCGGTATTCCAGGTTCAAGACAGCGAGGCCCTGGCCGCCAAGCGGGAGGGGCTGCACGAGCGTCTTGCCGCTGGAGTCGGTTCGCTGGATGTCCCCCAGCATGTCCGGCTCCACGCCGCGCACGGTGAAGGATCCGCCGCCGAAGAAGCGCTCGGACAGGGGCAGGTCCTCGGCGGACCGGGCGGTGGGCCGGGCCAGGCCGAGCCGGAAGTTGGCCATCACCACGCCGTATTCCGCATGGAAACCCACCGGCCAGTTCCACTGCTGGCGCAGGTCCAGCTTCACGAAGCTGCTGTTGGTGGAGGTGCCGAAGGCCTGGTTGGCCAGCTCAAGGCGCCCCTGAAAATAGGAGCCCTGGGTGGGATCGTAGGCGCGGTCCCGGCGGTCCACCACAACCTGGAGGTAGGGGGCAGAGATGACGCTCCGGCCCGGCGTGCGGGCGATCAGGAAGAGGTCCGTGTCAGAGATGAGGGGCACGCCATGGCTATCTGTGTTGGAGGCGACCTCCACCCGCTCGTAGCGGTAGCCCAGCTGCACCGACTGCACCGGGCCGAGCTTCCACTCCAGGCTGGGGATGAACCGCCGACGGCGGGCGAAGTAGGCGGCCTGGGCCTCCTCGAGGTAGGCGCCCTCCATGTGAAACCGTGTGCGGGAGGCCAGCCAGCCATCCAGCGAGCTGGGGAGGAACCAGGGATCCGTGTAACCGATGCTGTAGCTGTCCACGGACCGCTTGATCTCGCCGGTGGGAAAGGCGCGCCGCAGGGTCTCGCTGTTCAGGCTCTGGTCCCCCGCCCGGAGACCGAAGTCCAGGGTCCGGCCCATGCCACCCACGTTCAGCCGCTGGGCGTTGAGCCCGAAGAAGTAGCCCTGGGTCTTGTCGTAACCGAAGCCTTCGGAGAACACCCAGGGGCTGCGTTCCTCCATGCGGAGGGTTAGATCTCCCCGCTGCCACGGCTGCGTCTCCTGACCCGGCAGGTCCTTCAGCGTGAGGAGGTCCACCCGCTGGAACGCCCCGAGCCCACCCAGCTGGATCTGCCCTCCATCGAGCCGCACGGGATCTAGGGTCGCGCCCGGGATCCCCGGGAATTCGCGGAGCACCGCCTCGGCCCGTGTCCGGTCGCTGCCCTGCACCACGAGGCGGCGCGCCGAGTCCAGGGGCTGCAACGGAATCTGGATGCGCACGACAGACTGGAGGTCGCCCTCGTCGAGGGCCACCTTGACCTGGGGGTTCTCCGCCCCGGCGGAAGACAGCCGCTGGCGGAGGTCGGCCACGACCAGCGCGAGGTCATTGCGGACCAGCGGCAGTGGCGGCTTGAAGGTCAGACGGGCGCCCTGCTCCGTGACCTCGAGGGTGCCCTCAAAGCCCTGCAGGTGGCGACGATTCGATTGGAACCGGTGTGTCCCAGGCACCGCCACGGGCCGCTCCGCGAAGACCTGCAGCAGCCCCTCGGCGAACCGCTCCCGGGAAAGGCCGGGCTCCGCCGGCAGTTCCAAGATTAGGGCATCCAGGAAGCGCCGCCGGCCTTCCCGGATGAGGAAACGCACTTCCACGGAGCCGTCCTTGGCCTGGTCCACCCGGCGCCGGACCCGAACCTCGGGGAACCCGCGCTGCAGGTAGAGCGCGGTGACACGCTCCTCTAGACTCTTCACGGCCTCCGTCTTGGCGAAGGGGGCCTGGTGGAAGGTCCGCCTGGGCAGGATGACCGCAGCCTGGAGTTCCTCCTCCGACAACTCTTTGTTGCCCTCGAAGTGGACAGGCCCCAGGGTCCGCTGGGGGCCCGGCTCCACCGTGAAGACCAGCGAGACGGCCTCGGGCCGGTCGGGAGCGCCCGCGGTCACCTTCCGACTGTAGGAGACCTTCACTTCGGGGTAACCCTGGTCGCGGAAGCTGGCGGTGATCCGACCGGCCCCTTCATCCAGGAGGCTGGGGGAGTAGCGCTCTGCCCGGGCCAAGGGCACGAACTCCGAGAGGCTGGGCTGGCCCAGGAGAGACCCAAAGAAGCTGAGCCCGCGAGCTTCCAGCTTGACCACGGGACCCGGATGCACCTCCAGGACCAGGACATCCGGGGCGCCCTCTGCGGGGCCGAGGCGGACTGATCCCTCCAGGCGGCCGTCCTTTACGAAGCGCTGCCGGAGCCGCCGCTGCGCCTCCCGGAGGGTCGTCGGTGTCCAGATGGTGACCCCCTCGACGAGGCTCGCCGCCTTGAGAAGGCCGTCCCGCGTGTAGGGGGCGGGATCGCCCTCCAGGCGAATGGTGCGGACGAGGAGGGGCGTGCCGAGATTCACGCGCAGTTGGAGCGTCCGCCCCCGTTCCAGCTCAGCCACCTCGGCCTGGACCTGGGGGTAGCCGGCCTCCCGGAGGCGCTGTTCGATGAGGCCGGAAAGAACTGCCCTGCGCTGGGGTCCCGCGCGCTGGCCGTGGCGAAGCTCCGGAAGCAGGCCCTTCTGGAGGTGCTTCGGCACCGGGTCACCCTCCCAGGTCCAGGAGGCCAAGGGGACCAGCGGCTCGAGGGCCAGCAGCACCGAGCCATCAGCTTGCAGGCGGCCGTCCACGGTGCGGAAGCGGTCCACCAGGCGCACTGCCTCCAGGGCTTGCTGCAAGGCCGCAGCATCCACCTTCATGCCGGCCTTCAGGCCCAGGGCCGCAGCGGCGAAGCGGCGGTCATCCAGGTCGCCGCCTTCGATGCGGACAGCCGTCAGGGTCCTGACGCCCTCAGCGCCCTGGGCGCTGAGGGGGGCCAGAGCCAGGAGCAGGAGGATCAGACCGGCGCGGGGAGCCACGGCCCTAGAAGCCGACGAGGGCCTCCTCCTCGGTGTCCTTCACTTCGAAAACCGAGTGGAGGCTGGTCATTTTGATGAGGCTGAAGATCTTGGAGCTCATGCCGCAGATGCGCAGCTCCCCACCCTTGCCCTTGATCGAGGTGTAGCAGCCCACCAGCTCGCCCACACCGGACGAGTCCAGGTAGCTCACCTTGCTAAAGTTGATGATGATCTTGCGCGCGCCGTTCAACAGCGACGTGCGGACCGCCTCGCCCAGCTCCTGGTCGCCGTCCCCTAGGGTGATCTTGCCCTCGGGGGAGAGGATCAGAACATCGTTCTGGTTCCGTGTAGTCATTTTCATGGAGGCCTCGGGGTGAGGGGCCAGTGTATCAAGGGAGGCTGGGTCCAGGGCAAGGTCCGGAGCAGGGTCCCGAAGCAGATCCCCGAAGCCGTTCCGGATTCGGCACGCAGACTGCAAGGATCAGGCAGCAGCCGGATCCCACCCGGCCCATTCTGCAGGGTGCATCATGTTCGACATCACCAGCGGCAACCGGATGATCCAGACCATGGACCAGGGCCTGACGCTGGCTTCCAAGCGCCAAGCCTTCATCGCCTCCAACCTGGCCAACCTCGACACCCCGGGCTACCGGACCAAGGACTTCAGCTTCGAGGGGGCCCTGAAATTGGCGATTGATGGGCAAAAATCACCCACAAATTTGACCGCCACCCATCGGATGCACCTCCAGGGCAGCACCAGCAGCAGCCTTCCCGCCAGCACGGATGCCCTGAAGCCCAATGCCGAGCGCAATGACGGCAACGACGTGAACCTGGACCGGGAGAACATGCTCTTGTCCCGCACCCAGGGTGCTTACCAGAACGCCTCCACCTTCATGCAAGTCGAGCTTCGGAAGCTCTATCTCCTCATCCGAGAAGCGAGCGCGCACTGATGAGCATCAGGCAGATCCTCGATATCGCCAGCACAGGCATGGCCGCCCAGCGGCTCCGGGTCCAGCTTATCGCCGCCAACATCGCCAACAGCGAGACCACCCGCACCAAGGAAGGCGGCCCCTACCGCCGCAAGGATGCGATCTTCGCCTCCCAAGACCTAGGCTTTGAGGGCGCCCTGGCCAACGCTGGCGTTCGCGTCGCGGGGGTAAGGACCAGCCAGGAGCCCTTCCTAACCCGGTACGAACCCGGCCACCCGGACGCCGACCCCGACGGCGTGGTGAGCTACCCCAACGTCAATTCGGTCGAGGAGATGGTGAACCTCACCGAGGCCAGTCGGGCCTACGAGGCAAACATCGCCGTGGTCCGGGCCGCCAAAGCCATGGCCAGTTCCGCCCTCGACATCCTCCGCGTCCAGTAACCTGTCGGAATTTCGACTTGCCCTACCCCCTCCCCCGACCGATCGTGTGAAAGGCCCTTCCCCGAGTTGACCCCATGGACCCACTCCTGAACATCCCCCAGATGGCCCCCCTCAGCCCCGTGTCCGGATCCCCCAAATCCGGCCAGGGCAGCGGCGCTGCGGGCTCTGAGGGAGGGGTTGCTTTCGGCGATTTGCTGAAGCAGGCGCTCCAGGAAGTGAACCAGGCTTCCGCACAGTCCGAGGAGGAGGCACGGAACTTGATGACAGGGGAGAGTGCAGACATGCACACGGCCATGCTGGCTGTCCAGAAGGCCGATCTTAGCTTCCAGATGATGATGGCCGTTCGGTCGAAATTGATCGATGCCTACCGCGAGGTCATGCGCATGCAGATGTAGCGCAGGCCGAGCTTCCCGGCGCGGCCTCACCCCTGACTGAGGAACGCCTATGGCCGGGGAAACGAACCTCGCTGAACAACTGACCAGCGCTTTCCGGAGCATGAGCTCCACCCAGCGCGTCATGGTCATCGCCATTTCCATGACAGTTCTCCTGGCCCTGGCGGGCCTGGGCATCTGGGCCGGACAGGAGACCAAGGGGGTCCTTGCCTCCAACATCTCCCCCTCGGAGGCCAGTTCCATCGTGGCCCAACTGGACAAGATGCAGGTCCCCTATGAGCTCAGCTCTGACCAGCGCTCGATCCTGGTACCTGAGAGCAAGGTGGGGTCGCTCCGGCTCAAGTTCGCCGGTGACGGCCTGCTGACAGGGGACAAGCTCGGCTTTGAGAAGCTCGAGAACGCCGGCCTCGGCACCACGGACTTCTCCCAGAAGGTGATCCACCGCCGGGCCATGGAGGCCCAGCTGGCCAAGACGATCATGAGCCTCCAGCAGGTCAGCGAGGCCACGGTCCACATCACCCCCTCCAACGACAGTCCCTTCCTCACCGACAAGGAGGACGCCAAGGCCAGCGTGCTGCTCAAGCTTCGCGGCTCCCGCATCCTGCCCGACGAGAACACCCAGGCCATCGTGAACTTGGTGGCCGCCAGCGTGGAAGGCCTGAAGCCCGATCAGGTGGTGATCATCGACCAGCACAGCCGGATCCTCTCCCGGACCGGCCGGGATCCCATGGTGGGGGCAAGCGACGCCCAGAAGAAGGTGGCCCGCGAAGAGGAGGACCACCTGGTCCGCCGCGTCACGGACCTGCTCGAGCCGGTGGTCGGCCTCGGCAAGGTGCGGGCCACGGCCCACGTGGACCTGGACTTCGACAAGGTGAAGATCAACGAGGAAAGGTTCGATCCCCAAGGTCAGGTGGAGCGCAGCGTCCAGCAGAAGGACGAGAAGGTCCAGAAGCGCGAGGGCGGCGGCGGCGTCCCGGGCACTCCCAGCAACGTGGCCCCGGCCAACGCGGGGGCCTCCTCGAGCGCGCTGGAGACCAGCGACAAGAAGGAGACCACCACCAATTTCGAGATCTCCAAGACCGTCCGCGCCATCGACCAGGCCACAGGCTCTGTGAAGCGCGTCACCCTGGCGGTGATCGTGGACCACAACAGCGCCTGGGAGAAGGACCCCAAGGGCGAGCCCGTGCTGAAGCTGACGCCCCGCTCTGCGGACGAGCTCAAGAAGATCCGCGACCAGGTCTCCGCGGCCGTCGGCATCCAGACCAAGCGGGGCGACGAGCTCACCGTCGAGAACATGGCCTTTGCCACCCTCCAGACGAATCCCAAGGAGGAGGCCGAGGCCAAGAAACAGTTCTGGGTGGATCTGGTCCGCCAGTTCGCACCGAGCGTCATCTACGGGATCCTGGGCCTGGCGGTCTTCTTCATGCTCATCATGCCCATGCTGAAGCGCCTCTCCGCGGCCATCAACCGGCCCTCCCCCATGCGGGTCGCCAGCGCCGATGGCGGCGAGAGTGGCATGTCCGGCGGCGGCTCCACTCGCAAGCCCGTCCAGGTGAAGTCCATGTCCGAGATCGAGTCGGAGATCGAGGCCGAACTGAACGCCGACGCGGCCTTCAGCGCTCCCGAAGCCCGGCGGCGCGAGCTCATCAAGAAGCGCCTCCAGGAAGGCTCCCACGAGGACCCGGAGACCATCGCCTCCCTGGTGCGCTCCTGGCTGCTTGAGGAAGGACGGTAGCCATGGCCAAACTCACAGGCATGCAGAAGGCCGCGGTGCTCATGGTCACCCTCGGGGACGAGACCGCCGCCAACATCTTCAAGTACCTCGAAGAGGACGAGATCCAGACAATCTCCCGCGAGATCGCCATCACCAAGCACGTACAGCCGGAGGTGGCCGAGGAAGTCATGGAAGAGTTCCACACCATGACCCAGGCCCGCAGCTACATCAGCCAGGGTGGCATCGAGTACGCCAAGAAGCTGCTCATCAAGTCCGTGGGGCCGGAAGTGGCGCGCAAGATCATCGACCGCTTGGTGAAGGCCCTGGAATCCAGTGCCGGTTTCACCAGCCTGGAGCGCGCCAACCCCCAGCAGCTGTCCAAGTTCATCCAGAACGAGCACCCCCAGACCATCGCGCTGATCCTCGCCCACCTGAACGCCTCCCAGGCGGCGGAGCTCATCTCCAGCCTGCCCGAGGTGCTACGCAGCGACGTGGCCATGCGTATGGCCAGCCTCCAGGAGATCAGCCCCGAGGTGGTGCGCCGCATCAGCCTCATCCTCGAGCAGAAGCTGGAGGCCCTGGGATCGTTTGCCACCGAGGCCTACGGCGGCGTCCGAGCCGTGGCGGAACTCTTCAACCGCATGGACCGGAACACGGGCCGCGCCGTGCTGGAGAAGATCGAGACCGAGAACCCGCAGCTGGCCGCCAGCATCCGCGATCTCATGTTCGTCTTCGATGACATCCTGCTGATCGATGACAACGGCATCACCGAGATCCTGAAGCGGGCCGACAAGAAGACCCTCACAATCGCTCTGAAGGGCACCAGCGAGGAGCTGCAGAACCAGTTCTACCGGAACATGTCCAGCCGCGCCGTGGAGCTTATGAAGGAGGAGATGGAGTTCATGGGCCCAGTGAAGCTCAAGGACGTGGAGAAGTCCCAGCACGAGGTGGTGGAGATCGTCCGTCAGCTCGAGGAGGAAGGCGTCATCGCGATCGGCGGCGGCGGAGGCGAGGACTATGTCACCTAGCGATCGAGGGCGCCACCATGGCCACTAGGGGCTTCATCCGGGCCGAAGACCTCCAGGACACGCGCCTGGGGGCCTTCCCGTATTTTCCCGTGGACGCCCTCCAGTCCCAGGGCTCCTTCGAGGAGGGAGACGGCTCCGTGTCCTCGGAGCTGGGCGACTACGCCGCTTCGGATGTGCCCATCGAGGAGCGCATCGTCGATCGGCTCCAGGAGGCGGAGCGCCAGGCCCAGGAAATCGCCCGCCACGCCTACGAGGAGGGCTTCGCTGCCGGCGAGACCGAGGGGCGCGCCTTCGGCGAGAGCCAGTACAAGACCTACATGCAGCGCCTGGAAGCACATCTGGTAGAGCTGGCCGGGGTCTCGGTCACCCTCCAGGCGACCCTGGATGAGCAACTGATCGCGCTGGCCCTGGCCGTCGGCGAGCACCTTGCTGTGCAGCAGATCGAGCAGGCGCCGGGGGCCGTCAAGGCCATGATGGACCGGGTTCTCGATGAGCTGCCGTTCCCGCTTCCCCGGGGCCGCCGGGACGGTGAGATGCCCATGCAGATCTTCCTCAATCCGGCAGACCTCGAGCAGCTCGGCGACCAGTTCTCCGATCACACCGGCCTGGCCCTCCTGAGCGAGGGCGGCCTCTCCCGGGGCAGCCTCCGCATCGAGGCCCCCCAGGGCATCTTCAATGGCACCCTCGAGCGCCGCCGGGAGGCGCTCATGAAGCTCATAGCCCAGCTGCGGGAAGGTGGCACGCTGTGAACACGGTGCTGGATCCCGCCGCCCTGGCGGCCCGCCTTCCGGGCCTGCCGAAGGGCGACTGGATGGGCCGGGTCACGAAGGTGGTGGGCCTCGTGGTCGAGAGCATGGGTCCCGAGTGCTCCGTGGGTGAGCAGATGCTCATTCACGGCACCGACGCGGTCGGCCAGCCCCGCCTCTTCCATGCAGAAGTGGTAGGCTTCTCCGGCCAGCGTGTGCTACTCATGCCCATCGAGCAGACCGAGGGCATCCGGCCGGGACTGTGGGTGGAAGGCACCGGCCACCAGCCCGAGCTGCCCGTGGCGGACGAGTTGCTGGGCCGGGTCATCGACCCCCTAGGCCGGCCCCTGGACGGCGGCCCCCCCATCGAGGCCACCGCCCACCTGCCCCTCCAGGGGCCGCCCCCCAATCCCATGCGGCGGAAGCGCATCGACCAGGTGCTCTCCACCGGCGTGCGGGCCGTGGATGGGCTGCTCACCCTCGGCAAGGGCCAGCGGGTGGGCATCTTCTCGGGCTCCGGCGTGGGCAAGTCCACCCTGCTCGGCATGGTGGCCCGCAACACCGCCGCCGAGGTCAACGTCATCACGCTGGTGGGAGAGCGGGGCCGCGAGCTCCGCGAGTTCATCGAGAACGACCTGGGTGTCGAGGGCTTGCGCCGCAGCGTGGTGGTGGTTTCCACCGGCGACCAGACGCCTCTGCTGCGCCTGCGCTGCGCCATGGCCGGCACCACTGTTGCCGAGTACTTCATGCGCCAGGGCAAGGACGTCCTGCTAATGATGGACAGCGTCACCCGCTTCGCCATGGCCCAGCGGGAGGTGGGACTCAGCGCGGGTGAGCCGCCCAGCTCCCGGGGCTACACGCCCTCAGTGTTCGCCCTGCTGCCCCGGCTCATGGAGCGGGCCGGCACCTTCGAGGGGATGGGCTCCATCACCGGCATCTACACCGTGCTGGTGGAGGGTGACGACCTGAACGAGCCCATCAGCGACGCCGTGCGCGGCATCCTCGACGGCCACGTGGTGCTCTCCCGGAAGCTGGCGTCCAAGAATCACTTCCCCGCCATCGACGTCCTCTCCAGCCTCTCCCGCCTCTTCAGTGCCCTGGCGCCGCCGGAGCAGAAGCAGCTGGCCAGCAAGCTCCGCGACCTCATGGCCACCTACCAGGACGCCGAGGACCTGATCCAGATCGGGGCCTACACCAAGGGCTCCAGCACGGCCATCGACCAGGCCATCCAGTTCCAGGCCTCCATTCAGTCCTTCCTCCGGCAGGCCACAGCCGAAAGCTCTGACCACCGTCAGGCCATGCTCGCCATGGGCCAGATCTTTGGCATCGACCTCACGCCCTTCCTGAAGGCGCCAGCCTGATGGCCGCCCGGTTCCGCTTCCGGCTCGAGCCCCTGCGCAAGCTTCGGGAGGCCCTGGAGCGTGAGGCCCAGCGCGCCCTGGCCCGGGCCCTCCAGGCCGAGCGGGACATCCGGATGGAACTCGAGGCCCTGGCGGACCAGCGCCGGGCCCTCTTCGAAGCCCGCCGTCAGGCCGCGGGACAGGTGCTGGACCTGACCCTCTGGCGGGATGGCGAGCGCTTCCTGGTCGTCCTGGAGCGCCGGCAGCTGGAAGGCTACGAGCGCCTCCGGGTCGCCGTCGCCAAGGTGGCCGAGGAGCGGGAAGCCCTGACCCTCGCCCACCGGAACCACCTGATGCTTGTCCGCCTCAAGGAACGCCGCGCCCTCGAGCACCAGCGCGAGCAGCAGCTCCGGGAGGCCCTGGAGCTGGACGAGCTGGCCATCCTCCGGCACCAGCCCCGCAGCGCCTGACCATGAAGGAGCTCCTATGAATGCCCGCTTTCTGCTTTGGATCTCGGCGCCCCTGGCGCTGTCCGCGGGCGTCATCTGGCTTTCGGCCCAGGAGCCCAAGGTCGACCTCAAGGGCGTCGCCGGAGAAGGCGTGAAGATCGCTGAGCTGGCCTCCCAGCTCCAGAACCGGGAGCGGGCCATCGCCCAGAAGGAAGCCGAGCTCCGGCAGCTTGAGCACCGCCTCAACACCCTCCAGTCCACGCTGGACAAGGACCGCGGCGAGCTGGCCGCCCGCGAGCGGGCCGTACAGGAAGCCCTGCTCAAGGTGGAAAACTTGAAGGTCCGCCCCGCCATCGACCCCCAGATCATCCGCACCTACGAGGCCATGGACCCCGCTGCCGGGGCCCAGTCCCTGAAGGAGCTGGCTGGCCAGAACATGGAAGTGGCCGTAGCCCTGCTGGCGGGCATGACCCCCAAGAAAGCCGGGAAGCTCATGGACCAGCTGGCCCCCCTGGACGCCAAGCTCGCGGGGCGCCTGTCGGAGCGCGTCGGCCTGTCGAAGCCCAAGGAACTGTAGGACCTTTCTGCCCAACGACCACGGCACGGTCCTGGCCCTGAGAACTCATCCGGAAGATCCGGACAAGAGGTTCCCATGGCTTTTGCCAGCCCGATGGCCATCCCGGCGCTCCCTGACCGAGCCCCGGCGGAACGCCCGGACGGCAAGCCCGCGGAAGCCGCCGCTGGCCACTTTGCGGGCCTGATGGCGCAGATCAGCCAATCCCAGGCCACGCCCAGCCCCGTGGACCCGGCCCCAGGCCCAGGAGCCAGGGTTCACCGGTCCACCGCCAGGAAGGCGGCCCCCGCCACCGACGCCCCATCCGCTCCCACCGAGGTCGGCCACCGGGCAGCGCCTGCCGCCACATCAGAACCAGGGACCCCAGGCCCCCTCAGCACCAACCCCAAAGTGCCCCAGCAGCCCGCCCCGGAAGCCAAGGCGGCCAGCCCCCTGGCCAAGGACCCCAAAAACTCGACCCAGGACACCTTGGCAGCCGCCACCAAGCCCCCCACTGTCCCTCCGGTGACAGACCCCCGAACCCCGGCCGCAGAGGCACCGCCCCAGGGCCCGGCGACCGTCCCGGCAGTCCTGCTCCCTCCCGATGCCGTCCCGGCCCCGAAGGCTGCCCCGATGGACGCCCCGGCAGTCCTGGCCGCAGCCCCCGGGCTGGCATCCGCCGCGCCCGCAGGGACCCCTCCGACCCCAGGGCTCCCTGAGCCTCCGAGCCTACCCAGCGCCTTGCAGATGTCCATGGTCCCAGGGGCCGCCGCTCCCACGGCCATGCTCACCGCCGCTCCCACCACAGCGCCGACCCACGCGCCGCCGCCCACACTCGACATGGCCCCGCCAGGCACACCGCCCCTGACGGCCCCCGCTGCCGCCCCGGCCCTCCCGGAGCCTCCGGCCCCGAAGCCCTCCGCCCAGTCCGCAGACCCCGCCCTCCTTCAGACAGGCCTGGCTGGACCAGGCGCCAGCCTCAAGGTGACCCGCGGAACCGGGGAACCGAGCCCCGGCCCCGTCACCGCGGCTGCCCCCTCGCTGGCCGAAGCACCCATGACGGGCAAGCCCAGCCTGCCTGCCGCGCTGCCCCAGGAGCTGGTGCAGCTCCAGCCTGGGCCTGCACGCCAGCCCGAGGTCACCGAAGCGGAAGGACCCATCGGCCAGGCGCCACTCAAGGGGAGCGGCACGCCAGGGAGCCTTGATCCGGCAGAGCCAAAGTCCGCCCCGAACCTGCAGGCCATCGCCAGCCGCACCCTGGACGGCGCCTCCCCGGCGCTGCTGGATACCCTGCAGCGTGTCGCTGAAGCACCCGGCGCCGAGGAACCGGCCCCGAGTCCCGCGCCGCAGACCACCCCACCTCCGGCGGCAGCCACGGCCAGCCAGCCCCTGGTGCCTGCGGCTCGGCCCCAGGAGCTGGCGCAGCTCCTGGCCACAGCGATGAGCCAGCCCGCCGCCACCGGGGCGAAGGGCACGATCCGCCAGGCCCCACCGGCCATCGCGCCGCAGCCCGCCCTCGACGCGGCCACCCCGGACGCGCAGGCCCTGGTTGCCCCTGAGGCGACTCCGGCGCAACAGACCTCCGCTCAAGCTCCGGCCCCTGCCCTCCTGCAGGCGGTCGCGGCAGGACCGGGCATCAGCCTCAAGGGGACTCGCGGAACCGAGGAACCGGCCCCTGGCCCCGCGGTCAAGGTCCCACTCTCGATGACAACTGAGCCCCTGACGGGCAAGCCCAGCTTGCCTGCGGAGCTGCCCCAGGCGCTGGCACAGCTTCCGCCCAAGGCAGCGCTCCAGCCCGGCGCCGAAGCGGCAGGGCCCACCGGCCAAGCCCCGCTCAAGGGCAGCAGCGCACTCCCGGACCTCGTGGAAACGAAGCCCGCCCCGGACCTGCAAGCCCTCGCCAGCCGCACCCTCGACGGTGCCGCCCTGGCCATGGGAACCCCTCAGCGTGCGATGGAAGGGCCCACTCCCGCGGCTCCCGCGGCCCCGCCGGCGCCATCGCAGCCTGCCGCCACGCCGCCCAGCGCGCCAGTCCTCCAGGTAGAGGGTGGCCTCCGCTGGATGCTGAAGTCCGGCGCCCAGGAAGCGCAGCTGCAGCTCCACCCGGACGCACTGGGCCAGGTCACCATCCACCTCAAGGTGGAGGGCGGCGAGGTCCACGCAAAGGTGTGGGTCTCAGAGGCCGCCTCGGTGCAGGCCGTCAAGGAAGGCCAGCCCCACCTGGAGCAGGCCTTGAAGGAGCAGGGACTCCACCTGGGCAGTTTTGATCTGCAGCAGGGGCACCGCCCCTTCCACGAGGCGCCTTCGGCCCCCATCAGCCGCGAACGCACGCTGGCGGAGGCTGCTGTGGCCCGGCAAGAAGCACCTGCCCCGCCCCCCGTGGCCATCCTGAACCCGCACCACGTCGAGCTCTACGCCTGATCGGCACGCTTCCTGAAACACCCCTAGCTATGGAGGTCCCCATGGAGACCGGCATGATCACCTCGGCGGCGGCAGCCAGTTCGTCCGCCACCACCGCATCCGCCAAGAACGCCCTGGACAAGGACAGCTTCCTCAAGCTGCTGGTGGCCCAGCTGAAGAATCAGGACCCGACGTCCGCCAGCGGGCAGGATCCCAACCAGATGGTCCAGCAGATGACCAGCTTCTCCAGCCTCGAGCAGGCGCAGCAGACCAACACGCTGCTCCAGGGACTGCAGACCCAGAACATGGGGCTGTTCCAGGGGCAGGCCGCAGCGTTGATCGGCAAGACGGTCGAGGTGGACGGCTCGGGCTTCAACCTGCAGTCCGGCAAGGCCGCCATGAACATCTATCTGAACTCTCCCGCGAACGTCACCTACACCGTGAAGGATGCCAGCGGGAACACCGTGGCGATGATCCCCCGCGGCCAGCTTGCCGCCGGCAAGGCGACGGTCGCCTGGGACGGCAAGGACGTCAATGGCAACCAGCTGGCCGATGGCGCCTACTCAGTGAGCGTCAGCGCCACCGGTGCGAACGGCACAGCGGTGCCCTTCCAGACGAGCCTGATCATGAAGGTGGACTCGGTGGCCTTCTCCAGCGGCGGCACCATCTCTCTCACCTCCGGAACCAACACCTTCCTCATGTCCAAGGTCCTCGGCATCTCTGCCTGATCCGTTCCGCCTCTCAACCCAGGAGCCCCAATGAGCCTTTACTCCGCCTTCTACTCCGGCCTCTCCGGCCTCGCCACGAACTCCAGCGCCTTGAACGTGATCGGCAACAACCTCTCGAACATCAACACCGTGGGGTTCAAGGGCTCGGACATGACCTTCCGCGACATCTTCAGCACCGCGGGGGCCTCGTCCACCCAGGGCAACGGCAACCCCATCCAGTTCGGGTTGGGCGTGCAGATGAACTCCGTGAACCAGAACTTCGCCCAGTCCTCCTTCCAGTCCACGGGCAACGCCCTGGACATGGCCATCCAGGGCAACGGCTTCTTCACCCTACAGACGGCGGGCGGCACGCAAGTGTTCAGCCGCGCGGGCAACTTCACCCGCAACAGCGATGGCTACCTCGTGGCCAGTGACGGCGCCAATGTCATGGGCTGGAACCGCACCGTAGCGAACGGTGTCGGCAGCGTCATCACCACTGGCGCGGCCGCTCCCATCCAGATCTCCGCCGCCACCGCCGGCGCCCAGGCCACGGCCAATGTGGGCTTGAACGTCAACCTGAACGCTTCCGCCGCCCTGAACAGCACCTACTCCTCCCCCGTGCAGGTCTACGACAGCCTGGGCCAAGTCCAGAACATGGTCATCGACTACACCAAGACGGCCAATGCCCAGTCGCCCACCACCAGCCTCTCTTTCTCCGGAGTCAACCTCAGCGCCGCTGCCGTCGCTGCGGATGTGGCCCAGACCGGGAGCGTCTACGACAGCCAGGGTGTCTCGCACGCCTTGACCATCACCTACCACAAGACGGCCGGCAACCCGTTCGTCGCCGGCGTCGCCCCGGCCCCGGATACGCCCTTCGTACCCGACCACTGGACCTACAACATCACCGATGCCACCCCGGGTGCCCCGGCTTCCGTGGGCAAGGGCGCCATTGACTGGGGCACCGGGTCCCCCATCCTGACGGAGACCAATCCCCTGGTCATCACCACCTCCACCGGTGTGTCCAACACCATCGCCTTCTCCCCGTCGACCTTCGGCAACAGCCTGGCGTTGAGCACCGCCGGCACCATCACCCAGGCTGGCGGCAATCTGACCGGCAACCTCACCTGGACATACAAGGTCCGAGACGCGGCGCTGAATCCGGACGGATCGAAGCGGGCCGTCGTCTACACCGGCATCATGGGCTTCGATGCCAGCGGCAACCTCACTCAGTTGGGCGTGCCCGGGGCGCCAATCAACAACCCGACCACCACCAACAATCCCACCATCACCATCCCCTGGCTCAGTGGAACCTCCAACACCATCACCCTGGACATCATGGGCGCCAACCAGACGTCCAACTTTACGGGCCTCAGCTCGGCGAACGCCACGATCAGCAGCACCCAGGACGGCTACCCGGCCGGCACCCTGCAGAGCATGACCGTGGACCAGGATGGCATCATCAGCGGCACCTTCACCAACGGCCAGATCCTCAACCTGGCCCAGCTCGCCCTCTCCTCCTTCACCAACACCAACGGCCTCCAGCAATCCGGGAACAACCACTGGGGCCAGACCCTGGCCTCGGGCGCCCCGACCATTGGGGTGGCGAATGCGGCCGGCCGCGGAGGCATCCTCGGCTCCAACCTCGAGCTGTCCAACGTCGATGTCGCCAGCGAGTTCACCAAGCTCATCGTCAGCCAGCGCGGCTACCAGGCCAACGCGAAGATCGTCACCACCACCGACGAGCTGCTGCAGGTGACCCTGAACCTCAAGCAGTAGGTCCTTCTGTTCCTTGAGCGCGGCCCCCCTGGGGCCGCGCTTTGCGTACCGGGACCCATTGGCGGGTAAACTTGGCCCTTTGACCGAGGCCCCATGTCCGGATACGAAAGCCTGCCCCTCGCCCCGCGCCGGATGACTCGGCAGATCATGGTGGGTCCGGTACCGGTGGGCGGGGACGCGCCCATCACCGTCCAGAGCATGACCAAGACCGATAGCCGGGACGTGGAGGCGACCCTCAGCCAGATCTACGCCTATGCCAATTCCGGCTGCGAGATCGTGCGGGTCAGCGTTCCCACCACCAAGGCCGGGGAGGTCTTCCACGAGATCTGTGACCGCAGCCCCATCCCCGTGGTGGCGGACATCCACTTCGACTACCGCCTGGCCCTGGTGGCCGCGGACGGCGGCGCGGCCTGCCTACGGATCAATCCAGGCAACATCGGCAGCCAGGACCGGGTCCGGGCTGTGGTCGACAAGGCCGGCGCCAAGAACATCCCCATCCGCATCGGTGTCAACGGCGGCAGCCTCGAGAAGGACCTCCTGGAGAAGTTCGGCTCCGCCACCCCCGAGGCCATGGTGGAGAGCGCCCTGCGCCACATCGACGTGCTGGAGCGCGAGGGCTTTCGCGACATCAAGATCAGCCTCAAGGCCAGCGACGTGGTACGCACGGTGCAGGCCTACCGGCTGCTGGCCAAGCAGGTGGACTACCCCTTCCACCTGGGCATCACCGAGGCCGGCACGCCCTTCGGCGGCACCATCCGCTCCAGCGCGGGCATGGGCATCCTGCTGGCCGAGGGCCTGGGCGACACCATCCGCGTCTCCCTGACCGGCGAGGGCGAGGACGAGTGCCGCGTGGGCCATGAGCTGCTGCGCTCCCTGGCCCTGCGCACCGGCGGGTTCCGCATGGTGAGCTGCCCCAGCTGCGGCCGGGTGCAGATCGACCTCAACCGGGTGGCCAATGAGATCGAGGAAGGCCTCAAGCTGATCAACCACGAGAACATCACCTACGCGGTCATGGGCTGCGTAGTGAACGGCCCCGGCGAGGCCCGGGACGCGGACCTCGGGGTGGCTGGCGGCGCGGGCGAGGGACTCATCTACCGCAAGGGCGAGCTGATCCGCCGGGTGAAGGAGGAGGACCTGGTCCCCGCGTTCCTTGAGGAGGCCCGCAAGGTGAAGGCCGATGCCGATGCCGCCGCGGGGGCCTAGGGTGTATCTCTGGCTGCTGGCTCATCCCGCGGCGACCGTGGCCCTGCTCCTGGTCCTGGAGGCCTTTCTGCCGGTGCGCTTCCAGCCCACCGCCTGGGCCTGCCGAGGCGCCATCCGCGCCTACCAGGCCGTCCTCTCGGAGCACCTGCCCACCCAGTGCAAGTTCACCCCCACCTGCAGCCACTACGGCCTGGCCTGCGTCCAGAAGTTCGGCACCCTGCGGGGCGGGCTCCTCACCACCTGGCGCATCCTGCGGTGTTCCCCCCTGACTCAGGGCGGATCCGACCCCGTGCCCTAACTTTTTTCAATATCTAATTTATTGAAAATAAATTAGATATATCAATATAAAAAGATATTACAGAATAGGTGATCTTTTTTGTATGATTTAAGGATGAGCCTTGGTCGTCCGCCCGCGGGGTGGGGTCTCCAGGCCGAACCAAGGAGACCCCATGACCATCGATCTCGGCACCAAGGTTGGCGACGTCGTCCTCGCCTGGCCCCAAGCCATGCGCTACCTGGAAGGCCAGGGCGTGGATTACTGCTGTGGCGGCCACCGCACGCTGGGGGAGGCCTGCGTGGCCGCGGGCCTGGCTCCGGAAGCGATCCTGACGGGGCTCACGGCTCTGGAGGTGCCCGCCCCGGATGCCCCCTCGCCGCAGTCCTGGCTCAAGGCCTCCCTGACAGCCCTGATGGACCACCTCGAGAGCAGCCACCACGCCTACCTGCGCGCGGAGTTGCCGCGGCTGGAGGCCCTCCTCCAGAAGGTGCTCCGCGCCCACGGAGAGAATCATCCCGAGTTGCAGGATGTCTCCGCGCGGTTCGAGGAGCTCTCCGCGGACCTGATCCCCCACCTCATGAAGGAAGAGCAGATCCTCTTCCCCTTCATCCGGCAAATGGAGGCCGGCGAGAGCGGCTCCGCCTGCTTTGGCACGGTCCAGAGCCCCATTCGCGTCATGGAGGCCGAGCACGAAGCCGTCGGCGGGATGCTGGCGGACCTCCGGGCCTTCACCCAGGGCTACATGGTTCCAACCGACGGCTGCGCGAGCTTCCAGGCGCTCTACGACGGCCTCCGAGTGCTGGAGGCGGACACGCACCTGCACATCTACCTGGAGAACCAGCTGCTGCATCCCCGGGCAGTGGCCATGGAGGCCGCCAACCGCGGCTGATTGGCGACCCCAGCCCTGAACTGATAGCTTGGAAGCAGGGGGGGGCTGCGTGGCCAACTGGCGGGACACGGGTATCGGTGCATTCTTGATGGCGGTCTTCGTGCTGGGCATGGTCCCGGTCACGGTGATCAGCGTCCTGCTGGCGGTGCCATTCCTCGGCCGTCCGCGGGCCTTCTTCGCGATCGCCCCCATGTTCGCGAACTGCGTGGCCTGGTTCTGCGACATCCCCTTCAGCCTCGGGGGCTGGGAGCGGATGCCCGAGGCCATCCGCGAGGGCCGGCAGCCCGTGATCTTCATGTCCAACCACGAGAGCCAGCTGGACCCACCGTATCTCGTGGCCGCCCTACCCCTGCCCGCGGTCTACATCGGCAAGCAGGAGCTGAAGTACGTGCCCTTCATCGGCTGGGCGGGCTGGGCTGCGGGCGTGATCTTCATCAACCGGGGCGACCGGGAGAAGGCCATCCAGAGCATCAAGGACGCCGCCCGGCAGATCCGCGGCGGCAAGAACGTAGTGATCTTCCCCGAGGGCACCCGCAGCCGCACCGGCGAGCTGCTGCACTTCAAGAAGGGCGGCTTCGCCCTGGCCCTGGACGCTGGGGTGCCCATCGTCCCCATGGCCACCGTCGGCGGCTTCAATGCGCTGCCCTCCGGCGGCCTGCGCATCCGGCCCGGGCGCTTCACCATGCTCGTGGGGGATCCGGTCTACCCCGCAGATCATGCCGACCGCGATGCCCTGGCCGCCGAAGTTCGCCAGCGCATCGAAGCCCTCGTAGCCGAGGCCCGCGCCGGACAGGCTGCGGCGGTCTAATCACCTGGGTTGATTCTTCTCACCACGAAGACAGGACATTTCGGTTTGGCTCACGTATCGGCGCAGCCGATACCGAGCAGGCGCCAAGAGCACCGAAGAGAGCGCGGCCCTGCAGGCTCAGCGGAAGGCGGGGTCCTGGCTGGAAACCTTGAGCTTGCCGGCATGCAGCCGGTCCGCGAGCTCCACCATGGCCAGGGCTGCAGCGCGGTCGCCGAGTCGGGCCACCATGCGGGCCATGAAGTAGAGGTTCACGGAGAGCACCCGCCGCTCGTTGTGCTTCTTGGCGGCGAGGTCCGACGCCGCGAGCTGCTGCCGGAAGGCATCGAACCGGTCGCGCGCGCCGGCCCCATCCCCCGACACAGCCTGCTTCACTCCGGCCAGCAGGATCGTGTTCGAGTGGCCAGCAGGCCAGGCGCCTTCGAGCTCCTTGAGGTAGCCCTCGGCAGCCACGCGGTCTTGGCGGTCCCAGGCGGTATAGGCCAGCAGGCTCCGCAGCACGTTCGAGCTCGGCACTTCCCGCAGGCCGGCCTTCAGGCGCACCTCGGCCTCGGTGCTGCGGCCCATCCAGAGCAGGGCGTCCGCCGCGGTGACGTAGGCGAACTCCACCGTGGGACGCAGAGCCAAGGCGCGGTCCGCGTGTTTGAGCGCCTCAGGCAGGTTGCCCTCGTTCTGGAGCAGCACCCCCAACCGGTGGTGGGCCTGCCAGCCCTCCGGGAACAGGCTGAGCGATTTTTCAAAATACCGGTGGGCGGCCTGGTGGTTGTCCTCGCCGTCCAGCCCCGCGAAGACATCGGCCAGTACGTCGTAGGCCTTGTGGTCGGCGGGATCCAGGCGCACGGCCTGCAGCGCCATCTGGCTGGCACCCTCCAGGTCGCCCAGGCGCAGCTGAATAGAGGCCAGCGCCCGGTAGGCCTGGGAGGCGCTGGGATCCAGGCGCATGGCCTTTTCCGCCGCGGCTTTCCCCTTGCGGAGCAGCGCCTGGCCCTCATCGTAGCGACCCTGGCTGAGAGCCGTGATGGCGCCCAGCTCCGCCAGGGTCCACGCATATTCCGCATGGGTCGGCGCATAGTCCGGTTCCAGCTCGATGGCCGAGGCCAGGAGGGAACTGGCCAGCCGCACCGAGTCCTGGTTGCCTTCCGTGAAGACCTGGAGCGCCTTGGTATAGAGCTCCCGCGTCCGCGGCAGCCGCGCCTGGGAGCGCAGGGCGCCGGGATCGCTGCCCAGACCCATTTCCTGGGGCAGCCGCTGCTGCAGCTCGTCCTCGAGCTTCAGCAACTCCGTCACCGGGCGGTCAAGCTGGAACTGGTGGAGGGTGGAACCCCGGAGTGCATCCACGACCCGGACGCCCATGCGCAGCTGGCCCGCCACCACCTGGTAGCTGCCCAGGACCAGCAGCTCGGCCTTCAGCTGGCGGCCCAGTTCACCCACCGCGCGGGGCGCTTGGCCCGGCGTGTCGCCCAGCTGGTGCATGGCCTCCATCACCCGCAGGCGGTCCACCACGGCGAGTCCTTCCCGGCGCACCAAGCCGAAGGCCATGGCGTCCGCGAAGCCATTGCTCAGCCAGGCGTGTTCCGGGTCCGGCCGCAGCTGCTCCAGGGGCAGGATGGCCACCACCCGGCGGCCCTTGGTGAAGTCCTCTCGCGAGGCCCGACGCGCTTCACCCAGGCCCGTGGCCTCCGCCCGGCGCCACGTCCAGAACCCCAGGACCGCCGCTAGCAGCAAGATGCCACCGGCCGAGGCCAGGAGCAGGCGCCGAGGCCGGCTGCGCCGCGGATCCACGGGGCTGGCAAGGTTCGGCACGGTGGCCGTGGGTACATTCTCGGCAAGGCCCACCGCCAGGGCCTGCAGGTTAGGGAACCGGTCCCGGGGGACCTTGGCCAGGAGGCGGTGGATGGCGTCCTGGAGCGGGCGGGGCAGGTCGGGCCGAGCCTCCGCGAGGGGCCGGGGCTCGTCCCGAGTCACGGCGTAGAGCGTGTCCACTAGGCTGCCGCGCAGGAATGGATGCACGCCGGTGGCCAGCTCGTAGAGCACCACGCCGAGGCTGAACTGGTCGGACTGGCCCGTGAGCGCCTGGCCATTGGCCTGCTCGGGGCTCATGTAGGCGGGCGTGCCCTGGCTGTAGCCCGGCGCCGTGCGCTCCACCAGCGTCAGGTGGTGTGAAACCTGGCCGCGCAGCGGCTCATCGGCGCCGCGGCGCGCAATGCCGAAATCCAGGATCTTGAGCTGGCCCTCCTCCGTCAGCAGCAGATTCTCGGGCTTGATGTCGCGGTGGACGATGCCCTTCTGGTGCGCGTGGGAGAGGGCTGCTGCCCCCTGCCGGGCCAGACTCTGAAGGCCCTCCCCATCCAGGGGCCGGCCCACCAGGGCCCGCAGAGTCTGGCCTTCCACGAGCTCCATGGCGATATACGGCGTGCCCTCCACCTCGCCCGCATCGTAGATGTGGGCAATGTTCGGGTGGTTCAGCTGACAGGCCAGCTTGGCTTCGCCGATGAGCGCCTGGCGGCGCTGGTCGTCAGCATTCTTCAGGAGCTTGAGTGCCACCTCGCGCTCGAGCCGCAGGTCGAGGGCTCGCCAGACTTCACCCATGGCGCCCTCTCCCAGCCGGGAGACCAGTCGGTAGGAACCGAAGTGCGAGGCGTCAGAAGGCAAGCAGATCCCTTGATGTGAGTCCGGCAAGTATACCTTTCGACGCGGCCCTTGCTTCATGCCCTTACTGCGATTCCAGCGGAAGGCTTGACCAGGTTCACGAAATATCGAGAATCAGGCCGGAGGCCCGCATGCCCGCACAGGATCTTGAAGCCGCGCTGACGGGGGCCCGTCTGGTGGAAGAGGCTGGCTCCCTCCTCACCCTCGGCGAGGAACCCAGCCGCATGGTGACCCATGCCTTCGAGCGGCTCAGCCAGCTGGTCCCTTTCGACCTGGCCACCCTGCTGCTGCGCGATGGCGACGGCCTGCGGGTGGCCCACGCCATCGGTCCCCTGGTCACGCCCCAGCTGGCGGGAACCCTCATCCCGGTACGGGGCAACCTGCGCCTCATCCACGCACTGAAGACCGGTTCCCAGCCCGCGACGTTCGAGGAGGACGATCCCGGCGAGGACACCTTCCAGGGCCTCCTGGAGATGCCCCACGGCCACAGTTGCCTAGTGGCGCCCCTCCGCAGCCAGGGTGAGACCTTCGGCCTCATGACCCTGGATGCCGTGGTCTGCCGCCAGTACCCCGCCAGCGTGCTGCACCATGTGGGGGTCTTCGCCTCTCTGCTGGCCCTGGGCCTCAAGCAGGCCGAGCACCTGGGCCGCCTCGCCGAGCGGGAGCGCAGCCTGGCGGAGGAGGTCAGCTACTTCCGCGAGGCGCAGCGACAGGGTGTCCTGCAGGAGCCGCTCCAGGCCGAGAGCCACGCCATGCAGGCCATCCTCGAGCAGGTGCGCCAGGTGGCCTCCACTGCCGCCACGGTGCTGATCACCGGCGAGACCGGCACCGGCAAGGAGAAGGTGGCCCAGACCCTGCACCATCTCTCACCCCGGCGCGAGAAGCCCTTCATCAAGGTGAACTGCAGCGCCCTGCCCGCAACCCTCATCGAGTCCGAACTGTTCGGGCACGTGAAGGGCGCCTTCAGCGGCGCGGCCTCGGCCCGCAAGGGACGCTTCGAACTGGCGGACGGCGGCACCCTGTTCCTCGACGAGATCGGAGACCTGCCCCTGGACCTCCAGCCCAAACTCCTTCGCGCCATCCAGGAGAAGGAGATCGACCCCCTGGGCAGCGAGAAGTCCCGCCGGATCGACGTGCGGCTGGTGGCCGCCACCCACACGGACCTGAGCAAGGCCGTGGCCGAGGGCCGCTTTCGCGAGGACCTCTTCTACCGCCTGAGCGTCTTCCCCATCCACCTGCCGCCGCTGCGCGATCGCCCCGAGGACATCGCGGCCCTGGCGGAGGGCTTCCTGGTCCGCTTCGCCCGCGAGAACCGCCGGCCGCCCATCGCCCTGCCTCCGGGCCTGCTGGAGCAGCTGGAGGGCTATGCCTGGCCAGGCAACGTCCGGGAACTGCACAACGTCCTGGAGCGGGCCGCGATCCTCTCGGCGGGCCGGGAGCTGCGGCTGCCGCCGGGCGCCCTCCCCCGCCGCGCCGAGCGCAGCGGTCGGCCCCTGGCCTGGGATGCCCAGGAGCGCGACTACCTGGAGCGCCTGCTCCGGCACACCCGCGGCAAGCTCTCCGGCGCCGACGGGGCCGCGGCGCTGGCGGAGCTGCCCGCGTCCACCTTGCTCTCCCGGCTCGAGAAGCTGGGCCTGCGCCCCAAAGATTTCAAAGGTGTGTGATAGGTTAGGGCCCTCCGGGAGCACCCGATGAACGAGGCCAGCGGCCCCCAAGACGTCCTGCCACCGGCTTTCGGGCTGAACGAACCGCCCCCGCCCCTGGCCCTGCCGGGAGTGGGCGCAGTCTTGCCGCGGCCCGTGCCCTTCGAGGATCGGGAGGCCTTCCCCGGCTTCTGGGCGCGGGTGAGCGGCATGTTCCAGCTGGTCTTCCGGAATCCCATGGAGCTCTTCGAGCGGGTGCCCCTCACGGAGGGCCTGGGGGCACCCTGGCGGTTCCTGCTGCTGCTCTCGGTTCCCGCCTTCCTGCTCGTGGCGCTGGTGTTCTTCGCGGCAGGCCTGGGCATCGTGCTCGCCGCCCTGGAGGAGGCGGGGCGGACGGAGAGCCGAGTGCTGGCCGCGGCCATGCCCTTCATCTTCGGCGCGATCCTGCTGCTGATGCCCGTCTTCAGCTTCCTGGGCATGGTGGTGGGCGGGGCCCTGAACCACTTCTTCCTCTGGCTCTGGGGCGGGCTGCGCCCGGGCGTCCCCACCGCGCAGAGCATCCGCGCCTACGGCTACGCCGCGGCCTTCATCCAGCTCGGCGGCTTCATCCCCATCCTCGGCCTGTTCATCCAGATCGCGGGCATGGTGGTCATCGGCATGGGCATGGCCCGCATGCACCGGACCGCCACCTGGCGGGGCGTGTGCGCGGCCCTCACGCCGCTCTTCCTCCTCCTGGTCGGCGGCTTCCTGCTGCTCCTGGGGATCGTGGCCCTCGTCCTGCTTAAGCGATAGGCCCCAGCCACCGCAGGACCTCTTCGCGAATCGCGCCGGGGGCCACCACCCGGTGGACGGCGCCCGCTTCCAGTGCCGCCGCCTCATCCCAGGTCTCAAATCCTCGGAACAGCCGGTCCGCGCCGGCGGAACCCAGAAGCTCCGGCAGGCGCACCGTGCCGCCGAAGCCAGTGAGGATGCCGTGTTTCGCGGCGGGGTGAGCCAGCCGCAGGCCCCCCTTTCCCGTGGCAGGATCCGCCGCCACGGCCCAGCGCTCCTGGCCGTGCAGGGCCAGGTCGCAGCCCCCACCCATGGCCACGCCCGAGATCACCGTGAGGGTGCGCCAACCCGGCCAGAGCAGGTGGCCCATGACCCGCTGGCCGCGCCGGGCGAAAGGGTCGGCAGACACCGCATCCAGGGCTGCCACCTGATGCAGGTCCGCCCCCGCGGAGAAGTGGTGGCCTCGCCCGGCCATCCAGGCCGCGCCGCCCAGCGCGATCCGGTGGATCCCGGCCCAACGCAGCTCGATGAAGAGCCGGTCCAGAGCGTCCATCAAGTCCGTATGAAGACGGTGCAGGCCATCGCCCGAGCGCAGGCCGATCCAGGCCCAGTCCGGGCCCTGAAGCAGGTCCAGGGAGGTCCGGCCTTCGTACCAGGTTCGAGGTGTCATGGCAGCTCCAGCCGGGTGAAGGCCGCCTCCAGCGGCTCTGAATCGGGATCCCACACCGGCACGCCCGGGAGCTGGTTGCGGAACCAGGTGGTCTGGCGCTTGGCGAAGGCCTGGGTCTCCTGGACCACAGCGGCCTGAATCTTCGGGCCCTCGCCTCCGGCCATCCAGGCCGCGTAGCCCAGGGGCCGCAGGGCCGTCAGATCGTCCGCATGGCCTGCAGCCACCAGGGCCGACACCTCCTCCGGCCAGCCGGCTCGTACCTGGGCTTCCACCCGCGCCACCACGCGCTCCCGGCGCTGCTCCCGCCCGGGAGAGACCACCAATACGTGCCAGCCGGAGGGCACGCTCGCTTCCACGCCGGCCAGCAGGCTGGACGGGGCCCGGCCCGTGGCCAGATGCAGGGCCAGAGCCCGCTGCACCCGGGCGCTGTCGTTGGGGTGCAGCTGGGCGGCCCGCGCAGGGTCTACGGCGCCCAGGTAGCGGTGTAGAAAGGGGATCCCCAGGTCCGCGCCCCAGCGCCGCACACGATCCACGAGGGCGGAGGGCACCTCCGGCAGCGCACTTAGCTGGTCCCAGATGCCGCGCAGGTAGAGGCCCGAGCCCGTCACCAGCACCGGCGCGGGGGGCTCCGCCAGCCAGGTCCGGACTGTGGCGCCAAAGGCGGTGGGGTTGGGCCGGGCGGACAGCGGCAGGACCCCATAGCCCCGGTGGGGCACGCCCTCCATCTCCTCCGGACCGGGCTGGCCCGTGCCGACGGCCAGGCCCGCGATGGCCTGGTAGGGATCCCCGTTGACCACGACGCCCCCCACGAGCCGCGCCACCGCCACAGCGAGGGCGGACTTGCCGGAGGCCGTGGGACCGAGAATGGCGATGGGCATGGTTTAACGCTATCATCTGTCAGCCAGGGAACCTCAGGACGGCTGGACTCATTTCAAGGCCATGCGCGCCTTACTCTACTTCTGTCTTGCTCTCGGCTTGAGAGCCGGTGAGCCTCCCCTGCCCGGGCGAGACCCGGTCTTCCTGGCCCAGATCCTGGCGGCCAGCCCGGATTCCGCCCGGCCCTGGAAGGCCTACCGGGTGTCGGATGAGTGCGCTTCGGCTGTAGTCGAAGTGGTGGGGGAACTCACCCAGGATGAGCTGCGCCAAGCGGCCTTCCAGGAGTTCCTGGTCTGGTTCCGCGAAGACATCCGGAAGTTCCTGCACAGCATCGGCGGCCCCACCGGGCCCACGAACCTTGCCTCGGCCACCCTGCCCATGGACCGGTTCGGCGGCAATCCCGTGCCGCGCAACGTGCCGATTGGGTGGGGCTATTAGTCTGCCATCAGCCGGGGCAGCAGCCGCGAGGCCTGGTCCCGGGCCAGGCGGGCGGCCTCCAGGGCATGGTGGGCGGCATCCTCTGGGGACTGGCGGGACGTAAGCAGGGCCTCCAGCTGACCCCGCAGGCGCAGCACCTCGCCTTCCGGATCCGAGAGGTGCCGCCGGGCCGCGACCTCAAAGGTCACCATAAAGCACTGCACCGCGTTGCAGGCCGCCGAAACAATGGCGGCGCTGTTCCGATGATCCAGTTCTAGCGCCAGGGCCGCCGCCAGGAAGCGGAGGCCATCCTCAAAGTGGGCCTGGGGTGAACCTGCGGGACCGGAACCGAACATGCCTCCAGCTAACCATGGACCGTGGGCACCGGTCATTTCCCTGGCGGGGGCACGGGATAGTTGCCGGTGAAGCAGGCGTAGCAGAAGCCGCGGCCGTCATCACCCATGCAGCCTTCCAGGTCCTTGAGATCCAGGTAACCCAAGGTGTCGGCCTCCACGAAGGCGGTGATCTCTTCATGGGGCATGTAGGAGGCGATGAGGTGCTGCCGCTTGGGCGTGTCAATGCCGTAGAAGCAGGAGTGCGTCGTGGGCGGGCAGGCAATGCGCATGTGCACCTCTGCCGCCCCGGCCTCGCGCACCATCTGCACGATCTTCTTGCTGGTGGTGCCACGCACGATGCTGTCGTCCACCAGCACCACCCGCTTGCCCGCGAGTAGGTGACGCACGGGGTTCAGCTTCACCTTCACGCCGAAGCTGCGGATGGTCTGCTTGGGCTCAATGAAGGTGCGGCCCACGTAGTGGTTGCGGATGATGCCGAAGTCGAAGGGGATGCCGGATTGCTCTGAGTAGCCGAGCGCCGCACTGACGCCGCTGTCGGGCACGGGCACTACTAGGTCCGCCTCCACGGGATGACGCAGGGCCAGCCGGCGGCCCATCTCGCGCCGGGCCACCATGACGCTCTGGCCAAAGACCAGAGAGTCCGGCCGGGCGAAGTAGATGTGCTCAAAGACGCAAGGCGTCGCCTGCACCCGGGGCAGGGGGAACCGGGACTCGGGCTCCCCTGAGCGCCGGGGCACGATCACTAGCTCGCCGGGCTCCACGTCCCGCCGGTAGGTGGCGCCCACGAGGTCGAAGGCGCAGGTCTCGGAGCTGAACACGGTGGTGCCATTCATGGTGCCCATGGCCAGGGGCCGGAAGCCCCGGGGGTCCCGGGCGGCGATGAGGGCGTCTTCCGTGAGGATCAGCAGGGAATAGGCGCCCTCAGCCTCGCGCAGGGCCGCGACCACCGCGTCCTCCAGGGTGTCCGCCTGGGCCCGGTTGATGAGGGCCAGCAATACCTCGCTATCCGAGGGGCTGGTGAAGGTGTGGCCAGCGGCGATGAGCTTGGCCCGCAGGCGCTCGGTGTTGGTCAGGTTCCCGTTGTGACAGAGGGCCACCTGGCCGAAGCGTCCGTGGATCAGGAAGGGGTGGGCTGCGGAGGCGACGTTGCCGCCGGTGGTGGAGTAGCGCGTGTGGCCGATGGCGGCGTCGCCGGGCAGACCATCGAGCACCGTCTCCGTGAAGACGTCCGCCACGTAGCCCTGGGCCTTGTGCAGGTGGAGCCCCGTCTCGTCCGCCGAGCAGATGCCTGCGGCCTCCTGGCCCCGATGCTGAAGGGCGTAGAGGCCCAGATAGGTCTGCCGGGAGGCTTCCACCTGTTGGCAGATCCCGAAGACCCCGCACTCATCCCTGAACGGCATGCTTCCCCCGAAGCTCCAGGATACCCGTCGGGGCCCCGGCTCCGGCAGGGAAGGCTGCAGAGCGCCCCCGGAGCGGCTAGTGGACGGTGACCGTGGGCTCGGCGGTCTGTCGGGCCTCCCGGGCCCAGGCCTGCAGGGTGGTCAGCAGGGTGGTCCCGGCCTCGGCGGGCGCCAGCCAGGCGGTGCTCTCCAGACCCTCCAGGTGGAGCTCCAGGCGGGCAAGGTCCCCCTGCTCGAAGCGCACGCTGAGGTCACAGAGGGCCAGGAGCCGGGGCGCCACTTCGACGAGCACCGTCGAAGCGTGGAAGCCCAGGGGCATCTCCAGGCTCCAGACCTGGAGGCTGCGGGTGCCGAAGCGCAGGGCGATGGGCTCCTGCTTGGTCTGGGGCGAAGGTCCTGCCAGATAGAGCAGCCGCTCGGCGCGGCCCAGCAGCATGGCCTGGGCGTAGGGGGTGCCCTGGGTGCGGTCCGCCTCCAGGCGCCAGCCCCCCATGCGGGGCTTCTGCACTCGATTCTGGCTACGGGTGGCCGGGGTGGCCTGGAGCCGGAACTGCGTCTCCAGGGGCACCGCCTCGCCGCGCATCCACACCTGGATGCGGTAGCGCAGACCCCCCTGGGTCTGGGCAACCAGGGGAAGGGCCAGGAACATGAGAAGGAACCATCGACGCACGGCAAACCACCTTCCCTCTGAGAATGCCAGCCTGTGCGATCCTGGACCAGAGACACACGCCGATGCCCATCTGCTTCGACCTCGATGGAACCCTGGGAACCTTCAGCTCGGGGTACCTACTGCTGCGGGAAGCCCTCGGCGAGCTCTGGGGCCAGGCGCCCACCCGGGAGGAACTCGGCCGCTGCTCGGGGTCCACCGACTGGGAGATCGTGGACGAGCTCCACCGGATGCGCTACGAAACGGGGCTGGATGAGGATGGGTACGGGGCCTACGAGGCCGCCTGCGTCCGGCGATTCCGCCACGTTTTTGCCCCCGGGGGCGAGGCGGCCGTGGCCTTCCGGGGCGTGCTGGAGGGCATGCACTGGCTCGCGACCACCCGGCCGGTCTGGCTGGTCTCCGGCAACGCGCCCGGACTGCTGGCCTTCAAGGCCGAGGTGCTGGGCATCGATCCCGCCATCCCCCGCCTTGGTTCCCTGCCCCGCCATGACCGCTCGGACCTGCTGCGCCTGGCCCGGCGAGGCTGCACCGGGCCGCACCTCTACTTCGGCGACCGACCCCACGACCTGGCGGCGGCCCGGGCGGCGGGCATGCCCTTCGTGGGCGTGGGCGAGCAGGTGCCCGGAGCCCATCCGATCCTCGGCGCCGACGCCCCCGCCACCCTGGTGGTTGAGGTGGCCACCCGACACGCCCGGGTGGAGGCTACCGGGTCCTGACCTCGAAGTCATCCAGGAACGCCGCGGTGCGCGAGTCGCCCTCCTTGCGCACGATGGCCTGGGCGTGGTGCAGACGCCCCCGGCGCACCACCACAATCCCTTCGACAATCCCGCCGTTGGGACCCTTGACCTTGTAGCGGAACCCCGGCCCCTTCTCGGCGGGCAGGTCCGTGCGCTGGATGGCGCCGAAGCGGTAGCCCAGGAAGTTCCGGTAAGTGTTGAGGATGTCGCGGGCGTTGCTGCCGCCTTTGTCCCCGGGGGGGAGGTTGCCCACCGCCACGCTGAAAGTCTCGTCCAGGCGCCCCGCGGGACTCATGGCGAGGTCGAACCACTCCACCTCCCCATAGGGGCCAGGGTCCGTGTGCCGGTGCAGCTTGGGCGTTCCTGGGAAAGTCGCGGCGATGCCGAGGTTCTCGTTCTCGACGCGGTGCGGATCCTCCTTGCACCCCGTGAGGGTGAGCAACACCACCAGACACCACCAGACGCGGGACATCGCTTTCCCCCTAGGGCTCCATCGGAACCTCGGACTGGGAAGTTGATTCCCTGCTCGCTGCTTCTGACCAGCGCCTGGCCTCCCGTGGATCCCGCAGCACGCCGTGCCCCCCCAGGTAGGCCTCGGCCAGGGCCGCCATGGCGCCGGTGTGGCCCCCTTCCGCCGCCTTCCGGAACCACAGCGCAGCGGCCAGGTCGTCCTTCATCCGGAGATGTTTCCCCTGCCGGTAGGCCAGCCCCAGTTGGTAGCAGGCATCCAGATCGCCAGCCTCGGCGGCCTCCCTCAGGCGGTCCCGACCGGTGCGGGGCCGCTCCCGGTAGTGCTGCCAAGCCAGCCAGGCGATCATCAGCAAGGGCGGGGTCATGAAGATCAGCGGAAGGTGATGGAGCTGGGATGATCCAGCCCAGAAGAAGGTCAAGGCCACGCCAAGCCAGAGCACGTGCAGCAGGACAGCCCCCGTCAGCAGCAGCCAGCGGAGGGGCCGGTGCGCCAAGGCCCAGTCTGCAAGGGCCTCGACGCCCGCCATGGCCTTCCCGCTCGCGTGGACCAGGGGATCTGCCGGGGCCGCGTCGTGGCGCAGGAGGCTGTGGGAAAGGGGCGGAAAGGGGCGCAGACGTTCCGCTGTGAGGGCCCACTCCCCAGCCTTGGCTTGGTCTTCGGGGACCCCATCGCCGTCCTGATAGGCCAGGGCCAGCCAGGCCGCCGCAGGTCCAAAGCCCAGGGCCGCAGCCCGCTGGTACCAGGTCTTCGCCTCGGCCGGTTCCGGCAGGGGGACGCCGTGCCCGGTGCGCAGCGCCTCGGCCAGGCGGAAAGCGGCCTCGGGATGGCCCCGCAGGGCCGCCCGCCGGAACCGGTCGAGCCCGGTGGTCTGTCCGCCGTGGCCCTGCCCGCCTTCCATGAACACCAGGCCCTCCTGGAACTGGGCCTCCCGTCCCCCCAGCGCCGCGGCCCGCCCCAGGTACCACCGGGCCAGAGGCGGGTGGTGCGCCCCCCGGGCCCACCGCAGCCAGAGTTCGCTGGGCCGGTCCGAGAAGCGGGCGATCCAGCTGCGGAAGAGCCGCTCCGCCATGGTCACTGCAGGGACGGAGGCGTGCAGGAGCGCGCCAATGAACGAGCCGACGGCGAAGATCCAGACCGCCAGGATCAAGACCATCTTCCAGGTGTCCGCGACAATGGCCAGTCGGGTGCCCTGCAGTCCCAGGGGACCGAGCAGTACCAGGACCAGCAGGGCCGCCCCGCGACCCCAGAGCCGCCAGGCATCCAGGACCGTCGCCAGGCGGGTCAACGGCGGCCCACAGCTTCATCCAGGGCCCGCCGGGCCAGCCCCTCGCCATAGCCCGACCAGCGCTTGATGAGGCGCCCCTCCCGGTCGACGAGGATCGTCGTGGGAATGCCCGGTATCGGCCCGAAGGCATCCAGGGCTTCCCCGCCGTCGGGCAGGTAGGCGGTGAGCCCGAGCTGCGGGTTCTGGGCCAGGAAGGGCTTTACGTCGCTCCAGCCGCCGCGATCCACGGAGATGGGCAGCACGGCATAGGCCTCGCCGCCGACCTTCTGCAGCTCCGCCACCTCAGGCAGGGACCTGCGGCAGGGCGGGCACCAGGTGGCCCACACATCCACCAACACCACCCGGCCCCGGTAGTCCGCCAGGGTGTGGCGGTTCCCCTCCTCGTCCCGGAAGGCCACCCGGCTGACGTCGGTGCCGGGCTTCGCGCCTTCGGAGCCCCCACCCCCGCCCCCGAGAAGTCCGCGAAAAAGGACAACCCCACCCAGCAGCAGCCCCCCGCCCACCATCAGCGCCGCCACGCCCAGCCGCCAGCGGGATTCGGGCATGTAGGCCTCGACCATGGAGACTCCAGAATTGAGGCTTCAGGGTATAGCCAGAGCCGGATACTTCATACTGGGCGGATGTCCCTGATCTCCGCTTCCCGCCTTCGCGCCTTTGCTTCCTCCGTGCGCCTGCTCGACGCTCGCCCGGGCCCTGAGGACTACGCCGCAGGGCACCTGGCTGGCGCCTGCCACGCCGACCTCAATCGGGATCTCAGTACCGCCACGGATGCGGACCACGATCCGGCCCGGGGCGGGCGGCATCCCCTGCCCCCCGTGGCCCGCTTCGCGGCCCAGGTGGCAGCCTGGGGCATCACGCCCGCGAGTCAGGTGGTGGTCTACGATGCCAGCGGCGGCGGCAACGCTGCAGCGCGGCTCTGGTGGATGCTGCGGGCCCTGGGCCACCGGCAGGTGCTGGTGCTTGACGGCGGCTTGGCCGCGGCCCTGGCGGAGGGGCTGACGCTGAGCACCGACTGCCCTGCCACGGCGGCCCTGCCGCCCTACCCCGCGGTGGACTGGACCCTGCCCCAGGTGGACGCTGAGGCCGTGGAGACGCTGAGGAATGATCCCACCTGGAAGCTGGTGGACGTGCGCTCCGCCGAGCGCTGGCGCGGGGACACCGAGCCCTTCGATCCCGTGGCGGGCCACATCCCCGGCGCCCTGAACCTGGCCTGGAACGAGAACCTGGCGGCGGATGGGCGCTTCAAGGCCCCAGAGCTGCTCCGGGCCCAGTATCTCGCCTTGCTCGCGGGCACGCCGACCGAGCGCCTGGCGGTGCACTGCGGCAGCGGCGTCACCGTCTGCCAGACCCTCCTGGCCCTGGAAGTGGCCGGGTTGCCCGGTGCCTCGGTCTACATGGGCAGCTGGAGCGAGTGGTGCCGGAGCGGCCGGGACCGGATCCCCGGATGAACCCATGGAAGGGCCTCCGCGGTCTGCCCCGGGAAGTCTGGCTCATCTGCGCCAGCACCCTGGTGAACCGCCTGGGCACCATGGCCCTGCCCTTCCTGGTGCTCTACCTCACGGAGGCCCGCCACTGGTCCCCCGCCGAGGCTGGCTTCGGGATGATGGCTTACGGCGCCGGGGCCCTGGTGGTGGGCTCCTTCTCGGGCCGCCTGGCGGACCGCCTCGGGCACGTCCACATCCTGAAGGCCAGCCTCTGGAGCGCCGGGGCCATGCTCATGGCCCTGCCCTTCGCCACCACCAAGCCCCTGCTGTTCGCCCTGATCTTCCTGTGGGCGGGGCTGACGCAGGCCTTCTGGCCCAGCTCCATGGCCCTGCTCGCGGGCTTGGCCAGGCCGGAGCAGCGCAAGGCCGTCTTCGCCCTCCATCGCCTCGCGGTCAACCTGGGCATGGCCGTGGG
>CAIMQW010000056.1 GCA_903843705.1 uncultured Holophagaceae bacterium | reverse complement strand
GAGGGTGTACACGCAACTATGTTCGGCACGCTAGCTGCTCCAGACCTTCGTAGGAAATGGACCATCTGGCAAATACCTACACCGTACATGGACTTCATTACACAGGCTAACGGTCAAAACGTTCCTCTGTATATTTGCAATGGCATAAACACTTCAAAGATTTACCAATTGGAGAACAATCAATACTCGGACGACGGAGTAGCTATAAATGGCGATTACTGTACCTACGGGTTCGTGAACGCTACCAAAGCCGCAACTCTTCCGATCTTTGGTTTCCACCGCCCCCGGCGCCCTCCATGCTGAACCCATGCGCCGCCTAAAGGATCCCGCCGTTCACCGCCTCCGGGAGAAGGCTTCGGTCTTCCTGACGGAGCTGCACCCGGCCCGGGACGCGGGGGAGCGGGCGACGGTGTTGGCGGTGCTGCGCAAGCGGGACTTCGACGCGACGCACCACTGCAGCGCTTGGCGCGAGGGCGTGCCCGTCATTGCCCAGGGCGCCGATGACGATGGCGAGCCCTCGGGCACGGCGGGGCGGCCCATGCTGGCGGTGCTGGAGGGCGCCCAGGTCACGGATCTGATCGCGCTCTGCATCCGCTGGTATGGCGGCACCAAACTGGGCACCGGGGGGCTGGTCCGGGCCTACATGGAAGGGGTGCAGGGTGCCCTGGCCGTGGCAGATGAGGCCGGCGCCTGGGAGACCGTGCGCATCCTCCGCAGCGGCGCGCTCCGGGTGCCCGCGGCTCAGGCCCACCTGCCCTTCGCCCTGCTGGGCGCGTTTCCCGCCGCCGAAGGGCTGGAGCAGACCTTCGACGGCGCTAGTGCCGTCCTGCGCTTCCAGTGTCCCCCGGACCTGGTCCCCGCCCTCGACCACGCCTGGCAAGAGCGCAGCCGCGGCGGCAGCATCGACTGGGACTGAGCGGCTTTCGCCGGTGGCTGGCCGCTGTTCGCCGATCCTTGGCCTTTGGGGCGCCGGTTAGCCCGTAGCTTGAACATGCGGAAGGAGGTCCCCATGGTCCAGCTCAAGTGGCTCATCGAAAACGGCTGGTGGCTGCTGTGGCTCCCCTCCCTCGCACTGGCCATCCCCTTCGTGTCTGGCCACAAGGAGTCCCGCCCATGAGCGCCCCGAACCGCCCGCCCCTGCTCTCCGTCAAGCTCGTCTTTGGCCTGCTCGTGATCGCCCTGGGCATCATCCTCCTGGGCCAGCAGCTGCAGTGGTTCGAGGCCTGGCAGGTGCTGACCTGGTGGCCAGTGGCTCTGGCCGCCCTGGGCCTCGCCCGGCTGGTGCAGGACGGCCCCCTCAGCTTCCGGGGCCACTTCCTGCTCGCCTTCTCGGCAGCGGGCTTCCTCCAACAGTTCGGCCCCTGGGGCCTGCTGGAGCGCTGGTGGCCCGTCGGCCTGGTCTGGGCCGGCATCGTGGTCACCCTCCGGGCCCTGCTCCCCTCGACCAGCGGCGCCCAGGCTCCGAAAAACCCACCTCAGCCCCCGCCGGCGCCCCATTCCTGGGATTCTGAAGCCGGTCCCGACACACCTCAGGTGAAACCATGAACGCCCCTCTCGATCTCAAGGCCCCGAGCCCCTTTAGCCCCAAGCTGGTGCTGGGCGTGGCCATCATCGTGGCGGGCCTGGTCCTGACCCTGGAGACCCTGGGGGTCATCGATGCCCACGCCATCCTGCGCCTCTGGCCCCTGGTCCTGGTGGTCATGGGCATCGCCAAGCTGCGTCAGGAAGGCAGCCGCTCCACCGGCGGCTGGGTCCTGGTAATCCTCGGCACGGTCCTGCTCGTCGGCATCCTGGACCGTGGCAACCACTCGATCTCCCTGGGGCCCCTGCTGCTGGTGGCCCTGGGCATCTTCATCGTCACCAAGGCCCTGAAGCAGCACCGGGGCATCTCGCCGGAGCTGGCCCGGTCCGAGGACTTCCTCCAGGGGACGGCCATCTTTGGCGGCTTCAAGCGGCGCATGGGCACCCAGTCCTTCCGGGGCGGCGAGCTCACGGCCATCTTCGGCGGCTACGAGGTGGACCTCCGGCAGGCGGCCCTGGAGTCCGGTCAGGCCCGCCTCGATGTCTTCGTGCTCTTCGGCGGCGGCGAGATTCGGGTGCCCGAGGGCTGGGAGATCGCCAACCGCGCCACGGCCATCGCCGGG
>CAIMQW010000055.1 GCA_903843705.1 uncultured Holophagaceae bacterium | reverse complement strand
GCGGGCAGCGGGTCGGGCACGGCGGCGCACTACACCAATGCCAACGCCCGGACGGGGATCCCCACGGGTCCCGGGACGGTGGCCATGGACGCCACCTTCAATGCCAAGAATGCCACGGCAGCCTTCAACCCCAGTGCCCTGACCTGCACCAGCGTCAGTTGCCACGGTGGCCAGACCACCCCGGTGTGGACGGCCAGCGGCAGCATCAACAGCGCCACGGACTGCACCAAGTGCCACGGGGTCAGCCTCACCGCTGGGGATCCCCAGTACAACAACGCCTTTGGCCGGCATAGCATGGGTACCCACAGCGCCCATACCTGCATCACCTGCCACAACATGGCCAATGGATCGCCAGGGGCACTGGCCCACTTCAAGTACCTGAACACCCCGGCGGTGGACGGTGTGGCCACGGGGACGCCTTCGGACCAGCTGCCCAGCGGAACGATTGAGTTTGATTCGACCGTGACGGGTCTCAAGACCTATACCGTGACCACCAACACCCAGGGCAATGGCGGCTGCACCCTGACCTGCCACACCCACCTCCACACGCCCACCTACGAGACCTGGAACGCCAGTGGCTCGCCCCATCCCATCCCCTTCGGGGCAGGGCAGATCGACAGCCAGCTCAACGAGCACTTCCAGGTCACGGCCACCACCTTCGCCTCAGACTGCAGCCTCTGCCACACCTACTCGGGGACCTCTCCCAACGCCTCGGCTCCCCTCTGCAGCACCTGCCATACCCGGGGGAATCCCACGGTCGCCGGGACCGACGCGGGCACCTGCCTGTCGTGCCATGAGGGGGGCTCCGGTCTGCCCGTAGGCCCCGGCGGCACCAGCTTCCCCAGCAAGGCCGGTGCGCACGCCAAGCACCTGGGTCTGGCGACCCAGCTGACCTGCGACACCTGCCACACCAACGCAGGAACCGGTAGCGCCACCCACTACCTCAACGCCGATGCCCGGATCGCAACGCCGACGGGACCCGCGACCGTGTCCATCGATTCCACCTTTGTCGCCAAGACCGGTGGCAGCATCGCCTTCAACCCTTCCCTCCTCACCTGCAGCAACGTGAGCTGCCACGGGGGCCAGACGACTCCCAACTGGCAGTCGGGCAGCCTCAACGCCAGCACCCAATGCACCTCCTGCCATGCCACGACGGTCCAGGCCGGCACCGCCACCCAGTACAACGACGCCTATGGCCGCCACAGCATGGGCACCCACAATGTCACGGCGGCGGGCAGCACCATCGCCTGCACCACCTGCCACAACATGAGCAACGGCTCCCTGGGGGCCCTGGCCCACTTCAAGTATCTGAACACCCCGGCGGTGGACGGGCTCAATCCCAGCGCAACGCCCGCGGATCAGCTGCCCAGCGGCACCATCCAGTTCGACCCCCTGATTGTCGCCAGTCCCGGCACCTACACGGTCACCACCGGCACCCAGGGGAATGGCGGCTGCGCCCTGACCTGCCACACCCACATCCACGTGGCCACCGTCGAGACCTGGACCTACAACGGCCCCCCCCACCCGGTCTCCTTCCTCGGGGGGAACACGGACACCCAGGGCAATGGCCACTTCACGGCCACCCAGGCCACCTTCGCCTCGGACTGCAGCCTCTGCCACGCCTACTCCGGCAGCTCGCCCAACGCGCTGGCGCCCTCCTGCAACGTCTGCCACACCCAGGCGGATCCCACGGTCGTGGCCACGGGGACCGGCACCTGCCTCTCCTGCCATGTGGGCGCCCCGGGCCTGCCCGCCGGTCCCGCGGGTGCGGCCTTCCCCAGCCTCATCGGCAAGCATGACAAGCACATGGCCCTGCCGACGGCCCTGACCTGCGATACCTGCCACACCAACGCCGGGTCCGGCAGCTCCATCCACTACCGCAACGCGAACGCCCGGCTCGCGACCCCCACGGGCCCTGGCACCGTCCAGATCTCTGCCACGTACAACGCCCAGAGCGGCGGCGCCGCGGCCTTCAACCCCACGGCGCTCACCTGCTCCACGGTGAGCTGTCACGGCGGCCAGACCACCCCCGGCTGGCAGGCCGGCACCCTCAACAGCGCCACCCAGTGTGGCGCCTGCCACGCCATCAACGGCGGCAGCCTCGCCGCCCAGTTCAACGACGCCACCGGGCGCCACGCCTGGGGCACCCATGCCCTGGCTGCCGGCGCCGCGGCCCCTGGCGCGGGCTGCACCCTCTGCCATGACATGAGCGCTGCCCGGCACTTCGCCTACCTGGACACCACCGCGGTGAGCGGCGTGGCCACGGGCTCTCCGGCCGACCAGCTACCCAGCACCACCATCAAGTTCAAGACCAATGACGCCACCTATCCCATCACCGGTGTCTCCCCCTACTCCATCTCCCTCACGACGCCGGAAGGCGACGGAGGCTGCGCCCTGGCCTGCCACGGGATGTCCCATGTCCCCGCCACCAACCACTGGGATGCGCCCAAGGGCGCCGCTGCGCACCCTGTGCCCTTCCTCAGCACCGGCCTGAGCAGCGGGGGCAACCAGCACCAGGCCACCACCTTGACCCAGTTCAACGCCGAGTGCCTGGGCTGCCACGACGAGACGGGGACTAGCTACAAGTCCGGACCGGTGTGCACCATCTGCCACACCCTGGGGTCCCCCCTGGCGGCAGGGAAGACCGCCGGAACCTGCCTGTCCTGCCATGTGGGCACGGCCTTCACCAGCCAGGGACCCTCGGGGGCGGCCTGGCCGAGCCTCAAGGGGGCCCACCTCAAGCACCTGTCCCTGCCGACCTTCACCCGGGGAACCGCCATCGCGGGCCTGCCCGCCTCCGCCTACCCGGCCTGCGAGGCCTGCCACGTGGGCTCCGTTCCCTACGATGCCGCCCAGACCCACTACAGCAACGCAAACAAGCGGACCGCCACGCCGATCCTCGCGGGACCCGCGTCGGTGGCCGTCACGGCCGTCTTCAACGCCAAGAGTGGCGCTGCTGCAACCGTGGCCAGCGCCTCGGCCTTCACCTGCTCCAACATCAGCTGCCACGGGGGCCAGACTACGCTGGGCTGGCAGGCCGGCACCCTCCCCGTGAACGGCAACACCAACTGCGTGGCCTGCCACGCCGTGAAGTCCGCCACCTCCAGCACGCAGTACAACGATGCCACGGGTCGTCATACCGCCAACACCGACCACAGCCAGTACTGCGACCACTGCCACGACATGACCCAGGCGAAGCCCGGGGCCCAGAACCACTGGAAGTACCTCGATACCACGGCGGTGAGCGGCGTGAGCGGGACGCCCGCGGACCAGTACCCCAGCGACACCATCAAGTTCGGCGGCGGCAGCACGCCCGCCACGGGGGCCCTCACCTACACCGTCACTGCCAGCACCCAGGGCAAGGGGGGCTGTGCCCTCACCTGCCACACAAAGACGCACACCACCGCAAGTTATACCTGGAACTGAGCTAGGGCGCTGCGGCAGGCTTGGCGGGCCCGATCCCCAGGCCCGCCAGCCGGTCCGCGAGCTCCTGGATGCTGAAGGGCTTCCGGAGGCTCTGGACGTTGGGCCGGCCTACAAGCAGCGGCACGATGTCCTCGTCGCTGTAGCCCGTGGCCATCAGGACCGGCAGGCTGGGGTGCAGGGCCAGAACCCGCGGCAGAGTCTGGGCGCCATTCATCACAGGCATGTTCATGTCGAGGATCACCAGGTCCACCCGGAGGCCATCCTCCAGCAGGCGGAGGGCCTCCTGCCCGCCCGGGGCGCTGAAGGGTTGGTGCCCCAGGAACTGCAGGACCTCGGTGACCGACTCGCGGATGAGGTCGTCGTCGTCCACCAGGAGAATGCTCAGTGAGGAGGTTCCGGAGGGCGCAGCGCCCGCAGCAGGGATCGGGGCGGGGGCCAGGCGGGCTACCCGGGCGGCGGGGAAGGTGAGGATGGCCTCGGTCCCGAGGCCCGGCTGGCTCTGCAGCTCGAACCTGCCGTCGTGGGCCTTCATGGTGCCGTAGATCATGGACAGACCCAGCCCGGTGCCCTTGCCGTGCGGCTTGGTCGTGTAGAAGGGTTCCATGGCCCGGGCCAGCACCTCGGGGGGCATGCCCATGCCGGAGTCGCGCACGGCCAGCACCACCCCACCCTCGTCGTTGGAGCGCGTCTGGATCCAGATGGTCCCGCCCGCGGGCATGGCATCCATGGCGTTGACGCAGAGGTTCATGAGGGCATGGCTCACGGCTCCGGCATCGCCGCGGAGCTCGCCCAGGCCGTCGTCCAGATCCAGCTGCAGCTGGACGCGGTTGAGCATGGTCTGCCCGAGCAGGAGGGTCATGTCCCGGACCAGGTCGTTGAGCTGGACGGCCCCCTCCTCCTGGAGATCCTTGTGGGCGAAGTAGAGCAGGCCCTTCACCACACCGCGGCCCCGCAGGCAGGCGTTGACAATGGTGTCGAGGCTCCTGGCGGTGGGTGAGGTGGACCCCGTCTGGGTGCGCAGGCTGGAGGCCAGGCCGAGGATCGCGCCCAGCACGTTGTTCATGTTGTGGGCGACGCCGCCAGCCAGGCTGCCCAGGCTCTCCAGCTTCATGGCCTGCTGGAACTGGGCCTCGAGCTGGCGCCGCGCCTCCTCAGTCCGCTTCAGGTCCGAGATGTCATGGCCCACGGCCAGGCTCACGGGACGCCCCTCCAGGGTGGTCGGCGTGAGGCTGAGGATGGCGCTGAACGGGCTGCCATCAGCCCGGAGGTAGACCCACTCGAAGCGCTGGGGCTCCCCTTCCGCCACCGCGCCCAGCATGCGCCGGGCCTTGACGAGAGAGGCTTCGCCGTCGGGCTGATGCAGGGGAGACAGATCGTCCGGATGGCGCGCCAGCAGGGAGGCCTTGTCGGCGTGGCCGAAGATGCGGACCCCGGCGGGGTTGCAGTCGATGAAGCGGCCGTCGGCGATGATCCACATGGGCTCCGGCGAGTGCTCGAAGAGGGTGGCGAAGTGCTGTCGAGCCTGGCGGACCCGGCGGTTCTGGAAGGCGAGTCCGGCGCTCGTCCCCGCCAGGAGGAGCAGCAGCACCGCGAAGGCCGCCGTCTCCGGGAGGTGCCTCTGCCACAAGTCCGTGAGGGTGAAGTCGGGGGCGGCATCGAAGGGCGGGAGGCGGAGCCGCCGCAGGACGGTCTCCACGCCCCCGTAGCTGGCCGGGACCGTGAAGCCGTGGATGCCCGCACTGCGGACGGCGGGATCCTGGGCCGGCAGGGACAGCAGGGCGATGGTCAGCCTGCGGGCGAGCGGACCCTCAACCTGGGAGGTAACGGCCACAGGCCACTCGGGGTAGAGGGCGGTGGAGCTGACGTAGGGGAAGGCGGCGAGCTCCTGGCGATGGATGACCTTCACGAGACCTGGATCGAGGCGGCCTTCCTGGACCATGGCCTCCAGCACCCCGCTACGCACGAAGCCCACTTCGGCCTTGCCCGAGAGGACGGCCTCGAAGGCCTTGTCATGGGGCATGCCGGTGACGACGAGCTGGCCCCGGGGGGGAAGGGCCACGCCCCTCTCGGCCAGCTCGAAAGCCTGCATCTGGTAGCCCCCGAGGGACTGGGTGTCTGCGGTGGCGATGCGCTTGCCCGCCAGGTCGGCGAGGGTGTTGATGCCCGCGGCATCGGCCCGGGTGAAGATCAGGCCGCCGAAGGAGGCCGGCGCGTGCGGACCTTCCTGGCCGACCAGGGTGACGAGGGGGGCCGACAGGTGATACCGGTGGCTGAGGATGACGAAGTGCCCCGGGTTGGTGAGGACCACATCCACGGCCTTGGTGGCCATGGCGCTGTCCAGCTCGGGGTAGCTGTAGGCGCTCAGCGCGACCTTCTGCCCCAGGGCCCGCTCAAGACTCTCGGCCAGGGGCTGCCACTGCGCTAGGGCCTGCGCCTTGGGGCGGAAGGCGAGCACGCCGAACCGGAGAGGAGCTTCGGCGGTGAGGGGCCGGGTCACGAGCAGTGCGAGCAGAAGCACGCGACGAAGAAATGAGCTTCCTGCTGGACAGCCGGCCCCGGTCATGGGGCGGCGGCCGGTGGGCCAGGAAGGGGGAGGGGAAGGTTTCATCAAGGGAATTCCTTGGGATGGCAGCTGGCAATCCCAGGTGTGTTGTTGTGTGCGTCAATCGTGTCGACTGGATGGTGGCAGAAGGCTGGAATAATTTGATGACAAAGAGGTGGATTGTGACGTTTTTTGGCAATCAGATGCTTTTGCAGCATGGATGAGGGCAAGCCTTGCCTTGTGTGCGGGTCAGCATGAAAAAGGCCCCCGGGTGGGGGCCAATTCAATCTGGGGCGGCTGACCGGGCTCGAACCGGCGACATCTGGAATCACAATCCAGTACTCTAACCAACTGAGCTACAGCCGCCGTTGGACCATCCAGATTAACCTGGGCGGCATCGGAAGGCCAGCGGGAACCTTCAGGGGACTGCTGTCATCGAAATGGCTTGCCGGGGGTCCGGCCAGTGAGGAGTTCCATGAATCGTCAGTTGAAGCAGGTTCTGGGGTTGTCGGTCTTTGCAGCCGGGTGCATGGCCCTTGGGATGGGGTTGAGCCATGGCTGGGTCGCCACGGCCCAGGAAGAGAAACCCGTGGTGGTTGATGCCAAGGGGCTGGACCGGCTGCCGCCCATTGCGGATGTGGCGGAGAAGCTGAACCCCACCGTCGTCGCCATCACCAACACCAGCTTTGTGAAGGGTCGCTCCTTCGACCACCCCCAGGTGGGCGGGCAGGACTTCTTCGACTTCTTCTTTGGCCCCGGCGGCCCTCAGCAGCGGCGCGCCCCCCGGGGGGGCGAGGACGAGCAGCGCTCTGTGTCCGGTGGGTCCGGCGTGATCATCAGCCCCCAGGGCGAGATCCTCACGAATTACCACGTCGTCGCCAGCATGGGCGGCGGCTCGGACAACACCCTCGAGGTGAAGACCAGCGACGGGAAGACCTTCAAGGCCACGGTGCTGGGCAAGGACAAGGAGCTGGACATCGCCCTCGTCAAGATCGACGCGGCGCACCTGCCCTTCGCCAAGCTCGGTGATTCGGACTCGCTGCGCATCGGCGAGTGGGTGGTGGCCATCGGCAACCCCTTCGGCCTGGAGCACACAGTCACCCAGGGCATCATCAGCGCCAAGGGCCGCAAGCTCGACACGGGCGTCAGCTCGTTCCTTCAGACGGACGCGGCCATCAACCGCGGCAACTCCGGCGGCCCGCTGCTCAATCTGCGCGGCGAGGTGGTCGGCATCAACACCGCCATCAACCCCGCCGGCCAGAACATCGGCTTCGCGGTGCCCATCAGCCAGGTCAACCGGATCCTGAAGGACCTGCGCAGCGGCAAGCCCGTGAGTCGGGGCTACCTGGGCATCGGCCCCATGGAGCTGGACCAGGCCTACCAGGACGCCCTCGGCGTCAAGGAGGGCGTGGTGGTCAGCACGGTCGAGAAGGGCCAGGCGGCGGACAAGGCGGGGGTGCAGCGCCTGGATGTGCTCACGGCGGTGGACGGCCAGGCCGTGCACAGCCCCGATGAGCTGGTGGCCGTGGTCTCCAGCCGCCGGGCCGGGGAGACCCTGAAACTCTCCCTCTGGCGGGACGGGAAGGCCCTGACCCTGACGGCCACCCTGGGCGACCGGAAGGCCCTGGAGGACCAGCGCCGCCGCGAGGCCGGCGAAGAGCCCGAGGATGAGCAGGGCCAGAAGCCCCAGGGCGATCTGAAGAGCCTGAATCTGGAGAAGAGCTACGGCTTCAACGTCGAGTCCCTGGACGTGAAGAACCGCCTGAAGGGCGTCGTGGTCACCACGGTGGATCCCCGCTCCCCCGCAGCCAACCGGGGCCTCGCGCCGGGCATGGTCATCACCGAAGTGGGCCGCCAGCCCGTGAACAACCTGGCCGAGTTCAACGCCCAGGTGAAGAAGGCCGGTGGCCGCACCCTGCTCCTGTTCATCCAGTCTCCGAACGGGAGCCAGAAGATCACCTTGGCCATCCCCCCGCGCTGAGCCTGGGAAAATCCAGGGTGGAAACCTGAACGGGGCCCCGTGCTGACGGGGCCCCTTCGGTTCAGGGTAGACTTCAGGGTTCAACCAGGGCTAAGGATCAAGCATGGGCCAGCGCCTTCTCCTCGTGGACACCGACCGGGGCTTCCTCAAGGACCATCAGGTCAGCCTGGAAGCCGCCTTTGACGCCGAAGTGGCGGCCACCCCGGAGGCGGCCCTGGCGCGCCTGTTGACCGGGGAGTTTGCGGTGGTGCTCGTCTGCGCCGAGGTGGCGGACAACAAGGGCTACTCGCTCTGCACCGCCATCCGCAAGAACCCGACCCTGGATGGCGTGAAGCTCGTCATGATCAGCGCCAAGGCCACGGAGGAGGAATACCGGCGGCACCAGACCCTGAAGGGCCGCGCGGATCTCTACCTGCACAAACCCATCTCCCCCAGCGTCCTGATGGCGGCGCTGGCGCCCCTGGTGCCCGGCCGGACCCTGGACCCCGACAAGCCCCTCGGGGACCTGGCGGACATGGACCTGGGCGACGACTGGCTGGAGGGCCTGAAGCACGCGCTGGACGGCCCCGAGGAGAGCGCTTCCGCGCCTGTCTTCGGCGTGCGCCCCTCCTCGCCAGCCTCGGCCGCGCCCACCGGCGAGTTCCTGGACACTCTGAAGGTGCAGCTCCTCGAGGCACAGCTCAGCACCCTCCAGGAAGAGCTGAGCGCCCGGAGTCAGCGGCTGCTGGAGGCCGAGGGCGAGGCGCAGCGGGTGCAGCGTCAGCTCGATTCCGTGACCGTCAACCTCGATGAGCTGGAGCGCAGCAACCGGGAAGCCGAGAAGCTGGAGGCGGACGGGCTGGGACGCCTGGAGGCAGAGATCGCGGCCCTCCAGGAGGAACTGAGCGCCCGGGACCAGCGCGTGCTGCAGGCCGAGGCTGAGGCGCAGCAGGTCCAGCGCCAGCTGAGCTCGGTGACCGTCAACCTCGATGAGCTGGAGCGCAGTAACCGGGAAGCCGAGACCCTGAAGACCCGCCTCGCCGAGACCGAGAGCGCCCTGCGCAGCCTCGAGGAGGCTCGGGGCCGCGAAGGAGACAACGCGGAGACCCTCAAGGCCCAGCTCCGGGAGTCCTTGCAGGAACGCTCGGACTTGATCCAGCAGGTGGAATCGCTGAACCATCAGGTGGGCGAGAAGGCCCTGCGGGCCATCGAGCTGCTCAAAGAGCGGGATCGGCTCCAGGCAGAAAACCTGGAGCTGGAAGGCTTCCGGTCGAAGGTCCAGGACCTGGAGGCTGCCCAGGCTGCCCAGGAGTCCGCCCTGAGCGCCAGCCGCGGAGAGCTGGCCGCGTTTCGGGGCGAGGCCGCCGCACAGGAGCTGGAGGCTCATGAGGCTCGGCAGCAACTGGCCGCGTGCCAGGCGGAGCTCGCGAACCAGGAGGGGGTCCTGCGCGGTTGCCGAGAGGCCCTGGCTGCGGCAGAGCAGGAACGCGCGGACGCCCGGCGCGAGCTGGCCCTTGGACAGGAGGCTCTGGCGCTGTGCCAAGGAGAAGCAGGTACCCGGGAGGCGGCGCTGGCGGCCTACGAGGAGGAGCTCCGCACGGCCAGACAGGACCGCGAGGAGGCCCTCGCGGCGCAGCAACAGCTCTCCGACACCCTGGAGGGGCTGGTCGCGCAGCAGGCCGGCCGAGAGGACCTGCACCAGGCCGCCCTGCTGGAGGCTGCCGAGTCCAAGGAGAAGCTGGAGGGCCTGCAGCTGGAGCTCGCCGGGCTGGAGGCCACCGTGCGCGGCCAGGGCCGGGACCTGGCCGAGCACGACGCCCTCCTGCTGCAGCGGGAGCAGGAAGCGGAGGCCATCCGGGCCCAGGTCCACGAGCGGGATGAACAGCTGGCGGCCAGGGGCGAGGACCTGCAGCAGCGCCTCGACGAGATCGCCCGGCTGGCGGCCCAGGTGGCGGAGCTGCGGCAGGAGCGCGACCAGGTGCGGCTGCAGCATGAGGGCGAGCAGCTGGAGCTTATGAACGGCCTGGACATGAAGGAGGCCGAGGTCACCCAGCTGAACCAGACCCTGGCTGAGCAGCGGGAGGCCCGCGAGGCGATCGAGCGCGAGAAGCAGGCCTTACTGGGCCAAATGGCCGAGCATCGGGACCGGCTGCAGAGCCTCCACGGCCTGCTGGCGGAGATCCAGGAGCAGCTGCGCCGCGGCTCTGATCTCACCGGTCTCTGACGTGACGCTCGCCGCTGCCCTGCTCTGCGCTGTCCTCATTTTCATCAGCAGCTTCTTCGTGCTGGCCGAGTTCGCGGCGGTGCGGGTGCGGGAGACACAGCTGGAGGCCCTGCTCGGCGAGGATGCCCGCGCCCGCCGGGCGCTGGAGGTCCACCGGGGTCTCTCCCACCACCTCTCGGCGATCCAGGCGGGCATCGTGCTCTGTGCCCTGGCGCTCGGCGCCGTGGGCGAGGAGCTCTTCGGCCACGCCTTCCATCTCCTGTTCGGTCCACTGCCCTGGCCCCGGCTGGTGCTGCCGCTCAGCACTGGCATGGCCCTCCTGGTGATGACCACCCTCCACGTGGTGCTGGCTGAGCTGGTGCCCCGCAGCCTGGCCATCCGGTCCGCGGTGCCCTGGGCCCTGCGCACTTCGGGACTGCTGCTGGCCTGGTCGCGCCTGGTGCGGCCCCTCACCTGGGGGCTCACCCACCTCAGCCGGCTGGTGCTGCGGCTGCTCGGCGCCACCCCCGAGGCGGATGCCGAGGACCTGCTGCCCAGCGAGGCGGAGTTCCGCCGCATGCTCGAGCGCAGCCACGAGGAGGGCCGCCTCGAGCTCGACCGCAAGGAGCTCATCGAGAACCTGTTCGACTTCAGCCGCCGCACGGTGAAGGAGATCGCCGTGCCCCGGGCCCGGGTGGTCTGCTTCGACCTCACGCGCAGCCTCGAGCAGAACCTCGCCCTGGCCCGCGTCACGCCGCACACCCGCATTCCCCTGGTCGAGGGTGACCTTGACCGCGTGGTGGGCATCGTCCACCTCAAGGAGCTGCTCTGGGCCATCCACGAGCAGGACGGCCTCCTGGACCTGCGGACCCTGGCGCGGCCCGCCTTCTTCGTGCCCGAGATGAAGCCGATCCAGGGCCTGCTCCTGGAGTTCCAGCAGCGGAAGCAGCACCTGGCCCTGGTGGTGAACGAGCACGGCGGCGTGGACGGCCTGGTCACCATGGAGGACGTGCTCGAAGAGCTGGTGGGCGAGATCCAGGACGAGTTCGACCGGGAGGCCATTCAGCTGAGGAAGACCCGGGGCGGCGGCTGGCTGGCCCAGGGCAATGTTACCCTCGAGCAGCTGGAGGACCATCTGGCCCTGACCCTCGAGGCCGAGGCGGGCTCCGTGAGCCTGGGGGGCTTCTTCCAGGAGCGCCTTGGCCGCGTGCTCAAGCCCGGCGATGAGCTGCGCATCCAGGGCTGGCGGATCCGCGTGCTGTCCATGCGGGGCCTGGCGCCCAGCCAGTTCCTGCTGAAGCCGCTGCCCGTGGAGGCCGAGCCGGACCATGACTGAGCCCCTCGACGGTTTCCTGCTGGCGGCGGGCCTGGGGCTGCGTATGGGCGCCCTCAGCCAGTGCCTGCCCAAGCCCGCCTGGACGCTGCGGGGGCGCCCCCTGCTCCAGTGGGGCGCGGAGCAGCTGCGCCAGGCCGGGGCGCGGCGCCTCGCCTGCAACGCGCACCACCACGCGGACCGGCTCCGGGCCGTGGCCGCGGGCATCGAGATCTGCGAGGAGCCCCTGCTGCTGGGCGGCGCCGGGGGCCTGCTGCACGCCCGCGGTCGCGTCACGTCCGAGCTGCTGACCTGGAACGCCGACATCTGGGCGGAGGCCGTGCCCTTCGGCCTGCTGCGGGAGCGGCACCGCGCGGCCTGCGCCACACTGAGCTGGCTGCTCGTCCCCCACCCCGGCGGCGGCTGGAATCCCGTCTGGCTGGACGCGGCAAACCGGGTGCTGCCGCGGGGCGTCGTGGGACCCCAGGGCCCCTACCACTTCACTGGAGCGGCGGTCTGGTCCCCGGAGGCCCTGGCGCTGCTGCCCGAGGGTCCCAGCGAGGTCACGGAGCTGCGTCCCCGCCTGCCGCTGCACCTGGGCGTGGTGGCCGAGCCCTTCCCCTGGCGGGAGGTGGGCACCGCCGAGGCGCTCATCCAGGCTGCGGCGGAGGTGGCCCCGGAGCAGGAAGGCCGGCTGCCCGGCTGCTACCTGCACCCGACCGCGGTTCCCTCGGGGCGGCTCACACGCTGTGTCCTCGGTCCCGGCGCCGCACCCCCGCCCGCCCTCACGGACGGCGGGGCCCTGTGGTTCGAGGAGCACGGCAACCAGGTGCGCCTGGGGCTGTAGCGTCGCTGTCGGAGCGAATCTGCCAACGCGCCCCTCGTGCCGGAAAGCTCCGGCGGGAGTACCCTGAGGGGATGGACCCTCGTCTGCACCGTGCCCTGGACCGCTGGAGCGTGTCGGAGCCCCGGCCCCTGGTCGGGGATGCGGGCAGCCGGCAGTACATCCGGGTGGCCCATGCGCAGCTGGGCACGGCCATGCTGGTGCTGCACCCGCTGGACACGCCGGAGAAGACGGACGACAGCTACTTCGAGTTCCGGGCTCTGCAGGCCTACCTGGATCCCCTGCTGCGGGTGCCCATCATCATCCACACCGACGACGAGGACCGCTGCCTCCTGGTGGAAGACCTGGGCGACACCACCCTGGAGCGGCGGCTGGTGGAGCACCCCGAAGAGGAACTCGCCTGGGCTGAGCGGGCGGGCTGGCTGCTGGCCACCCTGGCGGGGGCCCTGACCCTGGGGGCGCCGGGCCACGCCTTCTTCATGCAGCGCGCCTTCGACCAGGCCAAGTTCCAGTTCGAGTGGGACTACTGCCG
>CAIMQW010000054.1 GCA_903843705.1 uncultured Holophagaceae bacterium | reverse complement strand
CTGGCGGATGTGTTCACGGCCTTCGAGGCCATCAGCGCCGAGGCCATGGGACCCGTGTTCAAGCACCACGACCAGCTGCGGAACCCCTTCGGCGCCACGCCGCCGCCCGCCTATTCCGTGCTGGTGGAGCTGGCGTCTACGCTGCCCGCCGCGGCCCTGGACCTGTCCGCGCTGCTGGAGGAACGGCTCGGAGCCTTCCTGGAGACGGCGCCCGGCGAGGCCATCACCGACGTCTTCATGGGCAAGCCCGAGGACTTCTGGGCCATCCGCCACCACATCAGCGAGGGCCTGCGGGCCGAAGGGAAGGTGCTGGCCTTCGACATCAGCGTGCCCCGCAGCCGCATGGCGGCCTTCACCGCTTCCGCCCGGACCCTGCTGGCCGCGGAGTTCCCCTTCGTCCGCTGCTGCGACTTCGGCCACTGGGGCGACGGCGGCACCCACCTGAACCTGGTGTGGACCGAGGCCGGGGCGCCGATCCCCGCCGCGGAGCTGGTGCCGGCGCTGCAGTCCCGCATCTACGACCTGGCGGTGCGCAGCTTCGAGGGCAGCTACAGCGCCGAGCACGGCGTGGGTCCCCACAACCAGCGCTTCTACGAGGCCTACACCCCCAGCGCCATCAAGGCCGTCAGCGGCGCCCTCAAGGCCCACCTGGATCCCGATGGCCTCCTGGGGACGACGAGGCTGTCCTGAAGAAGAGGGATGCCACCGCAGGACAAAGAAGGACTGATGAACCACAAAGGGCACAACGTTCAACTCCTGGTCAGTCCTGCTTTTCTTTGTGTCCTTTGTGGTTCATTTTTCTCTTTTCAGCCCAGGATCCACGGCGCCCGCCGGGTGTTACCGGAGAAGGCCGATTTGTGGTCAACTGTTTCGGAACTGGGGTGCGTGAATGAGAGCAGTCAGTCTGGCCCTGGTTGAAGTCGCTTCTGTGCTTGCGGCCCAGGCGCCTCCGGTGGCGGATGCCTTCGCGCCGCTGCGGTTTCTGGTGGGGGAGTGGGTCGGGGAAGGCGGGGGGCTGCCGGGGCAGAGCTCAGGCGCGGCGTCGTTCCGGTTCGAGCTGGACGGCAAGGTGCTGGTGCGCCGCAGCCATGCGGACATGGCCCCCACCAAGGACCGGCCCGCCTCGCGGCACGAAGACCTCCTGAGTATCTTCAGCGAGGGCGGTGCGTTGAAGGCGCACTACCTGGACAACGAAGGTCACGTCATCCGCTACCGGGTGGCCGAGGTGCCTGGCGGTGTCGCCTTCACCAGCGATCCCGCTCCTGGCCCGCGCTTCCGCCTGAGCTACCTGAAGAGGGCCGAAGGTCTTGTCACGGTCAGGTTCGAGATCGCTCCGCCCGCCAAGCCGGAAGCCTTCTCGGTCTACCTGGAAGCCCAGACCCGAAAGACCAAGTAGCCGTTCCTATCTGAAAAGAGGCACCCGGAAACCGGGTGCCTCTTTTCAGCAGAAGAGAAGGAATGCTTAGGCGTGCGAATCGTTCCTGGGCAGCCAGAACCGGGGCGGCGCGTAGGTGACCCCCATGAGGAGGAATTGGCTGGCGCAGAAGCCGGTCAGGGCCCAGAAGGCCTGGTCCATGAAGCCGTAGGAGTGGAGGCCCACGCCGAGCATGTTCACGCCGAACCAGGAGAGGGCGGTGATGATGTTGCCGAAGATGGCCATGACCATGGTGCCGCGCTCGCGCACGTAGCCGGCCCAGCGGGCATGGAGGATGATGGCGTTCCACAGCACGATGAGCAGGGCGCCGTTCTCCTTGGGATCCCAGCCCCAGAAGCGGCCCCAGGACTGATCGGCCCAGATGCCACCCAGCACGGTACCCACGAAGCTGAAGAACAGGGCGAAGCAGATGATGCCGTAGGCCATGTCCGCCAGGACGCGATCCGTCTCCACATCCTGGACGGCGACGATGTGCTTGCGCACGCCGTAGGCAATGGCGATGGCGCCGGCGAGGAAGGTGCCCGAATAACCGATGGTGATGGTCACCACGTGGGTGGCCAGCCAGAAGTTGGAATCCAGCACGGCGCGCATCATTTCCATGGTGTCGCCGGCTTCACCGAGGTGCTGGGCCACGATCAGCGAGGCGAACCCGAAGATGGAGGCCATGGCGGTGCCGAAGCCCTTGCGGTACATCCGCTCGACGATGAGCCCGAGGATGACCACACCCCAGCCCACAAAGACGGCGGAGGAGTAGAGGTTGGTGACAGGGGGCCGGCCCTGGAGGATGATGCGGGCAGCAAGGCCCAACGTGTGGACGATGGCGCCCGAAAACAGCAGAGCATAGGCGGTGGGACGCAGGACCTCGGGCTTGTAGACCCAGGAGATGCAGGCGGCCATGAAGGACGCCAGGAAGATGATCATGCCCACGAAGAAGGGCTGGGAGCGGTTGAACACGACCTCTCGGCCAGCGTGCCCGAGGGCGTCAGGCTTGAGGGTGTTCACTAGGCTGTTCATCTCGGTCAGGGCCTGGTTGAAGGCCGCGGGGTCGTTGTTGACATAGGCTGCGTTCATGCGGGCCAGGGGCACCAGGCCAGGATGCCTGGGACCGCCCGTGTTGGCGGCGGAGAGGGCCTGGCCCACGCTCTGCCAGGCCTCGGGGGGTGCCCCGGCGGTGGGCGGCAGGATGCGGAAGTGCGCCAGCTGTACGAGATCCTGGTGGCGGAGGTTGGCCTCGGCAGTGCCCAGGGACTGCAGCTCCCAGGCCAGGCCCGGCGAACCGGCCAGCTGGAGGGTATTGCGCAGCTTGTAGTAGAGGAAGACGCGCTCGAAGAGGTTGACGACGGCACTCTGGAACCGAGTGCGCTTCTGGGGTGCGATGGGCTGGGCCGTGGCGGCCTGCTTCTGGATCTCATCGAGGTGGGGGCCCAGCTCCGAGAAGCTGAAGTAGTTCCGGGCCTTGGTCTGCTTGGCGCCGATGAGGCCCAGCACGTCGAGGTCATCGATCACGAAGATGGGCTGCTGATCGGCCTCCTGGGGGCGGAACAGCACGTCCAGGAGCCACTCATCGGGACCCACGTTGTGGCCGGTGTGGCGGAAGCCCTGGCGGCTGTGGATGACCAGCAGGGAGTTGCGGGCCACCGAATCCATGGGCTTGACCCGGCCGCCTTCCTGGATGGGAAGGGTGCCGAAGCCAGCGACGTCGAAGCCGCGGACCTTGGCGGAGGGCAGGGCGAAGGTTAGGGCGAGGGCCAGGGCGAGGCCCCCCGCGATCCAGGAGAGGTACTTGGTGAGGAAGTTCATGGTCAGGCCTCCTTCTTGTCCTGGCGCCGCTTGAGGGAGCGGCGGAGGACGATGGCGAAGTGCACGAGCAGGCCGATCGAGACCAGCACGCAGGACACATACGGGAGAAGCCAGCCGGGATTTTCAACCACGGAAAGGATGGACAGCGTATCGTTCTTGCCAAAACTCGCCTGGTAGAAGGTCTTGCCTTCGTAGCGCAGGGGCTGGTTCATGTAGATGAGCACCTCGCGGGATTCCTTCTGCGAGGGGTTCACCACCTGCACCAGGCTGGAGAAGTTCTTCGGGATGTCGGTGCCGGGATAGACGTCATGCCGGAACTGCTTGAGGGTGAACGCGTAGGGCAGGTACAGCCGGCGCAGGCGCATGGTCAGGAGGTAGGTGCGTCCTTCGTGGGCGAAGGACTGGGGGGTGCTGATAGCCACGGAGGCCAGCCAGACACCGAAACTGCGGCCGCTGGCCGTGGGCTAGACGAAGGCCGAGGCCTGGTTCATCTCGTTGTCCGCGGTGACCGTGGGCTGCTCGACCACAAGGACGCCGGGCCCCACGCCCGCGGTAGCCATGGAGGTCTGGCCGGCCGGGAGGTTGGAGAGCTCGGCATTGGCGAAGTACTTCTTCACGTTCACCGTGAGCGGGGTGCCGGGGATGGGGATGGCCCCGCCCCGGGAGAGCTCCGTGTCGGGGATGGAGTAGACCTCGTCCCAGGTGGGATCGGTGATGTCGATGACCGCCAGCTCCATGTTCTTGTAGCTCTGGACGTAGTTGACGGTCTGCCCGACCTCGATGGACATGTTGGTGTCCACCTGCATCATGCCGGCGACGAACTCGCCTGCGAACAGTACGACGAGGCCCGCGTGGATGAGCCACAAGCCCGACTTGGCCCAGGTGCGCTTCAGCTCGAGGGTCTTGCCCGTCAGGTTGATGGTGAGGAGTAGGCCCACCAGGGCTGCGCCAGGGAACACCGGGACGGGGAAGGGCAGGGCGGCGAACTGCCGCCATACGATGAAGCTGCGCATGTAGGCGTTTACGGCGCCGGCGGTGCCCATCTCCACCTGGGCCAGGGTGCAGAGCACCACCAGGGCCATGAGCAGGGCCAGCAGCACGATGGTGAGCTGAATGGACTTCAGGAATTTCCAGGTTTGGAGGGCGAGTGGCTTAATCAAGGTGGAGGCTCTCCAGGATGTGCATGAAATCGGGCTTGGCCTTGGCCACGGGGCCCGCGTCGCCGGTCATCTTCAGGAACCAGGTGTTGCCGTCCGGGG
>CAIMQW010000053.1:0-20000 GCA_903843705.1 uncultured Holophagaceae bacterium | reverse complement strand
CTCCCCAGGCGGAACACTTAACGCGTTAGCTCCGGCACGGAAGGGGTCAACTCCCTCCACACCAAGTGTTCATCGTTTACAGCGTGGACTACCAGGGTATCTAATCCTGTTTGCTACCCACACTTTCGCGCCTCAGCGTCAGTTACTGTCCAGGTGGCCGCCTTCGCCACTGGTGTTCCTCCTCATCTCTACGCATTTCACCGCTACACGAGGAATTCCACCACCCTCTCCAGTACTCTAGCCTTCCAGTCTCAGATGCAGTTCCCAAGTTGAGCTCGGGGATTACACATCTGACTTAAAAAACCGCCTACGCGCCCTTTACGCCCAATAATTCCGAATAACGCTTGCCCCCTCTGTATTACCGCGGCTGCTGGCACAGAGTTAGCCGGGGCTTCCTCTCCAGGTACCGTCAAGCGCACACGCTATTAACATGCACACCTTCGTCCCTGACGACAGGGTTTTACAGTCCGAAGACCTTCATCACCCACGCGGCGTTGCTGCGTCAGACTTTCGTCCATTGCGCAAAATTCCCCACTGCTGCCTCCCGTAGGAGTCTGGACCGTGTCTCAGTTCCAGTGTGGCCGATCACCCTCTCAGGCCGGCTACTGATCGTCGCCTTGGTGGGCCATTACCCCGCCAACTAGCTAATCAGACGCAGGATCCTCTCCTTGCCCCAGGCCGTTACCGGTCCCCGGGTTTCACCTAGAACATCCCAGTCCTAGGTCTCATGCGGTATTACCACTCCTTTCGGAGCGTTATTCCCCACAAAGAGGTAGATTCCCCACGCGTTACTCACCCGTCTGCCATGCACCTTGCGGCACATCCGACTTGCATGTGTTAGGCACGCCGCCAGCGTTCATTCTGAGCCAGGATCAAACTCTCAAGTTTCATTCCTGAACCCTTCACCCTCGGAACTTCCGTCCCTTAGGCCAATGTTCTGGTCGTATTTCTCTGAATCCCGTCCCCTGTCCTAAGACATCGAACGAAACTCTCAAAGGCTTCCTATCTTCTATCCGGTTTTCAAAGACGCCCCCATGCTTCCACATGGTCGAAACTGCCTTTCGGCTGCTTCTTGCACCCCGCAGCCTCAACTGCGCAGGACAATCAGACTAACACGCAGGTCCTCAATGGCAAGCGAAAAAGTCGGGAGCCACCCTCTTCCCCATGGATCGCCTGTAATGCCGCCCACTGCGCCCCCATGGCAGGCATAGAATCACCCCCTGGGGGTGGGCGTGATTCATATCATCGGGGCAGGTCTCGCAGGATCTGAGGCGGCCTGGCAGCTGGCCAACCGGGGGCATCAGGTGCGCCTCTCGGAGATGCGCCCCGGATACATGACTCCCGCACACACCACGGGCCAGGCCGCGGAGATGGTCTGCTCGAACTCCTTCAAGAGTGATGACCAGGCTTCGGCCACGGGCATCCTGAAGGCGGAGCTGCGGCGGATGGACTCCCTCATCCTCCGCTGCGCCGAGAGCACCCGCGTGCCCGCCGCCAACAGCCTGGCCGTGGACCGGGAGGCCTTCTCCGCGGCGGTCACCCAGGCGCTCCAGACGCACCCCAACATCCAGTGGGTGGAGGAGCAGGTCACGGCGCCGACCCTGCTTGAGCCGACCATCCTGGCCACGGGTCCCCTTACCACCGACCCCCTAGCCGACTGGCTCTCCGCGCTCACGGGCAGCGGCCGCCTCCACTTCTACGATGCGATCGCGCCCATCGTCGAGCGGGACAGCATCGACATGGACATCGCCTGGATGGCCGCACGCTATGACCGGGGCGGCGCCGACTTCATCAACTGCCCCCTCGACAAGCCCCAGTACGAGCAGTTCCTCGATGCCCTCCTGGCCGCGGAGCGCGTACCACTCCTGCACGCAGAGACCCCCTACTTCGAGGCCTGCCTGCCCCTCGAGGTCATGGCGGACCGGGGCCGCGAGACGCTCCGGCACGGCCCCATGAAGCCCGTGGGCCTGGATGATCCCAGGACGGGGCGCTGGCCCCACGCGGTGGTCCAGCTGCGGCAGGACACCCTCGCGGGCGACCACTTCAACCTGGTGGGCTTCCAGACCCGCCTGAAGTGGGGCCCCCAGAAGGAGGTCTTCCGTCTGATCCCGGGACTGGCGCAGGCCGAGTTCGCGCGCTTCGGGAGCATCCACCGGAACACCTACGTCCAAGCGCCGTCGATCCTCGATGCGACACTGGCTGTCAAATCTGTCCCGGGCCTCTGGCTCGCGGGCCAGCTCTCGGGCGTCGAAGGCTATCTGGAGTCCGCCGCCGGCGGGCTCGCCGCGGCCGTTTCCGTGGACCAGACCCTGCGCAGCGCCACCGCCGTCCCCTTCCCCCAGGAGACGGTCCTGGGCAGCCTGCTGCACTACCTGGCCCATGCCTCAAGCAAGGACTTCGGCCCCACCAACGCCATGCTGGGGCTGCTGCCCCCCCTGCCGGAGGGGCTGATCGACACCCGGGGGCTGAAGCGCTCGGGTGGCCTCCGTGCCGTCAAGACGGCCAAGGGCACCGCCCATCGCGCCCGCGCCCTCGCCGCGCTGGAAGGGCACCTGCGGTTCCTGGCTCAGGCCAGGTAGTCGAACAGATTCACCTTGTTCGCCTTGGCCATGACGCTCAGGGTGGCGGATTGGATGGTCTGGTCATTGCTGTATTCCGTGATGGCCGTGGGGTAGTCCGTGGCCTCCTGGGCGCTCTGGAGCGACTGCAGGCTCGCATTGAAGTTGCCCAGGCTGGTCTGGAGGCTCAGGAGCCCGGCTTGGCGGCCGCCGAGCTTGGCCAGCATATCGTTGAGGTTGTTGAGGACTGCATCCAGGCCTTTGGAGGCCGTCTGGACGTCGGCGCCGATGCCGCTCTGGAGGGCAGAGGCCAGGTCCGTCGCCACCGTAAAGAGGTTGGCGCTGACGCCTGCCGGCGCCAGGTAATTGACCCCCTGGAAGACATCGTCCCCTGTCAGGTTGGTGGCTACCACAGTGGAGGCGGACACCCCCAAGTTGATGGCCTCCGAGTTGCCTTGCCAGGTGTAGGGTGCCGCTGGTGGGCCCCCAAAGGGTTGGGTATCGGTCTTGGTGCCGGAGAAGATGTACTTCCCCTGGGACTGAGTATTCGCCAGCCCCAGCAGGTTCTGCAGGATGGCGTTCACCTCGGGCACAGAGGCCGATGAGCCGGACATCGCCAGCTCTTGCAGCCGCATGACAGCCTGCACGGCGCCGTTCACGGCATCCTCCGTGGAGGTCAGGAAGGAGCTGGCAGAGGTCACCTGCTTGAGGTACTGAGTGTTGGCCTGGATGGAGTTCCCGAAATCCAGGATCAGCGCCGCCCCGTTGGGATCCTCGCCGGGACTGCCGATGCGGCTGCCCGAGGTGATCCGGGCATTGTTGAGGGCCATCCGCTCCTGGGTCGCCTGGAGGTCCTGAAGGTTCTGGCGCTGCTGGGTGGCTGTGCTGGTTCGAAAAGACATGGTCCACCTGCTTTCGGGATTACCTGCCGAACTGGTTCACCAACTGATCGGTCAGTTGGTTGATGACACTGATAAATCGCGCGGAGGCCTGGTAGCCCCGCTGGAGCGTCATCATGTTGGAAGCTTCCTCGTCCAGGTTCACCCCCGAGATGCTGTCTCGCTGAGACTGGAGGGCCGAGACCAGGTTCTGCTGAGCCGTGCTCTGGGCCTTGTAGTTCTGGGACTGGGTGCCGAGATCGGTGATCAGGGCCGCCACGGCTGAGTTGAACCCCGTGGGGGTGCCTCCCATGTTCACGGCCGCAGGGTCGTCCTGGAAGGCCGCCATCCGCAGCGCATTGGAGTTGTCTCCGGCGGCTCCGCCGGCACTGGCGGCGGCGATGAGGGAGGGATTCTTGACCAGGGCCGCATTCACGGCGAGCAGGTTCACCATGCCCTTGTAGCGGCTGGTCCAGCCAGGTCCGAACTGCAGGGTCGCCGAAGAGAAGCTGATGGTGACCGGTAGCCCATTGCTGGAGTCGTTCGCATTACTGGGGTCAGCGTTGAGGAAGAAGCCCTGACCCGAGAGGGTGCCATCGGCGGCCAACCCAGTCTGGTGGGCCAGGTTGACATTGCTGGAGAGGCCCGCAGCCAGCTGGTCCAGCTGAGCCTGGAACCCCACCAAGATGTTGTCCCGCAGGTCCAGCTTGGCGCCGAGCGTGCCCTCCTTGATGGCGGAGGTGGCATCCACCAGGGTGCCACCCATGTCGGCGGCCAGTTGGAGGTAGCCGCCGGTCCCCGAGCGCTTGGCCACCATATCAAAGGAGCTAGTGCCAGTCACCAGCACGGCGCTGCCGGAGTCCAGGGTGATCTGGTATTCCCCCTTGGAGCTCTCGGATACGTTGATGCCCACCAGACCCGCCAGCTTGTCCGTGAGGGTCTTGCGCTGGTCCCGGGCATCATTGTCGGCGCCCGACGTGGTCTCCGTGGAGATGCGCTGGTTCAGTTGGGCGATCTGGCCAGTGAGGGTGTTCACTTCCCCGACCAGCGCCCCGATGGACTGATCCGCATTGCCCCGCTGATCCTCCAGCAGCTGGTACTTGGTCTGGAGGCCCGTGATCATGGCCTGAGCCTTCCCGAGGAGGCTGGTCCGGAGGGCCGCGCTCTCGGGCTGGGTGGAGAGGTCCTGGAAGCCCTGGAAGAAAGCCTGGATCTGGGCAGCGATGCCGGTGCTGCCCGTATCCCCGAGGGAGGAGGCGACGGCATTCACGGCCGCGTAGCGTTCATCGGCGCCCGTCTGCTTGGCGGTCTCGCGGTAGATCTGGAGGTCCAGGAACCGATCCCGGATGCCCTGGACGGAACTGAGGGTGACGCCGGTCCCGAAGTAGATCTGGCCCTCGACCTGAGACTGGCTAGCACTGAGCGCTGCCCGCTGGCGGGTGTAGCCGGGGGTGTTCACATTGGCGATGTTGTGGCCAACCACGTTGAGTGCGGCCTGCTGGGCCTGGAGTCCCGAAAGCCCGAGGTAGAGGCTGGCGTTCAGTCCGGGCATCGCTAGACCCTTTCCTGGAGGCGGGGGGCGAGACCGTTGAGGCTCGCCGGAATGCCGCCGCGCCCGTAGGCGACCGACCCGGACAGCCCCGTGAGGGCCGCCCGCAGCGGCGCCTGCAGACCAATGATGAGGATCTGAAGGCCGACCAGCCGGAGTTTCAGGGCGTGGGCACTCACAGCATCCTCGGGCCAGCCCACCAGCTCTGACCAGCGGATCCCGGACAGCAGTTCAGCTGGATCGTCGCCCGCGACCAGCCTGGCTTCAAGCGCGTCCAGAAGTTCAGGCACGGCATGCAGCATAGAAGACCTCCCCTGCTGATCTCCGGCAAACCTCAGGCCAAGAGATCCAGGTGTGGCCCGGCACCCTCTGCCGGGGGGCCCTCCGACGCCTCGGTGGGCAGGTCCTCAGAGGCCCCGGTGCCATGCTGTTTGCGGCGACGTCTTTCCTCGGCCTCCTGCTCCGCCAGCTTCTGCTTCTCGGTCTCCGCCACATCCGCGACATCAAGCAGGCTTTCCGCCAGCTTGGCGTCGAAGGCCTGCTTGCGGGCCTGCTCCCGCTGCACCTGGGCGCCACCCTCCATGGACAGACGGACAGCCTCGACCGCGGCGGTCTGCAGGATCTGGCGTTGGGTCAGGGGACTGATCATGCCCTCACGCAAAGGGCTCCAGGGCTAGGACTGGCGATGGTGAGCCAGGTGTTCCTTGATGAGCCCTTCGGCCACGGCCTCTCCATCGGGGTGGTAGGAGTCTGCATCCATCTGGCTCTTGATGGCGTCCACCTTCTCCGTCCGAATGTCGGGAACCGCCGCCAGGGCCTGCTGGGCCACGGCGACTAGACGTGCGGCGGAGGAGACCTGGACGGCATCGGTGGCGGCAGCAGGCGCGACGGGGGCCGAGGCGGAAGAGGCCGCAGGCCTAGCTCCCGCCACCCCCTGAGTGCTGCTGACGCTGCCCGATTTACCGCTGATACGCATAGTCACCTCGACAAGGCTGTATCGGCAGTTTGCCAAGAACACTCAACTTGCTGGGAATTCTTTTTCGGAGATTTTTTTTCCGGACTGATCCCAGGCCGCCTTCAGCCGGTCGGCCAGCCCCCAACCCCGGCCCCCTGCCACGGCCCGGTCCACCACCGCCTGATCCATCAAGTATTCGTAGGTGGAGCGTGACTGCCCGGAGTCCCCGAACAGGCCTGAAGGCTGAACGGTCTTCCGCATGGTCTGGAACAACAGGTTCATCAGGAGGCCTTCAAACTGCCGCGCCGCCTTCTCCGTTTTCTCGGTGGCATCGGGCAGTGCTCGCCCTGCCTGGGCCTGGGCCAGGGGATCCACCAAGGGAAGGCCGGGCGCGCTGATCATAGGATCCTCAGCTCGGCCTGCAGGGCACCGGCTTCCTTGATGGCCTGGAGGATGGCCACCAGGTCGCGGGAGCTGACACCCATACCGTTGAGCATCTCGGCCAGCTTGCCCACGCTGATGCCCGGCTCCACGGTGATGGTCTTGGCCTTCTCCTCCACCGCCGCGACATCCTTCTTGGTGGCCTGGACGGTCTTGCCCTGGCTGAAGGGGGTCGGCTGACTCACCAGCGGGGTGGAACTCACCATGATGCTGAGGCCGCCCTGCACGATGCTCACAGCGCCGATGCGGACATCCGAGCCCATGATCACGGTGCCGGTGCGCTCGTTCACGACCACCCGGGCCTTGGGCTGGAGCTGAACGTTGAGGTTCTCCAGGCGCGCCACCAGCTCCACGGCACGGCCAAGGAACTCCTTGGGGATCTGCAGTTCGATCGTTCTTGCATCCAGGGGCTGAGCCAGCTTCTCACCCAGTTCCTCGTTGATGACCTGCACCACCCGCATGGCCGTCGTGAAGTCCTCTTCTAGCAGGCTGTAGCGCAGGGTGGCGCGGGCGTTGAAGTTCCCGCCCAGCTCACGCTCGATGAGGGCGCCTTCGGGGACGCGACCCACGGTCGGATGGTTCTTGGTGACCGAGGCGCCCCCGGCGGAGGCGCTGAAGCCCCCCACCAACAGCGGGCCCTGGGCCACAGCATAGGTCTGCCCGTCAGGTCCCTGCAGGGCCGTCATCAGGAGGATGCCCCCGGCCAGGGACTTGGCGTCGCCCGTGCTCGAAACCGTCACATCCAGCCGCGAGCCCGTCCGGGCGAAGGCCGGCAACTCCGACGTCACCATGACGGCGGCCACGTTCTTCACCTTCACGGTCGTGGGATTGATGGTGAGTCCCTGCCGGGACATCAGGTTCGTGAGGGACTGCACGGTGAACTTGGTCTGGTCCTTGTCGCCGGTACCGTCCAGGCCCACCACCATGCCGTAACCCAGCAGCTGGTTGCCCCGGACGCCCTGGAGGCGGGCCACTTCCCGGAGGTGCACTTCGACCTTCTTCTCGGCCTTGGCGGCATCCGCCCCAAAGAGGGTCATGGCCGCAAGGAACAGGGCTGCGACACGCATGGAAGCCTCCTAGAAGGGCCAGATGTAGTTGAGGAGGCGGCTGATGTAGCCGGGCTTCAGGGTCTCGTCCACGATGCCCTCGCCGCCGTAGCCGATGCGGAGCTCGGCCACCTGGCCCGAGGTGATCGTATTGGTGCCATCGAGCCGGTTGGGGTCGATCATGCCGGCCACGTAGAGGCGCTGGGTCTCGTTGTTCAGCTGGATGTCGCGGTAGCCCTCGACAATCAGGTTGCCGTTGCCGATCACCTTCACGACCCGGGCGGTGATGGTCGTGGTGAAGGTGGCGCTGCGACCCGTGGTGCCGGTACCGGCGAACTTGTTGGTGTTGGAGGTGGCTTTGTCGCCGGAGTTGCTGGCGATGCCGAAGCCCGTCAGGGCACCGAAGAGGGTCGGGCTGCTCAGTTTATTGCTGCCGGCCCGGTTTGTGGTCACGTCGGCCTTGCTGATGGCGTTGGTACTCTCACTGATCTTCACCGTCACCAGGTCGTTGACCCGGTAGGCCCGGAGGTCGGCCACGAAGGGCCGATCCCGCCAGAGGCTGCCTTCGCTGATCGGAGCCGTCACCGGGGCTTCTTCTACCAAGGGGATTGCCGGTTTCTTCACCAGGTTCGGATCGTGGCGCTTGGGAATGGAGCAGCCGATCCCCAGAAAGAGCAGGACGATAGGCAGCATTTTCCTCATGGAACACCTCCGCTCTTCCTTAGGGCGAAGATGGTGCCAAGGCTTCAGGCCAGGGCGATCAGGATCCGGTCATGCCCCGCAAAATCCTGATGTACAAGGGCTTTTGCCCAACCGAGGCCCATGGCCCACCGGCACAACTCGCCGCCCTGGTCGGCGCCGATCTCCAGGAGACAGGCAGGCGCCTGCCGGGCCCGGGCCTGGCTGAGGAGGATCTTCGAGAGGGCCAGGCCCCGCTCCGGGGCGAACAGGGCCGAAGCGGGCTCAAAGGCCAACTCCCGCTGCAGGGTCGGCTGGTCGGCGGGATCCACGTAAGGCAGGTTCGCCACCACGAGACCCAGGGGCTCCGGCACCGGCTCCAGCAGGCTGCCCTCATGGAACTGGAGCCGCGCGCCGAGCTGCTCCGCGTTCGCCCGGGCCACCACCAGGGCGCCGGGACTCAGGTCCGTGGCCGAGACCTGCCAGGAAGTCTCCAGCGCCAGGCTGACGGCGATTATCCCGCTGCCGGTGCCCACATCCACACAGAGGTCCACGCCTAGCCGCTGACCGATATCCAGGGCGGCCTCCACCAGCAGCTCCGTCTCCGGGCGGGGGATCAGGGTCGCGGGCGTGACCTCGAAGCGCCGATCCCGAAAGAGCGTCCAGCCCAGGAGGTAGGCCCAGGGCTCCCCGGCCCGGCGCCGCTGGAGCCAGGTGGCCACCTGCTGCGCCCGGGCTGCGGGCACCGGTTCGGTGCCATGGGCAGCTAGCCAGGCCCGGGAGAGGCCGAGCCCATCCTCGAACCAGCGGGCACACTCCGCCTGGGCCTCCTCAGGCTCCAGGAACTCAGCCAGGGCCGTGGCCAGGTCCCGGCGGAGTCGGTGGTGGGTCTCGGGCATGCCTCTCAGGCCATGAGCGCCTTGGCGCGGTCCTGGCTCTGCTGGGCCACGATCTCGTGGAGGCTGCCGCCGTGACTGTCCATGGTGACCACCAGGGGGAAGTCCTCCACCTCGATGATCCAGAAGGCCTCGGGACTGCCGAACTCCTCCAGCATCTTGACGTCCACGACCCGCTTGACGCGCTCCGCCAGCAGGCTGCCGGCACCGCCGGTGGCGTGGAGGTAGACCGCGCCGGTCTTCTGCAGGCCCTCGCTGGTCTTCTTGCCCATGCCGCCCTTGCCGATGACGCCGCGGACCTTGTAGGTCTCGATGACGTCCGCCTGGTAGGGCTCTTCGCGGATGCTGGTGGTGGGACCCGCGGCCACGAAGGTCCAGCTGCCGTCGGCGTTCTTGCGCACCACGGGGCCGCAGTGGTAGATGACCATGTTCTCGAGGATGGGCTTCAGCCACTCGGGCTTCTGTTCCTTCATGAACTTGTGGCCCATGTCGCGGCTGAGGACGACGTTGCCGTTCAGCAGGACTTCGTCGCCAACCTTGAGCTGCCGGATGGCTTCTTCAGTGAGGGGGGTGGTGAGTCGGATCATGGGAGCCTCACAGATCGTAGGAAGGCTGGCCGTCGGCCGCCAGGGTGAGGGTGCCGCGGCGACTGCTCCAGCACATGTAGGCGATGGACACGTAGAAGCTGGCGGGGTGGCGGTACATCTCCTCGGCGGAGACGCCCAGCACCGTGGTGGCGCCGCCGTAGCCCATGGGCCCGATGCCGAGGGTGTTCAGGTCCCGGGTGAGCTCCTTCTCGAAGGCATCCATCTTGGGATCCGGGTTGGCGGTGCCCAGCTTGCGCAGGACCAGCTCCTTGGCCCGCTCCCAGCCCGTGACCCGGTCGCCGCCGATGGACACGCCGAGGATGCCGGGGCTGCAGCCCTGGCCCTGGGCCTTCACCACGGCGTCGATAATGCACTTGCGCACGCCCTTGATATCGCGGCCCGCACCCAGGGCGGCGTCCGGCAGGCGGTACTGGGCGCCCACGTTCTCGCTGCCCCCGCCCTTCTGCATAACGGAGACCTCGATGTGGGCCTGGTCCCACTCCTCAAAGTGGAAGGCGGGATGGTGGTCGTGGAAGGGATCCATATTGGTGCCGCTGTTCTTGCCGCTGAGCGACTCCACGCAGTTGGGCCGGAGCCAGGACCGCTTGGTGGCCTCCATGACGGCGGCGCGCAGCTGCTTGCGGGCAGCCCGCTGGCTGAAACCGAAGGGGTGGCGGACCCAGAAGATGATCGAACCCGTGTCCTGGCAGAGGGGGGAGACATTCCCGTCCGCGAGGATGATGTTGCGCACCATGTCATTGAGCGTGTTGAAGGCGCGGCTGCCCGGCTCCTCGGCGTCGCGGCCCTTGACCAGAGCGTCGATGACGTCCTGAGGCAGGCGGCTCGTGGTGCGCCGCAGCAGCTCCGTGGCGCAAAGGGTCAAGTCCAGCCCGGCCAGGTTCGACATGTCGGCCTTCCAGCCTTCGGGCAGCACAGACTTGGATGCCACCACCTCGGCTGAGGTCAGGGTGGGTACGACGCATTCAGACATGAGCCCTCCGGGATGCAGAGGTCCATCTTCCGCCCGCAGAGGTCCCCGCTCAAGTGACCAATGCCCGGTTCCTCTGCCAGTGCCCTGCGAGATCAGCGGCCCCAGGCCCGGCAGAGGGCCAGGGTCAGATCCAGCAGCGTTGCCTCGCTGCGGGAGAGGGCCAGGCCCTTCAGATCCCGCTCGCACTGGTTGACGCGCGTAAGCAGGGCCTTGGCGCCGCGGAACTTCAGCTTCGCCAGCGTGGTGCGGTAGCCGTCCAGCAGGAAGGCCTGCTTGGGGGACAGACCGAGGGCCGCCAGCACCTCGCCGCCCTTCAGCCCGGCGGCTTCGGCCTCGGCCAGCTTGAGCAGGCGGTCCACCTCGCGGCGCGCCTGACCGAGCATCATGAGCGGCTCATCGCCGTCCTCCAGGGCCGTGCGGAGCGCCCGCAGGGCACCGGCTGCGTCGCCCTTCTGCCAGGCCCCGGACCAGGCGAAGGCCTTCTGCTCCGCCAGCCGGAACGTCACCTGGTCCACCATGGCCTCGGTGACCCGCCGGTCTTCCGCCAGCAGGTCCAGCACCTCGAGGGCCCGCTTGAGCAGGCCGGGGTTGCCGCCCTGGCGCTGGGCCAGCAGGCTGGCGGCGGCCCCCTGGAGCGTCAGGCCCAGCCGCCGGGCCTCGGCCTCGATGAAGGCTGGCACCTCGAGGGCGTCCAGGGCGCCCACCTTCAGGATTCGTCCGGCCTTGGCCCAGTCGGTCCAGGGCTTGGCCCCCAGGGCCTTGCCGGGCGCCGCCGGCAGGGTGGTCCAGGCCACCAGCAGCAGCTTGACGCCCGCCGGGGGCTTCTCCAGCAGGGCCTTCACCGCGGGCGGCAGCTCCTTGGCGCGGGTGAACAGGTTGTCGGCGGCGGGCACCAGCACGGTACGCTCCTCGGCACCCAGGGGCGAGGCTTCCTGCAGCGCGGCCATCACCTCCGGCCAGGGGCAGGCTTCGGCGCAGCTCGTGAGGGAGAAGTCGGCCCACTCGGGGTCCACGTGCTTCCGCTTCCACTGGGCCACGGCCTCGCGGCGGGCATCGCCGTCCTCGCCATGGATCAGCGCGAACCGGTGCTCCAGCCAGACGGCGGGGATGGCCATCAGTCACTGCCCTCCAGCAGCTGGGTGAGGAAGCTCTCGGCAAAGTCATCGGCTAGGCTCTCCACCACCTGCAGCTCGCGACTCTCGAAGCTGGCGAAGTTCTGATCCACCCGGTACTGGCTCGAGAAGGTCAGTCGCCGGCGGGCCAGCACCACAGCCCCGGTCTGGCCATCCAGCAGCTCCACGCTGGCCACGACCACCACCTCCACGCGGGAGGCGGAACCCGCGCTGGCCTTCATGCGGTCATTGCCGAGGGTGAGGCCAATGGGGCGGGAAGTGAAGCTCTCCAGGGTGCCTTGCAGCACCCAGCGCGAGGGCTCACCCTGGGCCACCAGCCGCCAGGGACTCGCGGCCACCACGCGGTTTTCCAGGGCCTTGGTGAACCGGTCCTCCAGCCCCAGCCGCGGTGTGAGGTTGAGGAACCGCGCCAGGCGGATGGTTTCGCCCTGCTTGGCCCAGGCCCCGGCTCGCTGCTGCCGGTCCAGGCGGTGGTAGCCGCAGCCCGAAAGCAACAGCAGAGCCAGCGGCAGGCAGGACCACCGGGTCATGGGTGGTAGACCCCCACGAAGGGCAGGTTGCGGAGCTTGTCGTCGAGGTCGAGCCCGTAGCCCACCACAAAGTGGTCCTCGATGGTGAAGCCCACGTAGTCCACAGGCACCTGCACCTTCCGACGGCTGGGCTTGTCGAGGAGGGTGCAGACCTTCAGGCTGGCGGGCTCGCGATCCTTCAAGAGGTTGCCGACCTTGAACAGCGTCAGGCCGGTATCAACGATGTCCTCCACGATCAGGGCATGGCGCCCTCGGATGCCGCGGTCCAGGTCCTTGAGGATGTGGACCTCCCCGGTGCTCTCCATGCCGCCGCCGTAGCTGGCCACCTGCATGAAGCTGACGTTCAGTTCCATGTCCATGGCCCGCACCAGGTCCGCGATGAAGGGGAACACCCCATTCAGGAGGCCGATGACCACCAGGTCCTTCCCGGCATAGTCCTGGGTCAGCTGGGCGCCGAGTTCCTGGACCCGGACCCGGATCTGGGCTTCGGTCAAAAGCGGGGTGATACGGTCACGCATGAAAACTCCTGAAGACTGAAGATAGTGCCGTATCCATTCAACCCCGGGAAGCCTTGCCGGGTCCATCCGCTGACGGTGGTTTCTTGTGGATCCCTGCCGCCGGAGCCTAACATGATGGCGACAGCCACCTTGAGCGAGCCATTCATGATCCAGACGGCCCACCAGACCGCCAATCGGACCCCCGATCCGGTCTCGCCCTACCACACCCCCGAGGTGCTGGCCTGGGTGGAGGCTGCCCAGGGGGGCGATCAGGTGGCCTTCGGCGCGCTGGTCAGGCTGTTCTCCCGGGATGTCTACGGCAAGGCCTACTCCATCCTAAAGAACCACCAGGACGCCGACGACGTGGTGCAGGAGACCTTCATCCGGGTCTTCCGCGCCCTGCCCGGCTTCCGGTTCGAGTCCTCGTTCCGCACCTGGCTCATCACCATCGCCACCCGCCAGGCCCTCAACTACCGGGAGCGTGTGGCCCGGGACTTCGACAGCCTCGACGGACCGGAAGGCACCTTCGAGCACCCGGCCCTGCGAGTCGAGGAGACCCAGATCGCCACGCTCATGGACGAGGAAGCCCGCCGCCTCCTCCGGGAGGCCCTGCCCAAGCTGCCCCGGCGCCAGAAGCAGGCCCTGACGCTGAAGCTGCAGCACGACTGGAAGTACGAGCGGATTGCCCAGGAGATGGGCACCACCGTAGGCAGCGTGAAGGCGCACATCTTCCACGCCATCCAGAACCTGACCCGCCACGTGAAAGGAGGCCGCGTATGACCGAGGCCCTTCTTCCCCTCCCCGACAGCTGCTCCCGGGCGCTCGACGCGCTCCAGGCGGATCCCATCGAGCCCGGGGCCGAGACCGAGCGGCACCTGCGGACCTGCCGCGCCTGCGCGGAGGCCCGGGTGGCCTTCCTGGCCCAGGAGGAGGCTCCCGAGATCCTGGCCCCGGCCGGGTATCACGAGCGCCTCCCGGACCGTATCCTGGCCAAGCTGCCCGCCCGGGCGCCCCTGCACCGTCGGCTGGCCCCCCTGACCTGGGCCGCCGCCGCGGCGCTGCTCATGGCCGTCAGCGCCGGCGCCTTCTGGGCGGGCCGGGCCAACCGCACCCCCCTGATGGAGGCCGCCCTGCCCCGACCCGCGGAGCCCGTGGAAGCCGCCACCTCGGTGTCGGATACGCCCTTCCATGACCGGGAAGAGGATGCCGCCCGGGTCCAGTCGCTCAGCCCCGACGAGCTCAAGGCCCTCCTCAAGCAGCTCGACCCGCCGCCCCCCGCTTCCAGGTAACCCTGAGGTGTCCATGCTCCGCCCCCTCCTGCTCCTGTCCCTGCTGTCCCTCGCGGCCCTGCCTGGCCGCGCCCAGGCCGACGAGGGCCGCTCCCTGGCCCGCTTCCGCATGGACCAGCTCCAGCAGTCCGTGGGCCTGCCGGAGGACCAGGCCCGCCTCGTGGTGGACCGCTGGGCCCGCTACGACCGCGAGCAGTTCGACCGGACGCAGGTGCTCCACCAGGTCCGGCGCAAGTTCAACGACATCCTGCTCGGGCCGGGATCGGAAGAAGAGAAGAACGCCCGGGTCCGGCCGCTGCTGGAGCAGTTCGTGGACCTGCGGCGCCAGCAGGCGGAGCTGAAGTTCCGCTTCGAGGACGACATCCGGGGCAAGCTCAACCCCGCCCAGCAGGTGCGCCTCATCCTGCGGGTCGAGGAGATGCAGCGCCAGATGGCCGAAGCCCTGCGGCAGAACAACATCCCCCGCCCCGGCCTCCGCCAGGGCCCCGGCCGCCGCGGCAACCCCTAGCCCAGGCAGGCATGACGCTCTGTCCTACCGAAAAGACGGAAACAAGGGATAAAAGAAAGGTTCATCGCGCTTTACCGGGGAAGGCGACTCTGGTTTTCGCCAAGTCCCGGCTCCGAAACCTGGCTAAGCACCGGAAACAGATCGTCACCCAGGCGCCACGACATGGACCGTACCTGCGGAGCACCTGCGCCTGCGCCGCAGCGCAAGGACATCTGGCTAAGGGAACCCTTCTCGCCATCGGGGTGGCTATCCCCTTCATCCCCTTAATCCCTGTTTCTTATTGCTTTATTAACAGGGATGCAGGGGATGAAGGGGATGGGCCTCTCCAGGTTGGGGAGTCTTGCCTAGACCTTGCCGGCCTTTGGCGAGCACCCCGCCAAAGCGCGAAGAACCTTCTTTAAAGGCCAGTGTTAGATCCGCCCAGCGAGGTCGCTGACGAGCTCGCAGAGGCGGGCGGCGTAGGCGGTCTCGTTGTCGTGCCAGCCGAAGACCTTCACGAAGCGGGGGCCGAGGGTGAGGGTCAGGTCCAGGTCCATGACGACGCTCTCTTCGCGCCCGGTGATGTCGCAGCTCACGGTGTGCGGCTCGGCCAGCGCCACCAGGCCGCGCCAGGGGCCGATCGCGGCCTCGGTGAAGACGCGGCGGAGGGCGGCCTCGTCAGCGTCCCGGCGCAGGGTGGCGGTGAGGTCCACGAGGTTCACGCTGAGGGTGGGCACCCGGATGGCCACGCCGTTGAAGGCCGCGGGCAGCCCAGGCAGGACCTGATGCAGGGCGCCGAAGGCGCTGGAGGTGGTGGGGATGATGCTCTGGAAGGCGGCCCGGCCCCGGCGGCGGTCCTTGTGGGGACTGTCCAGCAAGCGCTGGTCATTGGTGACCACGTGCACGGTGCTCATGCCCGCCGCCTCCAGGCCGAAGGTGGCATCGAGGATCTTCAGCATGGGCGCCGTGGCGTGGGCGGTGCAGCTGGCGTTGGAGATCACCCGGTGCGTCAAAGGGTCGAGCTCGGCGCCGTTCACGGGGGCGATGACCGTGAGGTCCGCATCGGGGCTGGGGGCGCTGATCACCACGTGGGTCACGCCGCCCTTCAGATGGCGAGCGGCGGCCTCCCGGCGGGTGAAGTGCCCGCTGGCCTCCACCACCAGGCGGGTGCCGGCGGGGAAGGGGATGGCCGCGGGGTCGGTCTCGTGGAACAGCGGCAGCCGCCGGGTGCCGAGCAGCAGGTAGTCCTGGCCGCCTTCGGTGAGGCCCTGGACGGGCAGCCCGCTGCGGCCGTGGATGGAGTCCTGGCGCAGCAGCTGGAGCACCTGGTCCAGGGGGGCCGGATCATTCACCGCGCTGAGCAGCTCGGGCCGGTCGCCCAGCCGCCGCACCGCGAGGCGGCCGATGCGGCCCAGCCCGTTGAGGGCGACAAGGCTCACGGGGCCACCTCCAGCACGCGCAGGCAGAGGTCCGTGAGGCGGGCCGCGGCGGCGAGCTCGTTGTCGTGCCAGCCGAAGACCTTCACGAGCCGGGGCGCGAGCAGCTTGGTCAGAAAGGGATCGTAGAGGCAGCTCGCCGTCTGGCCCACGAGGTCGGCGCTGACCAGCTCCGCGTCCAGCACCTCCAGATAGGGTGCCAGGGCGCCAGTCGCGGCGGCCGCCCGGAAGGCCGCCTGGATGGCCTCGAGGCTGGCGTCGGCGCGGAGGCTGGCGGTGAGGTCCACCAGGCTGCCGTCGGGGGTGGGCACCCGCACGGCGAGGCCCTTGAGCCGGCCCGCGAGGTGGGGCAGCACAAGGCCCAGGGCGCCCGGGGCCTCGCAGGGCGCGGGGATCATGCTGAGCGTCGCGGCCCGGGCCAGGCGCAGGTCCGTGTGGGGCAGGTCGAGGATGCGCTGGTCGGCGGTGATGCTGTGGACGGTGGTGACCAGCCCGGCCTCGAGGCCGAAGGCGTCGTCGAGCACCTGCACCAGGAGGGCGAGGCAGTTGAGGGTGCCATCGCCAGCGGAGAGGATCTGGTCCGTGCGGAGGTCCAGCACGCCGTCGTTCACGCCCAGCACCACAGTGCGGTCCGCGTCCGGCGTCACCGCGCTCAGGAGCACCTGCCGCACGCTGCCCTGCAGGTGCGCCGCGGTCTGCTCCCGTAAATTGAAGCGGCCGGTGCACTCCAGCACTACCTCCGCGCCCAGGGCGCCGAAGGGCAGGCGGCGCGGGTCCGGCTCGGCGCAGACCCGGATTCGGCGACCATCGAACACCAGCTCGTCGCCCTCGGCGACCACGGAGAAACCTGCCCGGCCGTGCACGGTGTCGTACTGCAGCAGGTGCGCGAGGGTGGCAGCGTCGGTCCGGTCGTTCACGGCCACCACCTGCACCTGGGGCACCAGCGCCAGGCGCCGCAGCGCCAGCCTTCCGATCCGCCCAAGGCCGTTGATGGCCACCTTCCGCATCCCGCCTCCGAACCTTCAGTTCTACCGGACCAGACAGGTCCTGTCGAAAAAAAAGCCCGGTAGGAACCAGGCTTAGTGGCGGAGGAATGGCTGACGGCCGCTTCAGCTCACGCGACGCAGGCGGCCTGCGGGGGCCTCCAGCTTCTTGGCCAGGGTGTTGCGGTGGATGCCGAGCTCCCGCGCTGCGGCGCACTGGTTGCCTTCGTGGGCAGCCAGGACCTCCTCCAGGTAGACGCGCTCGAACTCGCGTCGCGCCAGCTCCAGGGGAATTCCCCCACGCACCATCTCGGCTACGAGGGTTCGCAGCTTTTCGCGCATTTCATCCTCTCCAACGACCGTATCGGAACTCCGAAGGTAGCACCCTGGTGGTCCAAGTGAAAGGGCTGTGACATGATCGGAATGCAGGCCCAGACTGTGGACAAGTGTGTGGAATGCCTGTGCAGGGAACGGGAGAAATCGTGCGCAAGACCAAACTCGTGATGACCTTGGGGCCGGCCCTGATGAAGGGCGAGCGGCTGCGGGAAGCGCTGAAAGAGGCGGACGCCGTCCGTCTGAATGCCAGCCACGGGGACCTGGTTTCCCGGGCCGAAGGGCTGGAAAAGGTCCGGAGCCTGGCCCTGGAACTGGGCCGTGCCATTCCGGTGTTCCTGGATCTCCAGGGTCCGAAGTGGCGGGTCGGTCTGCTGGAGGCGCCCGTGCAGCTGGACCTGGGCAGCGTGGGCGTGTTCTACGCGCCGGCGAGTGCGGCACCGGCGGGCTTTGCCTGGGCGGCGCCGCTGCCGCATCCCGAGCTGTTCGAGGGCGCCGAGCCCGGTCAGCGCTGGTTGCTGGACGATGGCGCCATCACCGTGGAGATCCTCGCCAAGAGACCGGAGCTGCTCCGGGCTCGCGTGATCGTCGGCGGTCCCCTCAAGGCCCGGAAGGGGGTCCACCCCATCGGCCTGGACATCGCCATGAGCCCCCTGACGGAGAAGGACCACATCGACATCCGCTGGGGCGTGGAGCACCAGGTGGACCTCTTCGCCCAGAGCTTCGTGCGCCGCGCCTCGGACGTGCAGCAGCTCCAGGCCATCATCCAGCACCTGGGCGGCACCCAGCCGGTCATCGCCAAGATCGAGCACCCGGCGGCCCTGACCAACCTGGGCGAGATCCTCGACGTGGCGTGGGGCGTCATGGTGGCGCGGGGCGATCTCGGCGTGGAGCTGGGCGTGGAGCGGGTGCCGGGTCTCCAGAAACAGATCATCAGGGCCGCTCGACGCGCCCTGAAGCCGGTCATCACCGCCACCCAGATGCTGGAGAGCATGATCGAGCATCCCCAGCCCACCCGCGCCGAGGCCAGCGATGTGGCCAACGCCATCTGGGACGGCACGGACGCAGTCATGCTGAGCGCCGAGAGCGCCTCCGGCGACTATCCCGTGGAGGCCGTGCAGTGGCTGGGGCGGATTGCCACCGAGGCGGACGGCAACGTGAAGCAGCGCACCCCCACGCTGCCCGACGAGCTGGCCCAGCAGGTGCTGGCCCGCACGGACATCTCCGTGGCCTTCGCGGCCTGCCGCACCGCCGACGAGATCCATGCCCGGTGGATCGTGGCCTTCACCGAGGGCGGCGGCACCGCGCGCATGGTGAGCCGCCTGGCGGGCCGGACGCCGGTGCTGGGCGCCACGGTGGATGACCTCACCGCCCGGCGCATGGGCCTCCTGCGCGGCGTGACACCGCTCATGATCCCCCGGGTGGCCAACACGGACGAGATGGTGGAGGTTGTGCGCGGCCTGCTCATCGAGAAGCACGGCGCGGAGACCTTCGACCGCGTGGTGATGACCCTGGGCCTGCCCCTGTGGAAGACCGGCACCACGAACACCATGAAGGTGATGACTTTCTAAGGAGCCCCCATGAGCCTCACCGCACCCCTTCCCACCGAATACGACGCCGGTCTCTCGAAGTACCTGGCTGGGGCGCCCGCAGGCGATGTGCTCGCGCTGCTCGCGGAGCAGTCTGCCGAGGTGGCTGCGCTGCTCGGGGGACTCACCGAGGCCCAGGCCGCCTACCGATACGCGGTGGGCAAGTGGAGCCTCAAGGACCTGCTGCAGCACCTGACCGACGTGGAGCGCATCTTCACTTACCGCTGCCTGCGCATCGGGAGGGGCGACACCACCCCGCTGCCGGGCTTTGATGACAACGCCTTCGCTGAGGCGGCCCGGGCGGACAGCCGGCCCGTGGCAGCGCTGGTCGAGGACTTCCAGGCAGCGCGCGCCGCCAGCCTCGCGCTCTTCCGCAGCCTGCCGGTGGAAGCCTGGCTGCGGCCGGGCTCCAGCAACGGCCGGGCCCTCACCGCCCGCTGCATCCCCTACTTCGCCCTGGGCCACGCCGCCCACCACCTCGCCGTCGCCCGCGAGCGCTACCTGCCAGGGCTCCAATAGCCGCTGGCTTCAGGCTAGCTGGTCTCCATCTGGGTTCCTCGGCCTTCCAGGAAATCCCGCAAGGACTGTATTGAAAACAGGGATGCAGGGGATGAAGGGGATGAAAGAGCTAAGGCGGTGCTGCAGCGCGATGAAGCCCGGCTCTAGAGTCCCCACTCCCGCAGCGCAGCAGCCAGCTCGGCCAGCTGGTCGGGGCTGGTGGTCCGGAAGCGGCTCACGAGCTTCCAGCCCTGGGCCACTTTCTGGTAGCGGTGCAGCCAGAGGTAGGGGCCTTCCCAGTCGCCCTCGGGGTCGGTCCGGGTCTTCACCAGGAAGGCCACGGCGGTCCAGGGGCCCCGGGCCAGGAAGCGGCGGCCCAGCTCCTGGATACCCGACTCCTCGTCGGTTTCCAGCACCAGGTCGTCGAGATCGGGGATGATCATGGAAACACCTCGGCCATTCGGCTCATCGTACTCTGCGGAGGGCTCCAGATGGAAAAGCTGATGGGATTCGTCGGGGCCACCGTGGGCAGCCTGCTGGGCTGGTACCTCGGCGAGCTGGTGGGATTCACCACAGGGGTGGTGCTCAGCATGGTGGGCACGGGCCTCGGGCTGTGGGCGGGGCGCTGGGTCGTGCAGCGCTGGCT
>CAIMQW010000052.1 GCA_903843705.1 uncultured Holophagaceae bacterium | reverse complement strand
TCCGGACGGCCGTCCTGCTCGACAAAGCCGAGGTTCTTTTCCGACAGCAGCTCCCGGCTGCCCACGTTGGAGGTCATGATAATAATGGTGTTCTTGAAGTCGACCAGGTTCCCGAAGGCATCCGAGGCCTGCCCGTCGTCGAAGATGGAGAGCAGGATGTTGATGAGGTCGGGGTGGGCCTTCTCGATCTCGTCGAAGAGAAGCACGCAGTAGGGATTCCGCCGGATGCGGTCCGTCAGCATGCCGCCTTCCTCATAGCCCACGTAGCCCGGAGGGGCCCCGAGCAGCTTCGAGACCTCGTGCTTCTCCATGTATTCGGACATGTCGAAGCGGATCATCTTCTTGGGATCGCCGAACAGGAAGGCCGCCAGGGTCTTGGCCAGCTCGGTCTTGCCGACACCGGTGGGGCCCAGGAAGAGGAACGAGCCCATGGGGCGGTTGGGATTCTTTAGGCCCGTCCGGGCCCGGCGCACGGCCCGCACCACGGCGCTCACGGCCTCGGGCTGGCCGATGACCCGCTCGTTGAGCCGGGGCTCCATGTTGATCAGCACGGCCTTCTCGTCGCCCTTGAGGGCCTTCACGGGGATGCCGGTCCAGCTGGCGACCACGTCCTCGATGTCCTGTTCGGTGACCTCGGGGAAGTGCGCGTAGTCCTCGTCCGAAAGCTCGGAGCGGTTCTTCTGGATCTCATCACGCAGCTGCAGTTCCTTCTGGCGCAGCAGCACCGCCCGCTCGAAGTCCCGGCTGAGCACAGCCTCGTTCATCTCGTTGATGACCCGGTGCAGCTCCTCCTCGTGGCTCTGGCCCTCGGAGCTGGCGCCGCCCGGACCCACCCGCAGCTTGACGCGGGCACCGGCCTCGTCCAGCAGGTCGATGGCCTTGTCGGGCAGGAAGCGGTCCGTGATGTAGCGATTCGACAGGTAGACCGAGGCCTCCATGGTCTTCTGCGTGTAGCGGACCCGGTGGAACAGCTCGTAGCGGCTGCGGATGCCCTCGATGATGCGCAGGCTCTCGGCCTCGTCTGGGGGGTTCACGGTCACCGGCTGGAAGCGGCGCACCAGGCTGCGGTCCTTGTCGATGTACTTGGCGTATTCCTTGTGCGTCGTGGCGCCGATGCACTGGATCTCGCCCCGGCTGAGGGCCGGCTTCAGGATGTTGGCCGCGTCCAGGCTGCCTTCGGCGGCGCCGGTGCCGATGAGGCTGTGGATCTCATCGATGAACAGCACCACCGTGGTGTCCTTGCTGGCCTCGGCGATGATCGACTTCAGGCGCTCCTCGAACTGCCCGCGGTACTTGGTGCCGGCCACGACCAGGCTGAGGTCCAGGGCGTAGATCCGCTTGTCCGCCAGGCTGGGGGGCACCACGCCCTCGTGGATCTTCTGGGCCAGGCCCTCCACGATGGCGGTCTTGCCCACGCCGGCCTCACCCAGCAGGATCGGATTGTTCTTCCGGCGGCGACTGAGGATCTGGATGATGCGCTCCACCTCCGCGTCCCGGCCGATGAGGTTATCGAAGATGCCGCGCTCGGCCATCTCGGAGAGGTTGCGGGCGAACTCGGACAGGAGCGGGTGCTCCTTCTTCTTCTTGGCGATCTTCTCTTCCTTGCTGCTCTCCAGCAGGATCTCCTTGGCGGCGATCAGGTCCGCGCCGGACTCCTTCAGCAGGCGGCCCGCCAGGCAGCCCTCTTCCTTGAGCATGCCCAGCAGCAGGTGCTCGGCGCCCACGTGCTTGTGGTTGAGCTTGGCGCTCTCGGCCGTGGCGTGCTGGAGGATGTGCTTGACCTCCTCCTCCATGGGGATGTCGATGCTGGTGCTGCTGGGGGTGATCTTCCGGTCCTTGGGGGTCAGGGCCGCCACCAGC
>CAIMQW010000051.1 GCA_903843705.1 uncultured Holophagaceae bacterium | reverse complement strand
GCCAGTGTAGTCGCCGTACTCCGCCGTGTCGCTGATGCTGTAGCGCATGTAGCTCAGGCCGCCGCGATACATCAGGTCCACGATGAGCTTCAGCTCGTGCAGGCACTCGAAGTAGGCGATCTCGGGCTGGTAGCCGGCTTCCACGAGGGTCTCGAAGCCCGCCTTGACGAGGGCGCTGGCGCCGCCGCAGAGCACGGCCTTCTCCCCGAAGAGGTCCGTCTCCGTCTCCTCGGCGAAGGTGGTCTCCAGCACCCCGGCCCGGGTGAGACCGATGGCGGCTGCGTATGACAGGGCCAGGGCCATGGCCTGGCCGCTGGCGTCCTGGTGGATGGCCACCAGGCCGGGCGTGCCGCCGCCCTCCACGAAGACCTCGCGAACGCGGTGACCGGGGCTCTTGGGGGCCACCAGGCTCACGTCCACACCGGCGGGCACTTCGATCCAGCCAAAGCGGATGTTGAACCCATGGGCGAACATCAGGGTCTTGCCCGGGGTCAGGTTGGGGGCGATGGCTTCCCGGTAGAGGGCGCCCTGCCCCGTGTCCGGTGTGAGCACCATGATGACGTCGGCCCAGGCGGAGGCTTCGGCGGGGCTGTTCACGATGAGGCCAGCGGCCTCAGCCTTGGCGCGGGAGGCGGAACCGGCCTGGAGGCCGACCCGGACCTGGACACCGCTGTCCTTGAGGTTCAACGCGTGGGCGTGGCCCTGGGAGCCGTAGCCCAGGATGGCGACCTTGCAGGCGCGGATGAGGCCGAGGTCGGCGTCGTAGTGAATGATGGCCATGGAGGCTCCTTGTTTCAGGTCGGATGACGGGGGAAGAAGATCAGACGGACATGGCCCCGGAGCTGCCGGGAGCCTCAACGGCTGAGGCGGCGAGGCGGTTGGAGGCTTCCGAGCGCTCCCCGCGAGCCATGGCCACCGCGCCGGTGCGGCCGAGCTCCAGGATCCCAAAGGGGCGCAGACTGTCCACCAGGGCCTCGATCTTGCCGAGGCTGCCGGTGCACTCGATGACAACGCTGTCATCTGCGATGTCCACCACGTTGGCGCGGAACACCTGCACAAGCTGGAGGACCTCCGAACGCCCCTGGCGGGTGGACACCCGCAGCAGGGCTAGGTCCCGGACCACGTTGCGGCCGTGGCCAAGCTGCTGGACCTCGAGGACATTCACCAGCTTGCGGAGGTGCTCCACAGCCCGGCGGGCCGTGGCCTCGTCCGTGTCCACCACCACGGTCATCCGCGAGACGTGCACCCGCTCCGTGGGACCCACGGTGAGGGAGTGGATGTTGAAGCCGCGACGGCGGAACAGCATCGCCACCCGGGTGAGGACGCCGGGTTCATCATCGGTGTAGATCACGAGGACATGGGACATGGGTTCTCCATCCTTCCTTGGCAAGGCGGGCGCTAGACCGGATCGGAGCCGGTCTCGGCGATGGGGCTGGGCGAGGGGCGCCGGATCATGTCATGGAGCGCCGCACCGGCCGCCACCATGGGATAGACGCTGTCCTCCTGCTCGACCTTGAACTCGATGAGGGCGGTGCCTGGCTGCTGGCGGGCCAAGGCCACGGCGACGGCCAGATCCGACCGCTTGTCCACCCGCTGGCCGTGGATGCCGAAGGCTTCTGCCAGCTTGACGAAGTCCGGGGACAGGATGGGCGTGGCGGCGTAGCGGCCTTCGTAGAACAGTGCCTGCCACTGCCGGACCATGCCCAGGTAGCCGTTGTTGATGACGGCGATGTTGACCTTCACGCCCTCCTGCACGGCGGTCATGAGCTCGGCGAAGGTCATCTGGAAGCCGCCGTCGCCGGCCACCACCCAGACCTCGGCCTCCGGCCGGGCCAGCTTGGCGCCGATGGCCGCCGGCAGGGCAAAGCCCATGGTCCCGGCGCCGCCGCTGGTGATGAGGCTGCGCTCGCCATCGTGGTGGTAATACTGGGCCTCCCACATCTGGTGCTGGCCGACATCCGTCACCACCACCGCCTCACCCTTGGTGATCTTCCAGAGGTCGTGCATGACGTGGGCCGCATAGAGGTGGCCGTCGTCGGGCAGGTTCTTGATGTCGCGGACGGCAGAGTCGCCGCGCCAGGAGCGGATGCGCTCCAGCCAGGGCGTGTGGTCCGCCGCCTTCACAGCGGGCAGCATGGCCTGCAACACCTGCTTCAGGTCTCCACCCAGGGGCACGTCCACCGGCACGAGCTTGTTTATCTCGCTGGCGTCAATGTCCACGTGGATCTTCAGGGCGTTGGGGGCGTATTCCTTGAGCCGCCCCGTGACCCGGTCATCGAAGCGCATGCCGAGGGCGATCAGGAGGTCCGCCTCCTGGATGGCCTGGTTCACCCAGGACTCCCCATGCATGCCCATCATGCCCAGGCTCAGCACGTGCGAGGCAGGCACCGCACCCAGGCCCAGCAGGGTCTCGGCGAAGGGGATCTGGGCCAACTCGGCCAGGGCGAGCACCTCGGCCCGGGCCCCGGAGAGCTGGATGCCGTGGCCAGCGAGGATCACGGGGCGCTGGGCGGCGTTGATCATTGCCAGGGCCCGGTCCAGGTCCACCTGCTTAGGGGAGGGCGGGATGTGGCGCAGGTGGCGCGTGGGCGCCGCGCCTTCCCAGTCCAGGGTCGCCCGACCCTGCTGGGCGTCCTTGGTGATGTCCACCAGCACAGGGCCGGGGCGGCCGCTGGTGGCGACGGCGAAGGCCTCCCGGATGGCCGGGGCGATGTCCTGGGCGCGCGTCACCAGGTAGTTGTGCTTGGTGATGGGCAGGGTGATGCCCGTGATGTCCACTTCCTGGAAGGCGTCGGTGCCCAGCAGGCCCGAGCCCACCTGCCCCGTGATGGCCACCAGGGGGATGGAGTCCAGCATGGCCGTGGCCAGGCCAGTCACCAGGTTGGTGGCGCCGGGACCCGAGGTGGCGACCACCACGCCGGTGCGCCCCGAGGCCCGGGCGAAGCCGTCCGCCATGTGCACGGCGCTCTGTTCGTGGCGCACGAGCACGTGCCGGATGGGGTACTCCGTCATGGCGTCGTAGGTGGGCAGGATGGCGCCGCCGGGGTATCCGAAGACGGTCTCCACGCCCTCCCGCAGCAGGCACTCCCAGATAATCTGTGCGCCGGTCCTGTCCATGTCGTCACTCTCCTTCACTGGCTGATTCGGGCGGGGTCGAGACTGCGATTGCTCCGGGGACCGGAGGCGCTCATGGGATTGGCTGGGCTCATGGCGGTCCTCAAGGGTAATCGGGAGCGGGGTCTGGGAAAAGAAGGCCCCGCGGGGGGTGCGGGGCCGAGGTCGGGGGGTTCCCGAGCGGTCGGCCCTAGGTGGGCAGGGTCACCGGCAGGCCCGGTTTCAACGGGACCTTGGCCAGGGCGGCGCGGATGACTGCGCCCATCGAGGCGGTACCCTGGGGGTGGGTGGCGCCCTTCAGGTCGGAGGTGCCATGACCGTCGTGCAGGGTGCGGTCCACGGCGGCCTCCAGGGCTGCGGCCTCCTCCGTGAGGCCCAGCGCGTGGCGGAGCAGCATGGCGGCGGAGAGGATGGTGCCGATGGGGTTGGCCAGGTCCCGGCCCGCGATATCCGGGGCTGAGCCGTGAATTGGTTCAAAGAGGCCCACGGTGCCGCCGAGGCTGGCGGAAGGCAGCAACCCCAGGGAACCGGCGAGCACCGCCGCCTCGTCACTGAGGATGTCGCCGAAGAGGTTCTCGGTGAGCACCACGTCAAAGTCCCGGGGCCGGGCCACCAGGGCCATGGCGAAGCTGTCCACATAGGCGTGCTGGACTGCCACCTCGGGGTAGTCTGCGGCCACCTCGTCGACCACCTGCCGCCAGAGGCGCGAGGTCTCCAGCACATTGGCCTTGTCCACGGAGACCAGCTTCCGGCGGCGGTTCTGGGCCAGGTCAAAGGCCACGCGGGCCACGCGGAGGATCTCCTCGCGGCTGTAGGGCAGCGTGTTCACAGCCCGCTCGGGGCTGAACATGCGCGGCTCGCCGAAGTAGAGGCCGCCGGAGAGCTCCCGGACGATCATCATGTCCGTGCCGCGGACGATCTCGGGGCGCACCGGGGAGGCGTCCTCCAGGGCGGGGTGGACAGTCACGGGGCGCAGGTTGGCGAAGAGGCCCAGGCCCTGGCGCAGCCGCAGCAGGCCCGACTCCGGACGCTGGTTGCGCGGGTGTTTGTCCCAGGCGGGGCCGCCCACGGCGCCCAGCAGCACCGCCCCGGCGCCATGGCAGAGCTCGAGGGTTCGGGCGGGAAGTGGATCACCGCAGGCATCCACCGCAGCTCCACCGATCAGGGCCTCCTCGAAGGTGAACCGGTGACCGTAGAGGTCCGCCACGGCCTGAAGGCAGGCGACGGCTTCCCGGGTGACCTCGGGGCCGACTCCGTCTCCGGGGAGGACGACGATCCTTGCATCCATGCGAACTCCTCAGAACAGGTTCAGGCGATCCAGAGCGGTGGGCGAGAGGCAGGCATTCAGACCCCCGCCTCGACGGCCTGTGACTTCTTGGCGCGCCGGGCGAAGAGGGCCTTGTTGACCGCATTGAGGTAGGCCCGCAGGCTGGCTTCCACCACGTCGGTGCTGGCACCCTTGCCGCCGTAAGGCTGGCCCTCGAAATCCACCTGCACAAAGACCTCGCCCACGGCGTCGGCCCCGCGCGAGACCGAGTGGAGCCGGTAGTCCAGCAGCCGGCCACTCAGGCCCGTGAGTTTGTCCACCGCCGCGAAGACCGCGTTGACGGGGCCGTCGCCCATGGCGGTCTCCGTGGCCTCGCCGGCCTCCGTGGCCAGGGTGACCAGGGCCGTGGCGAACATGGCTGTTCCTGCCGTGGCCTGCAGGGCCCGCAGCTTGAAGACCTCGGGGAGGTGCGTGAGTCCGTCCTGCACGATGGCCAGCAGGTCCTCGTCGAAAATCTCCTTCTTCTGGTCGCTGAGCTTCGTGAACAGCTTGTAGGCCTTGTCCAGCTCCACCCGGTCGAGCTTGTAGCCCAGTTCCTCGAAGCGCTTGGCCAGGGCGTGCCGCCCCGAGTGCTTCCCGAGGACCAGGCTGCTGCGGCGCACGCCCACGGACTCGGGCGTCATGATCTCGTAGGTCGAGTGGTGGCTGAGCATGCCGTGCTGGTGGATACCACTCTCGTGGGCGAAGGCGTTGCGGCCCACGATGGCTTTGTTCGGCTGGACCTCGCTGCCGGTGATGTTGGCGAGGGTCTGGCTGGCGCGGTAGAGGAGCTCCCTCCGGACCCCGGTCTCGTAGGGCAGCGCGTCCCGCCGCACAGCCAGGGCCATCACGACTTCTTCGAGGGCCGCGTTGCCCGCGCGCTCGCCAATGCCGTTGATGGTGCACTCCACCTGCCGGGCTCCTGCCGCCACCGCCGCCAGGGAGTTCGCAGCGGCCAGGCCCAGGTCGTTGTGGCAGTGGACGCTGATGGTGGCTTGGTCGATGCCGGGGACGTGCTGCCGGAGGTGGGTGATCAGGCGCCCGTACTCATCGGGCACGGTGTAGCCCACGGTGTCGGGGATGTTCAGCACCGTCGCCCCGGCCTCCAGGGCGACCTTGCAGACCTCCACCAGGAAGTCCCAGTCGCTGCGGGTGGCGTCCTCGGCGGAGAACTCCACGTCCGGGGTGAAGGACTTGGCCAGCGCCACGCCCTCGCGGATCATCTGGAGCGCCTCTTCCCGGGTCTTCTGCAGCTTGTAGGTCAGGTGGATGTCCGAAGTGGCCAGAAAGGTGTGGATCCGGGGGTGTTCGGCCTCCTTGAGCGCCTCCCAGGCCCGCTCGATGTCCCGGGGGATGGTGCGGCACAGGGCCGCGATCACGGGCCCGCGACACTCCCGGGCGATGGCCTGCACCGCGGCAAAGTCGGCCTCCGAGGCCACAGGGAAGCCGGCCTCGATGACATCCACCTGGAGGGCCTCCAGCTGGCGGGCCATCTGCAGCTTCTCTTCCACGTTCATGCTGCAACCCGGGGACTGCTCGCCGTCCCGGAGGGTGGTGTCGAAGATGGCGATCCGCTGGGCACCCATGGTCTGGTGGTCTCCCCGGTCCGGAAAGGTTCGGACGGATCAATTAAAGTTAACCGAACCAAGCCATGAATATAGTTAATATTTTTTATGATTCCATTAGTTTTACTTAAGTCGTTAGACTCGATCGTTCGGGAGTCGGCATGGAACTTGGTCAGCTGGAGACATTCCTCATGATCGCGCGGGAGAAGAGCTTCTCCCGCGCGGCGGAGCGCCTCTTCCGCACCCAGCCAGCCATCAGCCTCGCCCTCAAGCGCCTGGAAGAAGAGCTGGGCGAAGTCTTGGTGGACCGCACCACCAAAGGCGGCACCCTGACCAACGCCGGACAGACCCTGCTGCCCCTCGCCCTGCGCATGCTGGACCTGCGCCAGCAGATCACGGACACCTTCGGCACCCTCAAAGGCCTGCAGCAGGGCCGCCTGAGCATCGGCGCCAACGAGAGCATGTCCGAGTTCCTGCTGCCCCGCATGCTGCTCGACTACCAGCAGGCCCATCCCGACATCAAGCTCAAGGCCTACCGCCTGAGCTCGGAGCATATCCCCGCCGAGATCGCCGAGCACCGGCTGGACGTGGGCTTCGTCTCCTATGACCCCCTCCAGCCGGAGCTGCGCAGCGAGGTGGTCTTCCGCGACCACATGGTGCTGGTGGTGCCTCCCGACCACCGGCTGGCCGGCCGCCGCGTCATCGACCTCAAGATGCTCGGCGAGGAGACCTTCATCGCCCACAACTCCCTCACCCCCACCCGGGCCTCGATCACCGATCTGTTCGCCCGGAACGGAGTGCCCCTGCGCATCACCATGGAGCTGGGAACCCTCTCGACCATGCAGGACTTCGTCGCCCAGGGCGCGGGGCTGGCCATCATGCCCCGCATGACCGTGGCCCCCGCCATCGCCGCGGGTCGGCTGGTGGAGGTCCCCGTGCGGCAGCTCAAGCTGGAGAAGCTCATCCGCATGGTCTACCGGCGGGAGGAGGCCCTCTCCCACGCAGCCCGGGCCTTCATCCATCTCGTCCAGTCCAGTGACTTCACGCCCCTGGCCTCCCCGGTCCGGGTCAAATCTACTCGAAGGAGCCGCCCATGAGCCCTGGCGCCCGCACCCTCTACGACAAGCTCTGGGATGCCCACCTGGTGGAGACCCGTCCGGACGGCACCAGCCTGCTCTACATCGACCGCCACCTAGTCCACGAGGTGACCAGTCCCCAGGCCTTCGAGGGCCTGCGCCTGGCGGAGCGCCCCCTGCGCCGCCCGGAGGCCATCCTCGCGGTGATCGACCACAACATCTCCACCCAGAACCGGGAGGCCGGCAGCTTCGAGGAGACGAGCCGCCTGCAGGTGGAAGCGCTGGTGGAGAACGTCAAGGCGTTCCAGGTGCCCTACATCCCGCTCCTCGATGACCGGCAGGGCATCGTGCACGTCATCGGCCCCGAGCAGGGCTTCACGCTGCCCGGCAGCACGGTGGTCTGCGGCGACAGCCACACCAGCACCCACGGCGCCTTCGGAGCCCTGGCCTTCGGCATCGGCACCAGCGAGGTGGAGCACGTCTTCGCCACCCAGACCCTACCCCAGCGGCGCTCGAAGAACATGCGGATCTGCTTCGAGGGCGTGCTGCCCGAGGGCCTCAGCGCCAAGGACCTGGCCCTCTTCGTCATCGGCCAGATCGGGACCGCTGGCGGCACGGGACACGTCCTCGAGTTCGCGGGTTCCGCCGTCCGGACGCTCTCAATGGAAGGGCGCATGACCCTCTGCAACATGAGTATCGAGGCCGGCGCCCGCGCGGGCCTGGTGGCTCCGGACGAGACCACTTTCGCCTATGTGGCCGGCCGGCCCATGGCCCCCGCCGGACCGCTCTGGGAGCAGGCCCTGACCTCCTGGCGCGGCCTGCCCACAGACGCCGGCGCCCGCTTCGATCTGGAATACACCTTCGACGTGAGCGGCCTGGCGCCGCAGGTCACTTGGGGCACGAATCCCGAGGCGGTGCTGGACATCACGGGCCGGGTGCCGGACCCCAGGGCCGCCGCCGATCCCGCCAAGCAGGAGGCCATGCGCCTGGCGCTCGACTACATGGGCCTCAAGCCCGGCACCCCCATGGAGGAGGTGCCGGTGCAGGTCGTCTTCATTGGCTCCTGCACCAATGGCCGCATCGAGGATATGCGGGCCGCGGCCCGGGTGGCCCAGGGCCGGAAGGTTGCCCCCGGCGTGCGCGCCCTGGTGGTGCCGGGCTCGGGTCTGGTCAAGCGCCAGGCCGAGGCCGAGGGCCTGGACCGCATCTTCCTGGAGGCCGGCTTCGAGTGGCGTCTGCCCGGGTGCAGCATGTGCCTCGGCATGAACGACGACCGCCTGGAACCCGGCGAGCGCAGCGCCAGCACCAGCAACCGCAACTTCGAGGGCCGCCAGGGCCGGGGTGGCCGCACCCACCTGGTCAGCCCCGAGATGGCCGCCGCCGCCGCGGTCACGGGCCACTTCACCGATGTCCGCCGCCTCCTGGAGGTCCGATGAAACCCTTCACGACCCTCACCGGCCAGGCGGCCCCCCTGCTCCGGGCGAACATCGACACGGACCTGCTCATCCCCAAGCAGTTCCTCAAGACCATCGTGCGCACGGGCCTGGGGCGCCACCTCTTCTTCGAACTGCGCTATGACGACCAGGGCAGGGAAAAACCGGATTTCATCCTGAACCGGCCAGACTACCGCGAGGCCATGATCCTCCTGGGCGGTCCCAACTTTGGCTGCGGCTCCAGCCGCGAGCACGCCCCCTGGGCCCTGCTGGACTTCGGCATCCGCTGCGTCATCGCCCCCAGCTTCGCCGACATCTTCTACAACAACTGCTTCTCCAACGGCATCCTCCCCATCACGCTGCCCATGGCCGCTGTGGAGGACCTCGCCACGGAGGGCCCCCTCACCGTGGACCTCCCGGCCCAGACCCTGTCCGGCGGCGGGCACAGCTACCGCTTCGAGATTGAGCCCGCCCGGAAGACCACCCTGCTGGAGGGCCTCGACGCCATCGGTGTCAGCCTCGCCAGCCTCCCCACCATCGAAGCCTACGAAGCCCGCCGCGCCCAGATCACGCCCTGGCTCTAATCACCCAATAAGGGCAGAAAGATAAGGAAATCAAAGGAAACCGGTGAGGAACAGTTAGGAACGGTGAGACTTCCGTGAGCCAACTTTCCTTCTCACCGGCCCTCACCGTTCCTCCCTGGCGAATCAACTTTTCTTGCAGGACCGGGCGCCCCACTGGAGGTGCATCTGCGCCAGGGATGATCAGATTCGGGTCATGACTCCTGCTACGCGGCAGGTATGCGTCAAGCTCTTCACGCCGGCACACGCTATTCCGGGAAGAACCCCAAAAAAACAGGACGAGGAGGAAAGCGGAGGTTCAACAACCAGCCGACTGCCTTTGCCTTTCTCCGCTCCCCTCCGCTCCTCGGCAGTCCTCCGCTCACTTCACTTCCTTTCCCACCCCCAGCTGAGCCCAGCCGCCACTGCTAGGCTGGAGTTCTTCCCAGGGATGACCATGAAGTCGATGACTGCGTTTGCCGAGATCGTCCAGCCCTTGGAGGCCGGGCAGCTGCGGCTGACGCTGCGCAGTGTGAACAGTAAGGCCCTGGACCTGTCGCTGCGGCTGCCGCCGGCGCTGTTCCCGCTGGAGGCCGCGCTGCGCTCCAAGGTCCGCGGCGCGGCCCAGCGGGGCAAGCTCGACCTCACGGTGGAGGTCCAGGATGAGCCGTCCCTGGAACCCCGCCTGAACCGGGCCCTGCTGCGCTCCGCGGCCAAGGCCTGGCAGGAGGACGCCGAGTGGCTGCACCTGCCGCCCCTCACGGCCGACGCCTTCTTCCGCCTGCCCGGCGCCTGGCTGGCCCCGGACTCGAACCTGGCGGAGCGCCTGGAAGCCAAGCTTCTCGAAGGCATGACCCGGGTGCTGGACGCCTGGAACGAAGGCCGGCGGCGGGAGGCCGAGCGCCTGCGCCCCTTCTTCACGGAAGGCCTCACCCGCCTGCAGAAGCTGCGCGACCGGCTTCAGGCCGAGGCCCAGGCCCAGGCCCTGGAGCTGCCGGGCCTCTACCGCCAGCGCATCGAGCAGCTGCTGGAGGACGCGCGGCTCTCGGGCCAGCTGCCAGCAGAGCGCCTGCTGGCCGAGCGCCAGGATGTCCGCGAGGAGCTGATCCGCCTTTCCGCCCATCTGGAGGACTTCGCCGAGCGCCTGGGGAAGGACAACCTCGAAGGCAAAGCCGTGGATGTGTGGTGCCAGGAAGTGCTGCGGGAGCTGAACACCACCGGCAGCAAGTGCAAGCGCATCGCCATGACCCGCGCCGTCATGGAAGCCAAAGGCACCCTCGACCAGATCCGCGAACAGGCCGCGAACCTGGAGTAGGCGTGGTGCTCTACATCCCTTCCTTCCTGGTCTTCCCATGCTCCTGCGGGGGGGTTGCTGGTCCCTCTCTGCGAATCCCCTACGCCCTACGCCCATGACCTCCCCGCCCCGCATCACCTACTTACAGGCGACCCAGCTCCGAGCTGTCGGCACGCGGTCCCGGGGGCATGCGAGCATCGTCCTGGAGCGGGGTGTCCCCGAGCTCGCCCACATGGTCCTGGCTGGCAAGGTGCGGGTTTCGCATGCTGCAGTCGTGGCGCAACTCCCGGTGAGCTTTCAGCGCCGTGCGGCCCAGGCTGGGCCCGAGGCAGTCAAGGCTGTGGCCAAAGAGCTCCGGAAGGCCGCCCCGGCACAGCTGTATGCCTGGGACAAGGCCATCATGGACGCCGAGGCGCTCGAAATCTCATCGGGGCAGAAGAGCCCGTTGAACTTCCTGGATATCTTCACTTCTTTTCAGAGAACCATTGCCGCCTCTTTGGCTTTGGCGCAGGAAGCCAAGAGGGTTTGATGCGAGTGCGAAACCAGATACTAATTTTCAAACCTTCCTAAGAAAAAAGATTTGCTAGTCCGAATTTATAAATTCGATAAAATACCTTCACACCACTGATTTCACGGGATGCCCCTTGGACTGCCTGGTGTTCTAGGCCCCGTCTGATGGAGCAGTGGGAGCGCTAGTTCGGCACCACCTGGGCTGAGGCCGCAGGGGGTGGGACCGAATCGCCGCAGGGAGCCCTGCAACGACTCCTAAACATCCAACAGGGATGACCTGTAGTTGCCGTTGACGCCATAAACGGGTGCGCAATGCGTCTCGCCGAAGTAAAGAGTCAT
>CAIMQW010000050.1 GCA_903843705.1 uncultured Holophagaceae bacterium | reverse complement strand
GGGCTCGATGATGGGCGCGGCGGCGTTGAGCAGGCCCTGCTCGGAGGCGGCCATGGCCCCGGCCCGGCTGAAGAACGACGGGATCACCGTGTGCGAGGCCTGGGCCACGATCATCTTCACCACGGCCTCAGGGGCCAGCAGGTGGCAGTTGCGGATGTTGGAGCCGCCCAGGCACTTGGTGATGCCGTCCAGGACCATGATGCGGTTGCGGAGTGCGGGCTCGAAGGCCAGCAGCAGCGCGTTCACATCGGTCATGCCGCCGTCGGTGACCGCGTGATACATCCAGTCGTAGAGCACGAAGGCGACGCCCGCTTCGAGGGCCGCGCGGCCCAGGGCGATCTGGCGCTCCAGGGTGAGGGTCTGGCCCGTGGGGTTGTCGGGGCTGGTGATGACGAGGCCGGCCACCTTGCGGCCCTGCTTCGCGGCTTCGGCTACACAGGCCTGGATGCCCTCTTCCGTGTAGGACCAGGCCTCCTCGGGCCGGCCCGGAGCCCACATGACGTTGGCGCCGATGCCATAGGGACCCCAGTTGTAGCTGATCCAGGGCACGCGGCTGACGACGATGACATCGCCCTGGCGGCCGTGGCCCAGGGCCAGCATGGCCTGGTAGGCCTTCACGAGGCCGTCGCGGCCGCCCTGGGTGCCGATGACGTTGGCCGGTCCCCAGCCCGTCTCCGGGGCGAGCTTCCAGTACTGCTCGGCCACGGCCTTGCGGTAGGCGTCGGTGCCGAAGGGCATGTCGTAGGCGGTGCCGTGCTGCTTCTGCAACTCAAAGGCGCGGTCCAGCAACGCCTCGGGCACGCCCGGCAGGGAGGCCCCGCCGTCGCCCTGGCTGGCGTCGAAGACCGCCACGCCCGGCTGCTTCTCCACGAAGACCTTGAGCGATTTGTTGATGAGGAACATGCGGGAGGGCGGGATGGCCAGCATGCTTCCCAGGTGATTGCTCACGGGGATGAGATTGGCCTCGGGCACGGCATAGGCCGGGGTCTCAGGGGAGAGAAGGGTGGACACGGAACCTCCCGATAAGAAATCGCCACCCCGACAGGTCGCCGGGCGACAAGTATCTTTATGAGGTTAACAGTTCGGACCCCCGGCTCAAGTTATATGGATTTATGCTTTGATTAATTTGATTTATGGCTTTATGGGCAGGTCCCGGTGCAGGAAGGGCTTGGCGGTTGGTCCTGCGTAGTCTGCGACGAGCTGACCCTGGCCCCGTAGCAGGTAGCGGTGGCTCAGCAGCCCCTCCAGGCCCACGGGACCCCGGGCATGGATGCGGCTGGTGCTGATGCCCACCTCGGCACCGAAGCCGTAGCGGAAGCCGTCTGCGAAGCGGGTCGAGGCGTTGTGATAGACCCCGGCGGCGTCTACCTCGGCCAGGAACCGGGCCGCGGCGGCGGGGTCCTCGGTGACGATGGCCTCTGTGTGCCCGCTGCCGTGGCGGCGGATGTGCTCCAGGGCCTCGTCCAAGTCCCGCACCACCTTCACGGCCAGGATCGGCTCACCGTATTCCGTGTCCCAGTCCTCGGCCGTGGCGGCGACCAGGTCCGGCACCAGCGCCAGGCACTGCTCGCAGCCCCGCAGCTCCACCTGGTGGCCGCGCAGGTCCGCGGCGAGCAGGGGCAGCAGCTTCGGCGCCGCGGCGGCGTGGACCAAGACCGTCTCCAGGGCGTTGCAGGCGGAGGGATACTGCAGCTTCGCGTCCCGCACCAGGGCCACGGCCATGGCCGGATCGGCGGCGGCATCGAGGTACATATGGCAGAGGCCCTCGGCATGGCCCATTACGGGGATCCGCGTGGCGGACTGGATGCGCTTGACCAGGGCGTTGGAGCCCCGGGGGATCACCAGGTCAACCAGCTCCGGCAGACTCAGCATGGCCTCCACGGAGGCGCGGTCCTCCAGGCCCTGCACCGCCGCCACCGGCAGGCCCACCGCCTGCAGGGCCTCCTGCACCGCCGAGAGCAGGGCGGCGTTGGAGTGGAGCGCCTCGTGGCCGCCCTTGAGCAGCACGGCGTTGCCGCTCTTCAGGGCCAAGGCGCTGATCTGGATCAGGGCGTCGGGCCGGGACTCGAACACCACGCCCAGCACCCCCAGCGGGCAGCTGACGCGGGTGAGCTCCAGGCCCTCGTCCAGGGCGCGGCGGAGCTGCACGCGGTGGAGCGGATCCGGCAGGGCCGCCACGGCGCGCACGCCCGCGGCCATCTCGCGCAGCTTGGCCTCATCCAGGCGCAGCCGCTGGTAGGCCGAGTTGCTGATGTGGCCCACCGCCGCATCCAGGTCCCGCTCGTTGGCGGCCAGGATGCGGTGGGTCTTCCGCAGCAGGACGTCCGCGAGGGCGGCGAGGGCGTGGTCCCGGGTGGGCCCGTCCGTGACCGCCAGGAGCCGCGAGGCCGCCCGGGCCGCCTGGGCCAGGGGCCGCACCGGGTTCTCCTCCACGATGGGGTGGCTGGGGGCCGCCGGGTCCGGGTTCGGCGCGAAGAGGGTGCCCACGGGCTCGCCTGCCAGGATGCGCTCAAGGACCTGGGGCATCAGGCCCGAGGCCATCACCACCGGCACCCCCTGGGCTGCGGCCAGTCGCGCCGCTGTGAGCTTGCTGGCCATGCCGCCCCGCCCTCGGCCGTTGCTGCCCTGCACCTCCACGGGCGGCTGGCTGGCGTAGGGCACGTCCAGGATGGGCTCCGCCGTGGGATCCAGGCCGGGGTTGCGGGTGTGCAGGGCCGTCACGTCCGAGAGCAGCACCAGCAGGTCCGCGTCCAGGTGGGCGGCCACCAGGGCCGAGAGGTGGTCGTTGTCGCTGAAGATTGGGGCGCGGTCCTCGGCGGGGCGCTCCAGCTCCAGGGTCGATACCGTGTCGTTCTCGTTGAGCACAGGGACAGTCCCCAGAGAGAGCAGGGTCTCCAGGGTGCGCTTCAGGTTGGCGTGACGGGTGGGATCCGCGAAGTCGTCCTCCGTGAGCAGCACCTGGGCCGCGGGGAAGCCCAGGCGCCCGAGGCCGTCCTGGTAGAGCGACATGAGCTCACCCTGACCCACAGCGGCGCTGGCCTGCTTGTCCGCCAGCCCCCGGGGATGGATGCCCAGGCGGCGGGCGCCGAGGCCCACGGCGCCGGACGATACCAGCACCGGCTGACAGCCGCGCGCCGCCATGGCGGCCACGGCCTCCATGAGCCCGTAGAGGCGGCCCAGGGCCGGGCGGCCCTCGGCGTCCACCACCACCTGGGTGCCCAGCTTGATGACGATGCGCCGGGCCGTGCCGAGTTCAGACCGGGTCTGGATCGGGGCCTTCCAGCCCGATGGCATGGCGGAGGGATGGTGGTTGGACATAAAGAACCTCAGAAACAGGAACCCCCGATCCGGAAGGGTCGGGGGCGGCAGAGCGAAAACTCAGAAAACCAGCTCAGACGCCCTTCGACCCAACCATCGGGATGGGGTGGCTAGGGCGCGGGTAGAGGCTCACGGAGACAGTCATGATCCTGCCAGTGTGCGCGAGGGAACCGAGGACACGCAAGGGGATTCCGGACCGAGCCTCCACCCCAAAGAGCAGGCAACCGCAGGCCGATGGACCGCAAAGTGATCCTGCTGGGAAAGGAAAAAAGAAAAAAGATATCGACCACAAAGAACACAAAGAACACAAAAAAATCAGTTTTCTTTGTGGTTACTCGACCCAGCGCCTCAGGCGATCCGCGGCTTGATGGGCTTCCCGCCCCGGCTCCGCAGGCTGCCGGGGGACTGGCCGAAGCGCTTCTGGAAGGCGGTGATGAAGTTGTTCACGTGGGAATAACCCAGCTTGTGGGAGAGGGCCTTCATGGGCACGTCGGTTTCAAGCAGGGCCTGCCGCGCCTGGTCCAGCCGATGGGCGGTGATGAAGGCGAAGATGGTCTGGCCGTAGGTCTCGCTGAAGGCAGCGTTGAGGCGCTTCGCGGGGAGCTCGAAGGCCTGCGCCAGGGCCACCAGGCTGGGCAGCTTCCCCTCCAGGCGCAGGAGGAGGTCCCGACAGGCAGCCACCCGCTCGTTGAGGGTCGCCGAGGCGGTCATGCCACCTGCGACGAGACTCAGATGTTCCGAGAGGCCCGACAGGTATTCGAGCACCTTGGCCTGGGCATAGAGCTTCTGAGCCTCGCCGGTGAGGGACCGGGCCATGGCCTGGTGCAGCGGGGCGCTGACCTGCCGGGGCATGGCCCGGACCGCCACCGAGGGCAGGGTGCTCAGGTCCAGTGCGCCCAGCAGCGCCGCGGCCTCCGACTCACCGAGCAGCCGCTCGAGGGTGGCAATCTGGGCCTGCAGCGCAACCATGGTGGAGTCTGCGCTGCCATCCACCAGAGGGAGTACCTGCCGCTTCTGGATATGGAGGAAGAAGTCCCGACCCTCCTCGAAGATCAGGGTCGCCTCAGGCAGGCGCTCCTGCTGGCAGATCCGGCCGCCCCGCAGGCTCTGGGCCACGAAGGCGGGGCCCCCATAGTCGACCTCGATCTCGGCGATGGGGATCAGGTGCCCTGAGGCCGCGGGCAGCAGGCGGTGGGTGCTCCGGTAGAGGCTCATGCCCAGGGCGAGGTTGGCGTGATCGAAGTGGCCCTCGCCGAGCTCCGGCGGGAAGTGCAGGGACTGGTGCTCCAGGTCGCCATCTGTGGGGCTGAAGCCAAAGCTTTCCTCGGCCGCGTCGAGGAGCCAGCGGAAGTGCAGGCGGTTGAAGCTCCGTTCCATGGCGAGAGTCTAGGGCGCGCGGAGGGTCGGGAAGCCTCGGCGGCAGTTATTCATAGAAATCAGACCGCTTTTCATAGAACGCCCAGATTTAGACCCCTGGGGCCCTTCCGAATAATCGACAGAGGGGTCCTTTCGCCCCCTGTTCAGAGGCAAAGGTGGACAAGATGGCCCGACTGCAGCGATGCCTGTCCCTGGTTGGCTTGGTGGCAACGGCGGGACTTCAGGCCGCAGGGGGGCTTGGTGCGGGGCAGCTCGGCGCCCAGGCAGCCCTGGTCTTCCCGGCCAGTCCGGACCTGCGCCTCACGGCCGATATGCCAGGGCTGTCCCTGGGCCTGCATGGCACCTGGGCCTTCGCAGGGGGCCATGAGCTTCGGCCCCGCCTGGACTATGCCGCCTTCCTGGGCCAGAACCAGACCACTTCCGGAGCGGTCACGCCCCAGTCCCTGGACACCCGGGTCCGCAGCCTCGCTTTGGGTGCCGACTACCTCTACCGCCTGGATGACCGCTGGGCCGTCGGGGTGGGCCTGCAGGAGCTCCGCTGGTCCGTGGCCAGCACCAACCGGGTCAGCCCCACGCCCGGCCTCGCCGCCGTCAGCGTGAGCGGCACCGCCCACTGGTGGCGGCTGGGCCTGGGCCCGGTGCTCACCTGCCGCCTCTCCAAGCACGTCGAGGCCGAAGTCCGCTACCTCGTCAGCCACTACGGCCAGGAGAACCAGCCCGCGAACACCGCGAGCTACGGTCTCCTCTGGCGCTTCTAGGGGACCCCCATGACCACCCCAGCCCTCCGCACCCTCCTCCCGGCCTCGGCCCTGCTGCTCCTCCTGGGCTGCGGCGGCGCCGACCGCGTCACCGGGGACCGCGCCGCCACCATCAACCAGGTCATGACCGTCAGCCCCGCCGTGGCCAGCTTGAGCGCGGGCCAGAGCCTGCAGTTCACGGCCGTCATTCCCTGGGGCGGCACCGCCACCTGGTCCGTGGTGCCCGCCACCGGCGGCACGTTCACCCCCGCAGGCCTGTTCACGGCCTCGACGACGGCCGGCAGCTACCGCATCGTGGCCATGTGGAACGGGGACGTGCGCTACACGGCCATGGCCCAGGCCACGGTGCTGCCGCCGCCCCCGCCCGCGGTGTCCAGGCCCGACGTGGTGTCCGCCAACGGCAGCCAGCAGGGCTCGGCCAGCGGCGGGGTCCAGAACGCCGCCGTGGTGGGCGAGCCCGTGGTGGCCGCCCGGTCCGCGGATGGCAGCGCCACCGCCAAGGTGCGCCACGGCTACGACCCCTCGGGCCAGTAGGCCCCGACCCTCTGCTTCCTCGAACTGACTGCCTGACTTTTTTGGAGACCCCATGCGCCATCCCTTCCTGACCCCCACCGTGGCCGCCCTCGTCGCCCTGAGCAGCCCCCTGCCGGCCCAGGAGCTGCCTGCGGCTGCTGCCGCCACCGCGATGCCCCTGCCGCAGCTGGCCTACCAGGGCCGCCTCAAGGAGGCCGGCGTCGCGGCCAACGGGGCGCGGAGCTTCGTGTTCTCCCTGCTGGACAGCGCGGGCCTCGAAGTCTGGAACTCTGGCGCCGTCACGGTCACCGTCACCGACGGCCTGTATTCCGTGGTGCTTGGTTCCACGGGGATGACGCCCATCTCCTCCTCCGTGCTGGGTCTCTCGGGCCTGAAGCTGCACCTGCTCATCGGCGGCGCACCCATGCTGCCGGACGTGGACCTGGTGCCGGCCTTCCAGGCGCGGTCCGCCTGGGAGCTGGTGGGCGCCTTCAGCGGCGACGTGACGGGCACCCAGAACCAGACCCTCATCACCCAGATCCAGGGTGTATCCATCGACCTGACCACCGCCAAGCCCACCGCGGGCCAGGTGCTGGTTTTCAACGGCACCAAGTTCGTGCCCAGCAGCGTCGCGGGCGTCAAGGGCGACACGGGCGCCACGGGTGCTGCGGGTGCGACCGGGGCCACGGGTGCCAACGGCCTCCCGGGTGCGGCCGGTGCGACCGGTGCCGCGGGTGCGACTGGCGCCAGCCCCTTCACGCTGAACGGCAGCGACGCGGTCTACACTGCGGGCTCGGTGGCGATCGGCGCGGCCACGCCAAGCGCCTCCGCCGCCCTGGATGTGGCCAGCACCACCAAGGGCTTCCTCACGCCGCGCATGACGGCCGTCCAGCGTGCCGCCATCGTCTCGCCCGCCGCGGGCCTGCTGGTCTACCAGACCGACGGCACGGCGGGCCTCTACCAGTTCAACGGGGCCGCTTGGGCCCAGGTGGGCAGCGGCAGCGTCACGGGTGTGACGGGCACCGCTCCGGTGGCGGTTACCGGCTCCACGGCCCCCGTGATCAGCATGGCCAAGGCTACCGGCACTGTGGATGGCTACCTGGCCGCCACGGACTTTGCGGCCTTCAGTGCCGGTACCACGGGCAGCCTCAAGGCCGCCAGCAACCTCAGCGACCTGGCCAATGTGGGCACCGCCCGCAGCAACCTGGGCCTGGGCAACGTCAACAACACCTCGGACGCCGCCAAGCCCGTGTCCACCGCCACCCAGACCGCCCTGGATGTCAAGGCGCCCCTGGCCTCGCCCACCTTCACGGGCACCGTGACCGCACCCCTCATCACGGGCCTCGGCACGCCCACCCAGGCCGCAGACGCCGCCAGCAAGGCCTATGTGGATGCCATCCAGGCGGGCCTCTCCTGGAAGGCGCCGGTCATCGACATCGTGACGGACCCTTCGACTATCACCTCTCCGGCGAATGGGGACCGCTACATCGTGGGAACCCCGGCCGCCGGTGCCTGGGCTGGCCAGGACAACAAGCTCGCCCAGTGGGATGGGGCTGCTTGGGTGCTGACGGTTCCCGCCGACGGCACCTCCGTCTTCGCCACGGCCCGCTCCAACGGCTACGTCTACCCCAACAGCACCACCAAGTGGGTGCAGTTTGCGGGCTCCACCTACAGCTTCGGCGGGGGCCTGGCCTACAACGCGCCCAATGTGAGCATCGCCGCCGGGGGTGTCACGGTCGACCACCTGGCCAACGGGGCCGTGGACCTGGCTGGCACCAAGGTGACGGGCACCCTGCCGCTGACCGCAGGTGGCACCGGCGGCACGGACGCCGCCAGTGCGCGGACCAACCTGGGCTTGGGCAACGCGGCCACCCTGACCGCCAGCAACAGCGCGGGGGCCTCCACGGTGGTCAGCCGGGATGCCTCCGGCAACTTCGCGGCGGGCACCATCACGGCCAACCTCACGGGCAACGTCACCGGCAGCCTCACGGGCAACGTGGCGGGCAACGTCACGGGCACCGCCGCCAATGTCACGGGCATTGTGGCCGTGGTCAACGGTGGCACCGGGGCCTCGGACGCACCGGGCGCCCGCAGCAACCTGGGCCTCGGCACCGCAGCTGTGGCGGACACCGGGACCAGCAGTGGCAACGTGCCAGTGCTGGACGGGACGGGCAAGATCCCGACGGCGCTGCTGCCCATCAGCGGTCTCACCTACAAGGGCGAGAAGGTGCTCACGGGCAACCCGACGGTGCCCGTGGAGGCCTCGGGCAACTACTACATCATCGGCGCTGCCGGCACCGAGACCGGTACGGGTCTCGTCTTTGGCGTGGGTGACTGGCTGATCTCCAACGGCACCGCCTGGCAGAAGATCAGCCAGACCCAGACCGTGGCCAGCGTGGCCGGGAAGACCGGCACCGTGTCCCTCTCCAGCGCGGACCTGACCGATGTCACCCTCGCGGGCAATGCTACGGGCAAGGTGCTGGGCTGGAACGGCACCAAGTGGGTGCCGACCACTGCGGCCACGGGCACGGTGACCAGCGTCACGGGCACGGCCCCCCTGGTCTCCAACGGCGGTGCCACGCCTGCCATCAGCATGCCGGCGGCGGCCTCCTCGGTTTCCGGCTACCTCACGGGCGCTGACTGGGCCACCTTCAACGGGAAGGAAGCCAGCCTGGGGACCCCTGGCACCACCGGCTACCTCCTGGCCTCCACTGCGGCTGGTGTGCGCAGCTGGGTTGCCCCTGGCTGGAATCAGATCCTGCCCAAGGCTTCGGCAGGGTCGAGCTCAGCCATCAGCCTCCAATACGAGGGCGGCGGTGGCAGCTCGCGGTTCCTGCATGCCTATGGGCCGGTCTCGGGCAACGCCAACGTGTACCTGGGCATCCTTGCCGGCAATTTTACGAACACCGGTACCGACAACACCGGCATCGGCGGCAGTGCCCTTGCGGGGCTCACCACCGCCAGCAGCAATGTGGCGGTGGGCAGCTATGCGCTCTATGCCGATACCACCGGCAATGACAATGTGGCCATTGGCAAGCAGGCCCTGGTGGCCAACACGACCGCCAGCGCCAACAATGCTGTGGGTGGGGGCGCCCTGTCCTCCGTGACCACCGGTGGCTCCAACAATGCCTTCGGCTACTCAGCCCTGTCCCTCGTGACAACCGGCATGGCGAATGTTGCCATGGGCGGCCAAGCGGGCCTTGGAGCGGACCCTGATGCCAGGAACAGCATCTTCATCGGCTACAGCTCAGGTGGAACCAATAGCCCAGGTAGCACGAGGAACCAGGTGGCACTCGGCGCCTACGCCACTGCCACCAAGAACGACCAGATGGTGCTGGGTAGCGCCAACTCCGCTTACCCCAGCAACCTGGTGAACGCTTTCGCAGAGGTGATCCCCGGGAAGAACAACGCCACCACCCTGGGCTCCAGCACCAATGCCTGGAAGAGCCTCTACCTTGCGGCCACCGGCGGGACCAACGCCATCAAGGTCCAGGCACCCGCCACCGTCGCCTCCGCCTACACCCTGACCTTGCCGGATACGGCGGGCACCAGCAACCAGGTCCTCACCACCAACGGCAGCGGCACCCTGTCCTGGACCAGTCCGGCCTCGGGTGGGGTCACCAGTGTCACCGGCACGGCGCCCGTGGTCTCCAGTGGTGGCGCCACGCCCGCCATCAGCATGGCGCCCGCAGCCTCGGGTGTTCCCGGGTACCTCACCGCAGCAGACTGGAGCACCTTTAATGGAAAGCAGGCCGCGCTGGCCAGTGGGACCAACCTCAAGACCGTGGGGGGCAATAGCCTCCTGGGTACGGGTGATGCCGGACCTATCGGGATCGGCTACGGCGGCACTGGAGAGACAACACCCGCGGCGGCCTTCAACGCCTTGTCACCGATCACGATCCTAGGCGACCTCGTCTACGGCAGTGCGGCGAACACCGCGGCACGCCTCGCTGGGAACACAAGCGCGACGAAGCAGGTCCTGACCCAGACCGGCACCGGCGCCGTTAGTGCGGCCCCTGCTTGGGCCACTCTCTCGGTGGCCGATGTCTCGGGAGCGGCCCCCCTTGCCTCGCCCTCGTTCACAACGCCCAGCCTGGGTGTCGCCACCGGAACCTCATTCAACAGCATCACCGGGTTGGCCAGCACCACATCACCCATGGACGGCTCGGCGGCAGTGGGGACCAGCACGACTGTTGCGCGGCAGGATCATGTGCACCCGACGGATACCAGTAAGGAAAACGCCCTTACCTTCAGTTCACCCCTGTCGCGCACGACCAACACCATCAGCCTGGGCATGGTGCCCGTCGCCAGTGGTGGCACGGGGTCCACAACGCTCACCCTCAACAACGTCCTACTGGGTAACGGCACCAGCGCCCTGCAGGCTGTGGCGCCTGGGACGATGGGAAACGTCCTCACCTCGGATGGCACGACTTGGGCCTCTGTCGCCTCTTCAGGACTGCCGTCGCAGACGGGGAATATTGGGAAATACCTCACCACGAGTGGCTCAGCCGCTTCCTGGGTCGCGCCGCTCGCAAGCTCAGTAGGGACCAACAATTCGGGTGGTGGTCTGAACGCCCTGGCTGCTTTGGTGGGAAGCAACAGTCTGGGCAATACGGCTTTGGGGAGCGACGCCTTAAAAGCATTAACCGGTAATCTTGCAAACTCGGGTATTCATAATACCGCTGTTGGAAACTCTGCGTTGAGTTCGTTAAAGGAACCCGCTTCATCAGGTTCTACAGTGGCAAGCTATAACACGGCCATAGGTACAGGTGCCGGTGCCGGACTAACCACCGGCGGTTCTAATGTTGCAGTCGGCTATCAGGCAATGAGTGCTGTTACTGGTACTGTTTCTGACAGTGTTGCAGTCGGAATATCGGCGCTTGCTGCAAGTTCAGGAACTCAGAATACGGCTGTTGGCGGCAATGCGATGTATATGCTGACATCCGGCGCGTACAATGTTGCTGTAGGCAGAAGCTCCGGGAACGCACTCCGTACAGGAAGCTACAACACTTCCATCGGGACCGGGGCAGGCGGCACATCTGCAGGTACAAACCAGATTGCCATTGGTGCTGGCGCAACAGCTACGGCAGACAACCAGGTGGTTATCGGTGGTGACGGCTCGGCAGGGTATTTGCCCGCCATCACGGAAGTGGTACCGGGTAAGAACAAGTCGGCTGCTCTTGGCTCCACCACGAACGCCTGGACCGGCCTCTACCTCGCTGGCTCGACCTCGGGCTATATCGGCCTTCAGGCGCCAACCACGCCAAGCGGTTACACGCTGACCCTCCCGGCTACGGCGGGTACCCTTAATCAGGTGCTGACCACCAATGGCAGCGGCGTGCTCTCCTGGGCCGCTCCGGCCACGGCCACCACGGCCACCAACCTGGCGGGCGGGGTTGCGGGTGCGGTGCCCTACCAGTCGGCTACCGGCGCCAGCGGCTTTAGTGCGGCGGGTACTTCCGGGCAGGTGCTGGTGAGCGGCGGCACGGGCGCACCCACCTGGATCAACAATATCGCCGGCAGCGCCGCCAACGTTACCGGCCTCGTGGCCGTCGCCAACGGCGGCACGGGAATCAGTAGCTACACCGCTGGAGACATTTTGTATGCCAACGCAACACCGACGCTTGCAAAACTTGCCAAGGGCACGGATGGACAAGTGCTCACCCTTGCCAGTGGATTACCGGTCTGGGCAGCAGCCGGCGGCGGCGGCGTGACCTCAGATGCCAACCTCAATACCGTTGGCGGGACTGGAGCGATGCCAAAGACTACGAATGAATCAAACAATACAGCCTACGGGTATCAAGCGCTAAATGGAGTATCTGTTGACTGGTCCAGTTCCAACACCGCTATTGGCTATCAAGCCCTGCTTGTCGCTGGCAACGCCGCTGGCGGTTCTCCCGCTACCCATAATGTGGCGGTCGGAGACTCCGCAGGGGCGACTGTTACCTATGGCAGCTATAACACGTTGGTGGGCGAGCTAGCTGGTGGGACTATTCTCAAGATCGGGAGTCACAATGTAATGGTAGGATATAAGGCAGATACGACGAGCGGCAACAACGGTACGAGCTACTCCGTTGCAATTGGCGATTCGGCCAAGACCGCCGGGACCTATAATACCGCCATCGGAACGTCAGCTTCAGCTGGCGGAAGCAGTATCTCGAACGCCACTGCAATCGGGAATGGGGCTACCGTCGCCGCCAACAACTGTACCGCGCCCGGTTGTTTAGACCAGACTTTAGCATCAGGCAGCCTGCTTGGTGAGCCAGGCTTGTCGGGCTTCTTCGGGTGTGCGTCCGCCTAGCTTTTCGAGGCGCCAGTGGCGGTTGTAGAGGTCCACGAAAGTCCT
>CAIMQW010000049.1 GCA_903843705.1 uncultured Holophagaceae bacterium | reverse complement strand
GCCATCCTGGCCAAGGGCATCAAGGAGGGCGTGGCCAACGCCATCCTGATCAAGCTGAACCAGATCGGCACCGTCACTGAGACCCTCCGGGCCGTGGACATGGCCCACAAGGCGGGCTATCGGGCCATCATCAGCCATCGCAGCGGTGAGACCGAGGACAGCTTCATTGCCGACCTGGCCGTGGCCACCGGCGCGGGCCAGATCAAGACCGGCGCCCCCTGCCGCACGGACCGGGTCGCCAAGTACAACCGCCTCCTCCAGATCGAATGGGAGCTGGGCGCCGCGGCCCGCTATGCCGGCCGTGAGGCCTTTGGAACCTGCCTCAGCTAGGAGCGCCCTGGCTCTCTTCGGAGACACTCCTCATGAACGCCAACTGGCTCCTGAAGTCCTCCACTCTGTGGGGCGTCCTCGGAGTCTCGGGGCTCCTGTCGCTCATGGCCATGCTCTTCTCCCAGGGGGGCATCCCAGAGCTGAACCGGCGAGAGGCCGAGCTGGCCACGGCCCGGGCCCGTCTGGTGGAGCTCAACCACCGGAACCGCGAGCTGCTGGACGAGGTTCAGCGGCTCGCGGCGAAGGACCCTGAGCTGATGGAGGCGCTGGCCCGTCGGCAGGGTTATGCCCGCAAGGGAGAGACCGTCTACACCTTCCGGAATCGCGAGCGCTAGCTTGGACCTCTGGCTGGCGGCCGCGTCCGGGAATCGGTTCGGTTACCTCTGGGCAGATGAGGTTAAAGGTTGTATGGGTGAAACCTATGCTCGGGTCCTGTGTCCAAAGGGGACAGGATTCGGTTTAGATGGCCTTTTTTTGATGCAAACACCCAGAACAGGGCCCTGGAGCCTTGACCACTGGGACACTGATGGATCCAAGTCCTTTTGTTCCAATGGAAGCAGGGCCGGAATATGTCTTCCAGGGGCTCCCGAGGGTGACCTGATCGAGGCGGTCTCCAACGGCGAGCGCATCCTGCTCCGCCGCGCCGGCGACGAGGTCGGCATCCGCATGCCTGAGGGTGAGGGCTTGGGATTGCGTGATGTGCCGATGCCGATGGCGCAGCCCGCGGGCTTCGGCTGGATCGGCAATCCGCAGCTGGTGGTGCGTGTGCCCACGGTGGCCGCGCTCGACCTCGCCGTGTTCGCACCGCCGCTGCGGCACCACGCGGCGATCACCGGCGGCACCAACGTGAGCGTCGTCGAGGTGCTCGCGCCCGGCGAGGCGAGGATCCGCTCCTGGGAGCGCGGCGTGGAGGGCGAGACCCTCTGCTGCGGCACCGGGTGCGCGGTCGCTGCCGCCTGGCTGGCGCAGACCGAAGGCACCTCCGCCTGGCGACTCCACACCGCAGGCGGTGACGTGGTGACGGTCACGCTGGAGCTGGACGCCAAGGGCGCCTGGCGGGAGCTGTGGCTGACGGGCCCCGTCCGCAACCTCGGCGTGGTGCATCCAGATCCCTCACAGCTGCTGCGCTTGCGGGCCTGACGGGGCGCCCTCTTCGCCGTGGAACCCGACCTGCTAGACTGGTTGTTCCACACCCGAAGGGATTCCGAGATGCTTGGTTCGACGAGCGCCTGCGCGATGATGAGGGCGGCCTGATGCGCGCCCGGGTGGTGGCTCTGGCGAACCAGAAGGGCGGCGTGGGCAAGACCACGACGGCCATCAACCTGGCGGCCTCCCTGGCCATGATGGAGAAGATGGTCCTGCTGGTGGACTTCGATCCTCAGGGCCACAGCACCACGGGCCTGGGCTTCGCCAAGCCGGACCACCGAGCCGGCTCCTACGCCCTTATGAAGGGCGCCCCGGCGGAGGCGCTGCTCCTCAGCACGGAAGTGCCGATGCTGCAGGTGCTCCCAGCGGGCAAGGATCTCGCGCAACTGGAGTTCGAGCTCTTCGAGATGCCCCAGCTCCAGGTGCTCAGAGAGGCCCTCGCTCCCCTCCTCCACCGCTTCGACTACATCTTCATCGATCCGCCCCCCAGCCTCGGCATGATCACCCTCAACGCCCTCACGGCCGCGGATGAGGTCATCGTGCCAATGCCCTGCGAGTTCTTCGCCCTGGATGGTCTGGCGGAACTGACCGAGACCCTGCGCCGCATCCAGGCCGGTCCGAATCCCCGGCTCAAGCTGGGCGGCATCCTGCTCACCATGGCGGAGGAGCGCACCAACCTCGGCGCTGCGGTGGCCAGCGAGGTGCGCCATGCCTTCCCGGGCAAGGTCTTCCAGACCGTGATCCCCCGGAACATCCGCCTTGCCGAAGCGCCCAGCCACGGCAAGCCGGTCGCCTTCTACGATCTGCGTTCGAAGGGCGCGCAGGCCTACCTCAACCTCGCGAGAGAGTGGGTGGGCCAGGAGTCACTGGTCAGGAGGGAAGCTTGATGATCCCGTTGAAGCGTCCGGCCCTGGGCCGGGGACTGACCTCGCTCATGAGCCAGATGGCGCCCGAGGACTCCCCCCAGCGGGAGCTGCCTCTCGGCAGCCTGCTGCCCAACCGGGCCCAGCCCCGCACCAACTTCGACGAGACCGCCCTGGACGAGCTGGCCGAGAGCCTCAAGCAGCACGGCATGGTGCAGCCCATCGTCGTCCGCAAGGTCGGCGATCAGTTTGAGATCATCGCCGGCGAACGCCGCTGGCGGGCGGCCCGCAAGGCGGGTCTCGCCATGGTCCCCGTGGTGATCAAGGATGTCCCGGACGACCGCCTGCTGGAGATCGCCCTGGTGGAGAACATCCAGCGCCAGGAGCTGAACCCCATCGAGGAGGCCACCGCCTACTGGCAGCTTGGCGAGCACCTCCGCCTTACCCAGGAGCAGGTGGCGGACCGGGTCGGCAAGTCCCGGCCCCAGGTGGCCAACACCCTCCGGCTCTTGCGGCTCCCCGCCGAGCTGAAGATGGATGTGGCCAAGGGCCGCCTCAGCACCGGCCACGCCAAGGTGCTGCTGGGTGTCTCCGACCTGCGGCTCCAGGAGCAGCTGGCCCACGAAGTGGTGGCGCAGCAGCTGAGCGTGCGGGCACTCGAGGCCCGCATCCAGCACCTCCAGAAGCTGGCCCGGCCCAAGACCCGGAAGCGGCATCCCCAGGACATCTTCATCAAGGCCGCCGCCGAGGAGCTCACCCAGTCCTGGGGCACCCACGTCGAGATCAAGTCCAAGGGCAAGGCCGGCACTCTGGTGATGCACTTCGGCAGCGAGGCTGAGCTCGACCGTCTCTTCGAGGCGCTCAAGCCCGGTCCGGCCAAGCGCCGCTAGGACCCATTCCACGTCACCGGTAGGAGTCCTCCATGTCGTCCTGGTTCGTCAAGAAGCGCCTGCAGAAGACCGCGGTCGAAGAGAAGACCGTCCGCGTGCCCGAGGGGCTGTGGATCAAGTGTGAGGCCTGCAAGGAGCTCATCTACCGCAAGGAGCTGGTCAATACCCACAACGTCTGCCCCAAGTGCGGCTACCACTTCCGCATCGGCGTGGCCGAGCGCCTCGAGAACCTCATGGACGCCGGCTGGACCGAGCTGTTTGGAGAGCTGCGCAGCGCCGATCCCCTGGGTTTCGTGGCCATCAAGAGCTACAAGGACCAGCTGAAGAAGCTGGAACAGGCCGGCCAGACCGAGGATGCGGCGATCGTGGTGGAGGGCACCCTCTCGGGTCACCCAGTGGTGACCGCCATCATGAACTTCGACTTCCTGGCCGCCAGCATGGGGAGTGTCGTGGGCGAAAAGCTGCGTCTGGGCGCCGAGCGAGCCATCGAGAAGCAGTGCGCCTACCTCATCGTCAGCTGCAGTGGTGGCGCCCGTATGCAGGAGGGCACCTTGTCCCTCATGCAGATGGCCAAGGTGAGCGCGGCGCTGGCCAAGGTTGAACGGGCGGGCCTGCCCTACCTCAGCATCCTGACCGATCCCACCACCGGGGGCGTCAGCGCCAGCTACGCCATGCTGGGCGACCTGAACATAGCTGAGCCCAAGGCCCTCATCGGCTTCGCTGGTCCCCGCGTCATCGAGCAGACCATCAAGCAGAGCCTCCCGGAAGGCTTCCAGCGGTCTGAGTTCCTGCAGGCCCACGGCATGGTGGACAAGGTTGTGAATCGGGACCACCTCAAGGATTTCATCGCCGCCTGCCTGGCGTGGATGATGCCGTCGACCAGCTGAACAACGGCTCCCTGTGACCGACGCGTTCCAGCCCATCTACATCCCGCGCCTTCAGGAGCGGGGGCACCTCGGCATCAAGTGCGGGCTGGAGAACATCCATGCGCTGCTGGGCGGACTCGGCCGCCCAGACGCGGGCTACCCCGTCATTCTCATTGCCGGGACCAACGGCAAGGGCAGCACCGGCGCCTTCCTGGCGCACATGCTCAGGTCTGCGGGCCTGGTGGTGGGCTGGACCACCTCACCCCACCTCGCGGACGTTACCGAGCGCATCTGGGTGGATGGCCAGCCCATCGGCACGGGCGCCCTCGATCTGCTGCTGGGTGAGGCGTTTGAGACGGAGGTCCGGCTCGGACTCCAGGCGACCTACTTCGAACTCATGATCACGGCGGCCCTGTCGGCCTTCCGCATGACCGGTGTGGAGGTGGCCATCCTGGAGGTGGGCATGGGCGGCCGCTGGGACGCGACCAACGGCACGGACCCCATCCTCACGATCGTCACCACCATCGGCCTCGATCACCAGGAGTACTTGGGCGACACCCGCGAGGCCATCGCCCGGGAGAAGCTCTGCACGGCCCGGCACGGGCGCCCGCTGGTGTTGGGGCCCTCTCTGGATCCGGACTGGATCCGTCCCCTGCTGCCCGTGTCGCCCGGGCTGCACCCGGCGCCCCGGCTTGGCCCCGCCGACATCCGCTGGGACCACTCCCGGGTGGGCGCCAAGCATGTGGCGCTGCCGGGACTCCACCAACTGGACAACCTGGCCACGGCCTTCGAGGCGGTGCGGCGGCTCCAGGCCCTGGGGTTCCCCATTCCCGAGGAGCGCCTCTGGCCCGGGGTGGCGGCCACCCGCTGGCCGGGTCGACTCTGGAAAGTGCCCTCGCTCTCCGGCGTGTGGATGGATGGTGCCCACAACCCCGAGGGGGCCCGGGCCCTGGCGGACCATGCCTTGGCCTGCGGCGTCCGGCCCCACCTCTTCTTCGGCGCCATGGGCGACAAGGACCTGGCGGGTGTGGCCCGGGAGCTGAAGCGCATGCGGCCCCTGTCGGTTACGTTCATCCAGGGCGACGCGCCCCGCTACGCCAAGGCCGGCCCGCTGCGGGAGGCCTGGGGCCTCGAGGCGCCGCTGCTCAGCATCCAGGAAGCCACTGCGCAGCTGCGGTCCCCGTCGGATGCGCCACGGCTGGTGTCCGGATCGCTCTACCTGCTGGGCGACCTCCTCCGGGAGCTGGGCATCCAGCCCTTCTAGGGAGCTGGGCGACCAGCTCCTAATGTCCCGGCCCCCGCCCGGCCGATAAGCCCTCCATGCGGTGCTTCCTGCTTAGCCTCTGTTTTGCCGGCCTCTTCGGAGCCCAGGCGCCCCTCCACATCATCGCGGTGGAGCGCCGGGGTCCGCCGCCCTATGAAGTCGTGGACCGGATCTACGGCGTGGACGGTGGTCAGGATCAGGGCCTCCGCGTGGGCGAGCGGTTGCTTGTGAAACGCGTTGGCGCGGCGGTGATCCTGGGGCACCTCCGGGTGATCGAGAGCCGGCCCGACCGCGCCAATGCGTTGTTCGAACCCCTGGAGGCGAGCTATCCCATGAAGGGGGACCTGGTCCTGCGCTCGGAGCTCCGGCGCCTGCCCGCTGCACCGACCCTGGACCCTGCGCCGCTGGTGGTGCTGCCCAAACCCCAAGCTGCCTCGGAGCCGCCCCCCCGGGAAGGCCTGCTCTTCTTCCTGCCCGGCCGCTCGGACCTCAGTGTGGGCGGGGTGCGCAAGCTGGAGACCTGGGTCGAGTCCTGGGGCACTGGGGGACGCTGGGCCGTGCAGGTGCCCGCGACCAAGGGGATCAAGCCCGAGTTGCAGAAGCTGCGGGCCGAGGCCCTCCAGGCCGCCCTGCGGGCCCTGAGCATCGAGCCGGTGGCTGTGGAAACGGGTGTACGGACCGCGGAGGGTCCCAACCAGCCCACCTGGGTCCGCCACTGGGACTGAGTGCCCCGTAGTCCCAGCCGCCGCCGATTCGCTGCACACTGGAGACTCCCCGGGAACCGCCATGCTCCTCCTGACCGCCCTCCTCCTGCTGCAAGCACCCTCCCCCGCCACGAAGCCCGAGGCGGTTCCCCCGGCGCGCATCGAGCTGACCACGCCCTTCCCGGCGCACCTGGGCAGCGCTGGTCCCCGGGAGGTGCGGGAAGCGGTCTTCGGCATCAAGAGCCTGCATGACCGGCCCTTCCGCTTCCGGGTGCTGGACCTCTCCCTCGGCGTGAGCCTGGACCCGGCCCAGCTCGCCGACCCTCTGCAGCCCGGGGAAGTCCGGATGGTGCGGCTGAAGGTGGCTACGGAAGGACTGGAGGGCCTGGTGAAGGGGGCCGTGCGCCTGGGCACCGACGATCCGGACCAGCCCAACTACATCCTGCGTTACGACGTAGAGGTGCGCCCCGAGGTGAGTGTGGACGGCCTCCGCAAGAGCTTTGGCGACGTGGCCCGCCACGAGCGCCCCGAAGCACGCTACCGGTTCACCCGCGAGGGGGGCGAGCCCCTGAAGCTGGTGCTGGCCAGCGTGGTGCCTGCCTACCTCGACGCGGAACTGGTCCCCGAGGGCGCCACCGCCGAACTGCGACTGCGCCTCCGGCCCGAGCGGCTTCCGCCCGGCATGGCTGCGGGACTGGAGGTGCTGAAGGTGGCGACCAATGGTCCGCGGCAGCCCCTGTTCACCCTCTACCTGGACTGGCGCATCGCGACGGCGGTGGTGCCCTCGCCTTCGCGGCTGGTGTTCGGCGACCGGAAGACCACGCGCCTGGAACTCGAGCTGACCGCGCGCGATGGCAAGCCCTTCCGCATCCTCCGGGCCACAGTCCAGGGGAAGGGCTTCCAGCTGCTGGACACCCCGGGGCCCGAGGCGGTCCGCCAGGTGCTGAGGATCCGGCGCACCGGGACGATGCCGGAGGCTATGCTGATACTCCAGTGCTCCAGCATGGATGAACCCCTGCGGGTGCCCCTGAGGTTCCTGGATCCCGAGGCCCGTCCGGCCACCGTGACCCCGCCGCCCGCTCCGCTCGACGAACACCACCACCATTAATATGATGGTGGCCGCCCGCTCCCACTGGAGGGACCCATGGTCCTGATCGCCATCCTACTCCTGCTCGTCGCCGGCATCGCCTGGCGCATGAAGACCAAGCTGGGCTTCCCGCTCTCGGCGCGGCTCCTTGTCGTCCAGTGGGTGACCCTGGCCATGGGGTTGGTGGTCCTTCTCGCCTCCATGGCCGTGATCATCCCGCCGGGCCAGGCGGGTGTGGTGGTGCTGTTCGGGACGGTGCGGGAGCACGTGCTGCCTTCTGGGCTGCACTTCATCAATCCCTTCTCCCAGGTGGTCGAGCTGGAGGTCCGCACCCGGAACTACACCATGTCGGGCATTGCCGACGAGGGCCAGAAGAAGGGCGACGACTCTATCCCAGTGATTACCTCAGACGGCCTCACGGTGAAGCTGGACGCCACCGTCTTCTACCACCTGGACCAGGACCGCTGCGCCAAGATCTACGAGAAGATCGGTACCGACGTGGAAGGCCAGATCCTGCGCAGCCAGATCCGCACCTCCCTGCGGGACGCCGCTGCGGGCCTCACGGCCACGGAGCTCTACACCACCCGCCGCATGGGTTTCGTGGAGAACGTCACCAAGACCCTCACCACGGCCTTCAAGGAGCGCGGCATCATCATGGAGCAGGTGCTGCTGCGCAACGTGCTGCTGCCGGACCAGATCACCAAGGCCATCAACGACAAGATCGCCGCGGACCAGGATGCCCAGAAGATGGCCTTCGTGCTGCAGAAGGAAAAACAGGAAGCCGAGCGCAAGCGCATCGAGGCGGAAGGTCAGGCCAAAGCCCAGCAGATCGTCAGCCAGAGCCTCACGCCCCAGATCATCGAGTACCAGCGCATCCAGGCCCTGCGCGACATCGGCGCCAAGGGCAACCTGATCATCACCCCCATGGGCGGCGCCACTCCCATGATCCAGGTGCCCGCCCGGAAGTGATCAGAGGGTGGGGAGGGCTGCCTTGCTGTCCTTCCCCAGGGTGGGTGTGCCGGTCTTGTTTTTCAGGTTTAGGGTCACCTTGATGACCTGATCCCCCCGCAGCACGTCGAAGATGACTTCGTCCGCGGGCGGTTCGATCTCCAGCATGGCCATGAACTGCCCTTCGCTCTCGATGACCCGGCCCTGGTAGGCAAGCAGGATGTCGCCGGGCGTCTTCACGGCGCCCTGCTCATCCAGCTCCAGGGGGCGCAGGCCCGCCCGGCCCGCAGGGGAATCCGGCGCCACCGAGATCACCAGCAACCCCTGCTTGAGGCCGAACTTTTGCAGGGCAGCGGCCGCCGCAAGCGCTTCAAAGCCCATGCGGGGCGGTTCCAGGCGCTCCCGGGCGATGAGCCGGGGCACTATCAGGTTCAGGGTGTCCACGGGAATGGCGAAGCCGACGCCGACCGAGCCCTCCCCCTTCGTGGCCATGATGGCCGTGTTCATGCCTACAAGGCGGCCGGCGCTGTCCAGGAGGGGACCCCCGGAGTTCCCGGGGTTCACCGCGGCGTCCGTCTGGATGGCATTCAGGATGCGGGTGTTGTAGCCCGTGTCGATCTCGCGGTCCTTGGCCGAGATGACCCCCCGGCTGAGAGAGTGGTCTAGCCCGAAGGGGTTGCCGATGGCGATGACGGTCTGCCCCACTTGAAGGGTCTTGCTGCGCCCGAGGGGGATGGGTGGCATGGCGCCGAGGGGTGCGAAGACCTGGAGAACGGAGATGTCGTAGGCGAAGCTGCTGCCGATGACCCGGCCCTTATAAGTCTTGCCGTCCGACAGGGTGACCTCCACCTCGTCCACTTCGCCGAGCCGCTTGCCACCCTCTTCCACCGTGATGATGTGGTGGTTGGTGACCACGTGGCCCCACTCGTCCCAGACAAAGCCGGTGCCCCGGGCGGTGGGGATCTTGGTCTCATCCATGGTCCGCAGGTCCCGGACCGGGGCGACGGCCGACACGAACACCACGCTGGCTTTGGCCTCCTTGAAGCGCCGGATGGTGTTCCGCTCCTCGGCGCTGAGGGGCGCCGCCGGCGCGACCTTGCGCGGCTTGGCGTGGGCCCGGAAGCGCTCAATGGTCGCCTCCTCGGTGGGAGGCGGGGGCTTGGGTGGGGTCTGGGCGGACAGGGCAAGGGTCGTCACGGCGAGCAGGGTGGCGCGGATCATGGGGGCTCCCAGGATGATTATGGTGCCACGCCGGGATGATCTATTCTGTGAGGCGATGTTCCGGTCGATTCCAAGTCCCTCGCGCGCGACCCTCCTTCTCGGAGTCACCTTCCTGGTTCTGCTCATGGGGGGGATTGGCTTGGCCTGGATGCTGGCCCGCCAGGGGGTCCGGTCACCCCTCAAGGTGCTGCTCGTCACCTCCTCCTCTGCAGCCACGGTGAGCACGCTGGAGTCGGGCCAGGGGCGGGCCATCGGCGCCATGATCCAGGACCACCTGGAATACTACGGCGGCTTCGCGGTGACCAGCGTGACGGAGGTGCCTGCGGATCTGGAGCTTCTGCGCGGACAGCGGCACACCCTCCTCCTCCAGGTCGAGCCCCGCCGCCAGGGGCAGAACCTCGAGCTCTCCTACCGGTATGTCTGGGGGCGGCAGCTTGAGAAGGGAAAGCCACCGAGCTGGATCACCCGTCAGGCCCCGGCCCTCCCGCCAGCGGAGGCCTTCGAGGCCTTTCTTCGAGGCTTCCCTCGGGCCGTCAAGCCGAGCCCGATGACTCTGGCTCCCCGCCAGCCAGACGGGTTCTGGGACATGGTCCAGGCTCAGGCTTGGCGGCTGCGGAACCAGAACCTGGAGCAGGCCATGGTTCTCGTCGAGCGGCTGAGCCGCCAGGAGCCCGCCTGTGCCGGCGCCTGGATTCTGCTGGGCAACCTCCGCTACCGGTGGACGCTCGACCGACCCGGGAGCTTCCGCGCCGAGCAGTCCGAGACCGAGTCCCTGCTGCAGCGGGGCCTTGTTTTGGCGCCCGGCCACCCCCGGGCGGCCTTCCTGCTCTCTCTGCTCCGCTCCGATAGCGGCAACCAACGCGAGGCCCTGGATCTGCTGCTCCAGGCACGCCGCAAGCAGCCCTATAACCCGACCCTGCTCACGGGCATCGCCTATGCGGCGCGGGGCGCCGGCCTGCTCCCCCTGGCCCGCCGGGCCATGGATCTGCGCGATAACCTGGCCTTCGCCCGGCTCGCGCCCCAGGCTGTGGACATCACCTGCCTCTACACCGGGGAGACCGCGCGCTTCGAGGCCAGCCTCCAGGAGCAACCGGGCCACCTGCGCAGCACCTCGGGTGTGTTGCCCTTCTATCGGGGCTATCTGGCCCTGGTGCGGGGCGACCGGGACCGGGCCCACCAGGAGTTCCGCCTGGCCTCGGCCCAGGCCCACGGCTATCCCAACATCCTGCGCCTGAGCGAGATCTACGACCTCATCCTCGAGGGCAAGAAAGAGGAGGCCTGGCAGAAGCTCCGGGAATACGACCAGGAGCGCATTGGCATGCGCGAGCCCGACGGCGAGTTCACCATCCGGCTCGCAGAGGCCTATGCCCTGATCGGGGACCGCGCCAGTGCCATGGAGATGGCCACCCGGGCCTTCGCACGCGGCTTCGGCTGCACGGAGTGGTACGAGCGCAGCCCCATGCTGGAGCCGCTGCGGGCCCTGCCCAAGTGGAAGGCCCTGGTCCAGCACCTGCGGGAGCGGCAGAGCCTAATGGAGGACCGCTTCCCGATGGGTCTGCTGGAGGAGAATTAAGGGGCCGGATCGGGATAAGCATTGCCATCGCGCAGGGCGCTGGAGAACCTGGGCCGGTCTGGCGGAAATGCCCGTTAGAATAGGAGTTCGTCCGAAAAGGGGGGATTCATGCCCACGCCTGCCGCACCCGAGCTCGATACCCTCCCCCAGGAGGGCTACGTTCCGAAGCACAAGGTGCGCTTCGTCACCGCCGCCAGCCTCTTCGATGGCCACGACGCCAGCATCAACATTATGCGGCGCATCCTGCAGGCCACCGGCTGCGAGGTCATCCACCTGGGCCACAACCGTGCCGTGCAAGACATCGTTGACACCGCGCTCCAGGAAGACGCCCAGGGCATCGCCATCTCCAGCTATCAGGGTGGCCATGTCGAGTATTTCAAGTACATGGTGGATCTCCTGCGGGAGAAGGGCGCCGGGCACATCCAGATCTTCGGTGGCGGCGGCGGCGTCATCTCCCCCGAGGAGATCCAGGAGCTGCAGGCCTACGGCGTGGCCCGGATCTACAGCCCCGAGGACGGCCGCCACATGGGCCTCCAGGGCATGATCGACGACATGGTGCAGCGCTGCGACGTGGATCCCCGGACCACGCCAGAGTTCCATACCCTGGCCCGGCGGATCACCCAGATCGAGCTCGGGGAGGCGGCGGCCGCGCCCACGGCTCAGGCTACCCGGACCATCCCGGTCCTCGGCATCACCGGCACCGGTGGTGCGGGCAAGTCCTCGCTCATCGACGAGCTGCTGCGCCGCTTCCTGGTGGACTTCCCGGACAAGCAGGTGGCGGTGCTCAGCGTCGACCCCTCCAAGCGTAAGACCGGCGGCGCCCTGCTGGGCGACCGCATCCGCATGAACACCCTCTACCATCCGGAGCTGCGGGACCGCGTCTTCATGCGCAGCCTCGCCACCCGCAGCGCCGCCCACCGGGCGACCAGCGAGGCCTTGGCCGCCAGCATCCTCGCCGCCAAGGACGCGGGTCACGACCTGGTGATCGTGGAGACCGCCGGCATCGGCCAGAGCGACAGCGAGATTGCGGACCTGGTGGATCTGGCCATGTATGTGATGACGCCGGAGTACGGCGCCGCCAGCCAGCTCGAGAAGATCGACATGCTGGACTTCGCTGACGTGGTGGTGCTGAACAAGGCCGACAAGCGCGGCGCCGAGGACGCCCTGCGTGATGTGCGCAAGCAGTACCAGCGGGCCCACAAGCGATTCTCCGAGCCCACCGAAGAGATGCCCGTCTATGCCACATGCGCCAGCCAGTTCAACGACCCCGCCACCAACTGGCTCTTCGTGAACCTGGTGAAGGCCATCGCCGCCAAGACCGGCGTGGACTGGGTGCCCCTGCTTGAGGCCGGCCCCGGCAACCCCCGCCGCTCGGCCATCATTCCCCCGGAGCGGGTGCGATACCTGGCCGAGATCGCCGATACCGTGCAGGGCTACAAGGCCTGGGCCCGCCGCCAGGCCGAGACGGCGGAGCTTTGTCACGCCCTATGGGCCAGCCTCCGCGCCCTGGGCGACAAGGTGCCGGCCGCTGGTGCCTTTTATGACGCCATCCACCTCCTGGAGCCCGGCGAGGGCGACCAGGGCGCCGCCGTGCTTCTGCTCCGGCAGCGCTACCAGGAGCACCTGGGAGAGCTGCACGGCGAGAGCCGCCGCCTCATCCACGACTGGGCCGAGGTCAAGCGCAGCTACTCCGAGCCCGAGAACGTCTATGTGGTGCGCGGCCGCGAGATTCGCACCGCGAACTACACCCTGTCCCTCAGCGGCTCCATGATCCCCAAGGTGGCTCTGCCGTCCTACTCGGGCTGGGGCGAGCTGCTGCGCTGGCAGTTGCTGGAGAACCTCCCGGGCTTCTTCCCCTACGTCGCGGGTGTCTTCGAATACAAGCGTGTGGGTGAGGATCCGACTCGCATGTTCGCGGGCGAAGGCACGCCCGAGCGGACCAACAAGCGGTTCCACTTCGTAAGCAAGGGCCAGCCCGCCGTGCGGCTCAGCACCGCCTTCGACAGCGTGACCCTCTACGGAGAGGACCCCCACGTCCGCCCTGACATCTACGGCAAGATCGGCAACAGCGGCGTGTCCGTCTGCACGGTGGATGACGCGAAGAAGCTCTACTCGGGCTTTGACCTGCTCTGCCCCACCTCCAGCGTCAGCATGACCGTCAACGGCCCCGCGCCCACAGTGCTGGCCTTCTTCCTGAACGCCGCCATCGATCAGCGCGCCGAGGCCTGGCTGGCCGAGCATGGCGAGCTCGCCGCCGCCCAGGCCAAGCTCGACGCCAAGTATGCGGCCAAGGGCATGACCCGGCCTCACTACGGAGAGACCCTGCCCGAGGGCAACCTCGGACTCGGCCTCGCCCTGCTGGGTGCCACTGCCGACGAGGTGCTGCCGCCGGAGGTCTACGCCCGGCTGCGCATGGAGGCCCTCCAGACCGTTCGTGGCACGGTGCAGGCCGACATCCTCAAGGAAGACCAGGCCCAGAACACCTGCATCTTCAGCACCGAGTTCAGCCTCAAGGTCATGGGCGACATCCAGTCCACCTTCATCGAGGAGAAGATCCGCAACTTCTACTCTGTGAGCATCAGCGGCTACCACATCGCCGAGGCCGGCGCGAACCCCATCAGCCAGCTGGCCTTCACCCTGGCCAACGGCTTCACCTTCGTCGAGTACTACCTCTCCCGGGGCATGCACATCGACGACTTTGCACCGAACCTCAGCTTCTTCTTCAGCAACGGTCTCGACGCGGAATACAGCGTCATCGGCCGCGTGGCGCGTCGCATCTGGGCCATTGCCATGAAGGAGAAGTACGGCGCCAACGACCGCAGCCAGAAGCTGAAGTACCACATCCAGACCAGCGGCCGCTCTCTGCATGCCCAGGAGATCGACTTCAACGACATCCGCACGACCCTGCAGGCCCTCTACGCCATCTATGACAACTGCAACAGCCTGCACACCAACGCCTACGACGAGGCCATCACCACGCCGACCGAAGAGAGCGTGCGCCGAGCCATCGCCATCCAGCTCATCATCAACCGCGAGCTGGGCCAGGCGAAGAACGAGAACCCGCAGCAGGGCGCCTTCCTCATCGAGCAGCTCACGGAGCTGGTGGAGGAGGCCGTGCTGGCCGAGTTCCGCCGCATCTCCGACCGCGGCGGCGTGCTGGGCGCCATGGAGACCATGTACCAGCGCGGCAAGATCCAGGAAGAGTCCATGCACTACGAGCACCTCAAGCACAGCGGGGAGCTGCCCATTATCGGCGTGAACACCTTCCTGAACCCCCAGGCCCAGGCGCCCGGCAAGCCCGAGCTGATCCGCAGCACCGAAGCCGAGAAGCAGCAGCAAATCGACACCCTGGCAGCCTTCCACGCCCGCAACGCCGACCGCGCCCCGGAGGCCCTGCAGCGCCTCAAGGAAGTCTCCCGCTCCGGTGGGAATCTCTTCCTGGAACTGCTGGCAGCCGCCAAGGTCTGCAGCCTGGGCCAGATCAGCCAGGCCCTCTACGAGGTGGGTGGGCAATACCGGCGGAATATGTAAGCGACCGCCGGATGGCGAAGCAGGCTGCAGGGCAGCCTGCGAAGCCAGGATCCGGCGAGGAGCTTATGCCACGGAGGACCTCCGGGAGACTTAGGCCTTATCATGGTCCTGTGATGTTCCGTCCCGCCCTGCTCCTCGCCCTTGCGGCCCTGCCTTTATGCGCCGGGATGCCCGTGGGCTCGAAGAACCCCGTGAAAGCGGGCGTCACCTACCTCTACACCTACTACGACAAGCAGGGCCGCCTGGTCATCAACAACCTGCCGCCCAGCTTCGT
>CAIMQW010000048.1 GCA_903843705.1 uncultured Holophagaceae bacterium | reverse complement strand
CTGTGTCATCTGTGCAATCTGTGGATCCGCTGTTGATCTTTAATGGCAGTTATCCCCGTCCATCCCTTTGATCCCCGTCAAAAGCTTTTGAAACAGGGATGAAGGGGATGAAGGGGATAACCGCAAAACGGCAAAGGGCCCCATGGGTGTATTCCTCTGTGCCCTTTGTGTTCTTTGTGGTTAAAAAATCAGTTTTTCATCTGCGGCGGTTTTACTCTGCCGCAGCCTGGGTGAGCAGGGTCCACAGGGCTTCGACGTGTCTGCGCTCGGTGGTCTCGGCGCCGATGCTCACTCGCAGCATCTGGGTGCCTTTGAGGACAGACGGGGTCAGGTAGGCCTTGCCGCTGTCGTTGATGCGCTTGGCGATGGCCAGGTTGTGGGTGGCGAGGGCGGGCTCATCCAGGCCGGGCTTGAGGTGGCGGAGGCACACGGTCTGCAGGGGCACGGGGGCCAGGCGCTCCCAGTCGGGGGCGGCGTCCACCTGGGCCTGCAGCCACTGGGCGTAGTCCAGGTCCCGGCGCAGGCGGGCCTGCAGGCCTTCCACGCCCACGTCCATGAGGTAGAACCACAGCTTCAGGGCCCGGAAGCGGCGGCCCAGTTGGATGTGCCAGTCCCGGAAGTTGCTCACCTGACCGTCCTGGGCGGTGCGCAGGTAGACCGGGTTGGTGCTCATGACGCGGATGAGGTGCTGGGGGTCCCGCACGTAGTAGGCACTGAAGTCGAAGCCCACGCCCATCCACTTGTGGGGGTTGAAGACCAGGCTGTCGGCGCCCTCGATGCCCGCCCACATCCACCGGCACTCGGGCAGCACCATGGCCGTGCCCGCCAGGGCGGCATCCACATGCAGCCAGAGGCCGTGCTCCTGGGCCAATGCCGCCAGATCGGCCACGGGGTCCAGGGCCGTGGTGCCTGTGGTGCCCACGGCAGCCACGATGGCGCAGGGCCGGAAGCCGCAGGCCAGATCCTTCTCGATCTCGGCCCGCAGCAGGTCCACCCGCAGGGCGTGGCTCTCGTCCGTGGGGATGAGCCGCAGGAAGCTGCGGCCGAAGCCCGCCAGCAGGGCGGCCTTCTCGATGCTGCTGTGCCCCTGGTCCGAGGCATAGACCACCATGGGCGCCTCGCCGCCCTGCAGGCCCTCGCCGTTCTGGGCGAAGTCCGAGGTGCGCTCCCGGGCGCAGAGCAGGGCCGTGAAGGTGGCGGTGCTGGCGGTGTCGTGGATGACGCCGGTGAAGGCCGGGCTGAGGCCCACCATCTGCCGCAGCCAGTCCATGACGACCTCTTCGACCTCGGTGGCCGCAGGGCTGGTCTGCCAGCTCATGCCCTGGGCGCCCAGGCCCGCCGTGGCCAGGTCCGCGAGGATCGAGCTGTAGCTGGTGTTGCTGGGGAAGTAGGCGAAGAAGGACGGGTGGTTCCAGTGGGTGATGCCCGGCAGGATGTCCCGGTCCAGGGCCGCCAGCGCCTGGTCCATACGCCCGCCCTTCTGCGGCGGGTGGTCCGGGAAGGCGGCCCGGATGTCGCCGGGCTGGGCTTGGCTCATGACGGGCAGGCGCTCGAGGCCTTCGCGGTAGTCCGCGATCCAGTCCACAAGCTGATAACCGAGGCGGCGGAAGTGTTGGGCGTCCATGGGGACCATTGTGCCGTGTTGAACCCGATCGCTGCGCGATCGGGTTAGGTGAAAAGCATGGGAGGGGTGCTCAGAGAACCGGAGGTTCTCCCTGGCTCTTGCTTTCTATCTTTGAAATCATAAAATGATTTCAAAGCAAGCCACCACCAAAGAACGAGGAGCCCCCAACAATGTTCAGCACCACGCTCCGACTCGATGACGACCTGGCGGCCTTTCTGCACCAGGCGGCGGCAGCGCACGCCCTGAGTGCGAACGGCTGGCTGGTGGCGCTGCTGCGCCGGGAGCAGGCCACGGCCGCGCGGCGGAAGCTGGCGGCGGACTGGGCGGCCTACGGCCAGGATGCGGAGGCCCAGGAGGTGAGCTATGCCCTGGCCGCCCAGGCGGAGGTGGCGGCCGAACCCCGGCGGCGCAGCTACCGGGCCCGGCAGCCGAAGTGACGGCCCCGCTGCCCCGCTGCAGCCGCGGCGAGCTCTGGCTGCTGGATTGGAGTCCCGGGCGGGGCTCGGAGCAGGGCGGCTTCCGGCCGGGGCTCATCATTCAATCGGACCTGGGCAACCATGCCGAGGGCGCCCGCACCACGATCCTGGTGCCCCTCACCACCCAGGGGCGGCCTTATGTCTTCTACGTGCCCATCCCCAAAGGCAAGGACAACGGCCTGGGCGCCGACTCCTGGGCCAACGCCACGCAGGTGTTCACCGTGGACAAGGCCCGCCTCACGAAGCGCCTGGGCCGCGTCACCCCGGCCCAGCTGCGGGCCCTGGGCGCGGCGCTGCGGGCGGTGCTGGAGCTGTAGGCACCGGGGCGCCGCGAGCGCTCCGAGAGCCCCTGCTATTCTTGGCCGATGCAACCCAAGACCTCCTGGGACCTCGAGTGGCTGACGGCCCCCAATCGCGGGAGCCTCTCCTTTCCGCGGGGCTGGTCGGACCTGGAGCGCCGGGAGATCCCCCTGCCGCCGGGGGGCGGGCAGGGGCACATCGAGCTCTACCACCTGGGCCAGGGCATGGATATCTGCCGGGGCACGGTCAGCTTTCCTCCCGCCATGACGGGCCAGCTGGTGTCCGTGGCCGTCGCCCGGGGCAGCGTGCCCGAGCCCATGTTCGGGGTGCACTCGGCGCGCTCGGGGACCGTCGTCGTCAAGGAGCGCTGTGTGGGGGCGGAGCTGATCTTCCGCAAGGACATCACCCTCTTTCAGCACGTGGCGCACCTGGACTTCGAGTCGCTGGTGGATGCCAGCGAGGAGGTAGAGGTCACGGTCATCACCATGGGGGTGCCCGTGCTGGCCACCCTGGTGGGGCAGGACTCGGCGGAGCGGCTGCTGGAGGCCCTGGGCATCGCCAAGCTGTCCTCCGCGGCCACGAAGGTGTTGCCCCACGCCGTGAGCCGGATCCTCCATGACACCCTGCCGACCGGCCTCTCGGGCCAGATGCGCATCCTGTTCAGCCAGGCCAAGACCCTGGAATACCTCTGCGCCCTCTCGGCCCTGCTGGCGGGTCCGGCGGCGGCGCCCCGGGGCGACGCCCGCCTGGCCAAGTCGGTGGCTGCGCTGCGCACGGAGCTCCAGGGGCTGGAGGGGAAGGTGCCCAACCTCAGCGAGCTGGCCCAGAAGTACGGCCTGTCCGCGAAGGCGCTGAACGAGGAATTCCGGAAGCAGAACGGCACCTCGATCTACGCCTTCCTCTCGGACTTCCGCCTGACGGAAGCGCACCTGGCCCTCGAGCGGACCGACATCCCCATGAAGGCCCTCGCCGCCAACCTCGGGTACAGCCACGTGAACAACTTCATCTACGCCTTCAAGAAGAAGTTCGGCTACCCCCCGGGCAGCGTCCGCAAAGGGCAGGGCGGCGCCTGAGGCCAATTCCTGATCGAAAGAAGAAGCGAACAGATATCTGGCGGTGGGCCTTGCTCTTTGAGGCCGCTCCGCAGGAAACCCGGCAGGAACGGGCCCCGGTTGATGGAGATGGCTGGCGCTCGAGGGGGCGGTACGGCTACTTTGAGGAGACCTGCCGACGGCCCGTCTGGCGTTTCGGTGAGTCTTCACTGGGCCACCCGCGTGCCTGCACCGGTCGGGCCCTTCCCTGCAAGGCGACTGGCAAGCCTGCTTCGAGGTGTCCTCATGGCCGATGATTCCCTGGTGGTCCTCCTGGCCGGCGGCAGTGGGTCGCGCCTGCAGCCTCTCACGGCGGACCGCGCCAAGCCTGCGGTGTCCTTCGGCGGCAAGTACCGGGTCATCGACTTCACCCTGTCCAACTGCCTGCACTCGGGCCTGCGCCGGGTGCTGGTGCTGACCCAGTACAAGTCCCACTCGCTGCACAAGCACCTGCGGGACGGCTGGTCCATCTACAACCCGGAGTGCGGCGAGTACATCACCGTGGTGCCGCCCCAGATGCGCAACGGGGCCAACTGGTACGCGGGCACGGCGGACGCCATCCACCAGAACCTGTTCCTGCTGGACCGGAACCCGGCCCGGAAGGTGCTGATCCTGGCCGCGGACCACATCTACCGAATGGACTACGCGGCCATGCTCGCGGCCCACGACGAGCAGTCGGCGGACCTGACCGTGGCCTGCATGAAGGTGCCCCTGGCCGAGGCCAGCGCCTTCGGCGTGATGGCCATCGACGGGGAGGGCCGCGTGGTGGAGTTTCAGGAGAAGCCCGAGCACCCCAAGGCCATGCCTGGGGAACCGGACACGGCCCTGGTGTCCATGGGCATCTACGCCTTCCCGAAGGATCTCCTCATCGAGATCCTGAAGGCGGACGCGGCCCAGGCCGACTCCAGCCACGACTTCGGCAAGGACATCATCCCCGCCATGATCGCCACCCACCGGGTCTGCGCCTACGAGTTCGGCGGGGTCCGCGGCCGAGTCACCCCGGACCGCTACTGGCGGGACGTGGGCAGCCTCGACGCCTACTACGAAGCCAACATGGACCTGCTGGACCCGGTGCCGCCCCTGGACCTTTACCAGACGGACTGGTCCATCCGCACCTACCACGCCCAGAACCCCCCGGCGCGCGTGGTGCCGGGCAGCAACGGCCACGATGGCGTCATGACCAACTCCAGCCTCGGGGCCGGCACCCTGATCATCGGCGGCCTGGTGCGGCACTCCATCCTCGCCTCGCGGGTGCAGGTCCACGAGGACGCCCTCGTGGAGGACAGCATCCTCTTCGACCACGTCACCGTGGAGCAGGGGGCCCGCCTCCGCCGCTGCATCGTCGACAAGCACGTGCGGATTCCCGCCGGGGAGACCATCGGCTACGACCCGGAGCTCGACCGCCAGCGCTTCACCGTGTCCGAAAAGGGCATCACCGTGGTCCCGAAGGACTATCAGTTCAGTTGACGGCCCTTCCCTCTCCTAGCGAAATCGTGCAGCGATTTCGCTAATGGTGCGCCTGCGGCGGGGCTGCTGCAGCCACCGCCTTGAAGAACTGCACCTTGCCGCTGGCGAGGTTGTAGAGGGCAGGGACGACAGAGATCTTGTCGGCAGATGAGAGGTCGCGGAGGATTGCCGAGCGGTCCAGCAGGGCCTGGGCCTGGCGGCGGGCGTTGGCTTCCTCGAGGTGGGCGATGTGGGCGGCGGCGTCCTCGTTGGGATCCTGGGGGGTGCTCTCCAGCAGCCCCGCCATGCCCGCCTGCAGGGCCCAGAGGTTGCCGGGCAGGGGCTTGCCGTTGGCTTCCCGCACGGCCTTCACGGCGCCGCAGCTGGTGTGGCCCATGACCACGATGACCTTGGAGCCCAGGTGCTCGACGGCGTATTCCGCGGAGGCCAGGCCCTGGAGGTCCGGCGCGTTGCCCGCCTCGCGGATGGTGAAGAGGCGGCCCGCCTCTTGGTCGAAGAGGAGGGCGTCGGGCACCCGGCTGTCCGAGCACGTGACGACCACCGCGAAGGGGGCCTGACCCTTCACCAGGGCGGCACGCATGGCGGCATCATGGCTGGTGTCGAGCGTGCGGACCCGCTTTCCCGCCACGAAGCGGGCGTTGCCCGCGCTGAGCTCCGCGAGGGCGGCTTTCGGCGTGTCTGGACCCGGTTCCGCTGGGGCCGCGGGATGAGCCAGAGGGGCGGGGGTGACCTTGGCCTGGGCCTTGACCTTGGAGACCGGCGCCGGGTGCTCCTCCGCCGCGAGGGGCAGGAGCGCCAGCAGCAGAATCAGGGGCAGGGCTCTCATGGCGGCTCCGAAAAGGGATACCCAGGTCATCGGCGCAAGCTCCGGTGGAGGTGAATCGGTGTGCCCCTCAGGTCTTCACCCGGGACCGCTCGAGGGCCTCCGAGAGCTGGACGACGCGGTAGGGCTTGTGCAGCAGCCCAGCCCCCCCGTGGCTGAGGATATCTTGGACCTCCTCGTTCTCGCCGAAGCCGGTGCAGATGATCACCGGGATGGAGGCATCGATCCGGCGCATCTGATGGAAGGCATCCCGCCCGCCCAGGTTGGGCATTTTGAGGTCCAGCAGCACAGCGTGCAGCTGCTGATGGCAGTCCCGGTAGGCGGCCACTCCCGCCCGACCGTCCTCGGCGGTCTCGACGCCGTAGCCCAGGCTCTCAAGGATGGCCTGGGCGAGCTCCCGCAGGGCTGGCTCATCCTCCACCACCAGGACCATGCCCTTGCCCCCGCCAGGGGTGTGCTCCGCCTGGGGACGCTCCGGGAGGAGACTGCCCACGGGCAGGTGCACCATGAAGGTGCTGCCGATGCCGACCTCGGAGCTCACGTCGATGGTGCCGTGGTGGGCCCCCACGATGCCGTAGACCGTCGAGAGGCCGAGCCCGGTGCCCATGTGCTCCTTCGTGGTCTTGGTGGTGAAGAAGGGCTCGAAGATCCGCTGGAGGGTGCCCTCGTCCATGCCGGGCCCTGTGTCGCAGACCCGCAGCTCAATATAGGCTCCCTGCGGCAGCTTGAGGCTTGCAGCGGCGGCTCCGCCCAGGTCCACCCGGCGCGACGTGATCGTCAGGCTGCCCTTGCCCTGCATGGCCTCCGTGGCGTTGATGCAGAGGTTCACTAGGACCTGCTGGATCTGGGAAGGGTCCCCATCCACATACAGGCCATCATCGAGCTGACTGTTCACCTTGATGTCCGCATGCATGGAGGGCTGGATCAGGGCCAGGCACTCCCGCACGGCGGCGCTCAGGTCCACGGCCTCCTTCCGGTGCTTGCCCCGGCGCCCGAAGGCGAGCAGCTTGGCCGTGAGTTCGCTAGAGCGGGTGGCCGCCCCGAGGATGGCGTTGATGCGCTTCTGGCGCTTGGGATCCTGCTCCTCCGCCAGCAGCAGGTCGGCATGGCCCATGATGCCCGCCAGCATGTTGTTGAAGTCGTGCGCCACGCCGCCCGCCAGGCTGCCGAGGCTGCTGATCTTCTGGGCCTGAGCCCGCTGCACCTCCTGCTCGAGGTGGTGCTGCTCCTCCACGGCCGACAGGGCCTGGTTGATATTCCAGGCCAGCCGGCCGATCTCGTCGGTCTCGTGGCCCGGAGGGATCTCCAGCCGCATGCCGTGGGAGGCGTCCAGCCCGTTCAGGCGGTCGGACATCACCTTGATGGGCTGGATGACGGTGCGCATGACGCTGAGGGCCAGCGCCGTTCCCATCACGGTCGCCAGGAGGCACACGACGCCCCGGAGGGCCCACACGTAGCGGGAGACCTGCCGCGCGGCTTCTTCGGCGTCCGGAGTGACCCGGATCTCGCCCACTACCGCACCCTTGGTGAAGGGTGATTCCAGCGGGTGCACGATCTCCCTTTCCCCGCGAGTCCAGCCTGGCCGCTGGGCGCTGGCCAGCACGCCCTCGCCGGCCCGGATCTCCACGGAGCCGAGGCTGGGAGACTTCAGGAGCCCCTGGGCGGTCTCCTCGGCCAGGCGCCGGTCGCCCACGAAGCAGGCGGCGCTGGCGGAGGGCTCGACCACGGTCAGGAGACCCCGGATCCGATCCTGGGCGCGGGCGGACTCGTAGCGCGCCGCGAAGCGGGCGACGATCTCATTGGAAAGCAGGCCGATCCCCAGCGCCACTCCCAGTAGCAGGAGGGCGGTGCGCAGCACCAGGCTGGAGCGGAGCAGGGGGGGAGGCATGGCGGGCCCTTACTTCCCCAAGTCCAGGACGACTCGGACCCGTCGGTCCACCCGGGCGCTATCCACGACCCCGATGGCCGCCTTGTTCGAGGCGACGAGCTCGAGGACTGCCTCGGCGCTGGCGGCCTGCCGCGGGGGCTGGGCCTGGCCCGAATAGAGCAACCGGGCCCAGTAGGCATTGATGTCGGGCAGGTCTTTGCCCACGAGCAGCTGGTAGAAGCGGGCCCGGGTGCCCGGAGGCTCAGCCTGCTCTATCGGGACAACCACAAGACCCGAGGGCAGCCGCTTCTGGCGGCCCATGAACATGTTGATCACTTCGTCCCGGGTGAGGCTGCGGACCGTGCTGTCCGGGTGGACGATGACCACGGGTTCCCCGGCGTGGGTGGGGGGGGAGCCGAGGAGGACCGCCAGCAAGATTGGAGCGCGGCGCATGAAGGAGAGGGCTCTCATGGCGTCGCCTCAGAACACGAAGTCGAGGGTGACGGAGCCGACGGTGGCCTTTCCTTCCCACCCCGGCCGGGCATTGATCCAGAGCATGAGGTCGTTCGCCCTGCCCTCGATGCGGTCCACCTGGACCTTAAGGGCGATCCTGGGATGGAAGTCCCACCGCAGGCCCAGAGCCAGGGTGGTCTGGTTGGCCCGCTGGTGTTGGATGAAGGCGCTGACCCCTGCAGCCAGGGCCGCGGCCTGGGGCCCCAGGGCTGGCAGGGCACCCAGATAGAGGGGGTGGGGGTCCGACACGATCCGGGAGGCCAGGAAGTAGGGCACAAAGTCACCTTCGCGGTAACCCACCGAGAGGTAGCCGGACTTCAGATCGGGAATGGGGCCATCACCCGTCCGGATCTGGGCCCCGACCGCCTCCACCCGGAAGGGGCCGCGCTGCCAGTTGAGGCCGGCCGAGGCATACCGGAAGCAGTTCTCCTGGAAATCCATCCCCTTGGCCTGCTGGGCCAGGCGGGGATCGTTCAGGAGGAGGGCATAGGCGTTGAGCCCATTCTGGAGGTCCGTGATGGGGGCGGGGAATTTCTCGGAAGGCTGGGCCCGGGCATAGGACACGCGCAGGTTCAGGTCTCTCCAGTCCAGCTCGGCCACGGCGCCGAACAGCTTGGAGCCGCCCAGGGGGACGTAATTCCCTTTGTCATCGAAGGGCACCTTGTCGATGGAGGCGGTGCGGCCCGCCGCGACCTTGAGCCGCAGGTTCAGGCTTGCATCCAGGGCACCCGTCCAGGTCAGGTCCCCGCCGTCCAGGCTGGAGAGCATGAGGGGACCGAAGAAGTCCACGGGAGGCCGCACCCACAGGTAGGAGTAGCCGACATTCCGGGTGTCTGCGATCTGGAACACATCGAAGCCGAGCCGTCCGGCGCGGGCCTGGATCGAGGAGGTGGGCTTGTAGCTCAGGAACGCCCAGGAGATATCGGGGTTGAAGGTGTGGTCGAAGCGGTACTTGCTGATCGTCTGGCCGACGAAGCTGAAGTCAGCCCCCAGGTTCAGGTTTACCTGGAGGCCCAGGCGGCTGTCCAGGCTGGGGTTCAGGCTGCGCAGGACCCCCCTTGGCTGCGTGGGCTCCCGCACGTACTCTGCCTGGTCGCTAGAGCTCGCAGCCAGGCCCAGGGTGCCGAAGCCGCTGACTTTTACGCGGCAGTCCGCTTCCTGAGCGGCCAAGGGCAGCGCTAGGGCCACCAACGTCAACCAGGCTCTCATCCCCAAGGACATCGGACCTCCCCTGTCGCAGGATCCAGATCACCAAAATTCGCCTTATGCGGGATAATAACGGCATCAAATTACTGGGACTTTAATTTTTTATGCGCGAGTCGCCAATGGCCATTTGCCGCTGGCCCTGCGGGCGGCAGGGACTGGGCGAGAGAATTTCCGTGCGCCCAGGCGCTGGCCCACGGACGCTGGGAAGGCCTACTCGTAGCGGAGGGCCTCGATGGGATCCTGCTTCGCGGCCTTCAGGGCGGGCCAGATCCCGAACACCAGTCCCACGGCGGTGCTGACGCCGAAGCCCAGGACGATGCTCCAGAGGGGGGCGGCGGCCGGGAACTCGAAGACCAGGCGCACCAGCAGGGCGATGCTCAGGCCCACGGCGATGCCGATGGCGCCGCCCACGCCGGTGAGGCTGACGGCCTCTACCAGAAACTGCATGGCAATGTCCTTGCGGGTGGCGCCCAGGGCCTTGCGGATGCCGATCTCCCGGGTGCGCTCGGTGACGCTGACCAGCATGATGTTCATGACGCCCACGCCGCCCACCAGCAGGGCGATGCCGGCGATGAGGATCATGGCCCCGGCGATGCCGCCGGTGATCTGCTGGAAGGTCTTCAGCTGGGCCTCGCTGGTGAAGATGGCGAAGTCGTTGGCCTGGTTGGCGCGCAGGCCCCGGCGG
>CAIMQW010000047.1 GCA_903843705.1 uncultured Holophagaceae bacterium | reverse complement strand
CGACGAGGGACGTCTTGTAGACGGCGTCCTCCAGCGTCTCGACGGGAGCGGCCGGTTTGGCTGGAACCGATTTGTTGGGGTCTTTGCTCATGCGACTCCCTTGAAAAATCCACAGGGAAAAAACAGCGAGCCGAACCGACAGAAAAACCGGTTCAGCTTCAGCGAATAGGATAAAGATCTGGGTCAAGCCCAACGGCTAAGATGGCAAAGGGGCGTCGGCAGGTCAAGCCTTGAAACTCCGGGTCATCCTTCCGGTGTGGCGGTGTCCTGATGATATTCCCGGGAGCCGGGTCCTTGTTAGTGCGGCCCACTGAGTGGAAGTGCCAATCATTGTTGTGAAAGCAGAGTCCCTATCATGCCACATCCAGCCGACCGATCTTGCGCATACCGCCCCGAGGCCGAATGCCCGGAAACCCCTGCCCGCGCGGGGTCCTTCCAGACCGGTCACGGCCCGGTCCTGACGCCGGCCTTCATGCCCGTGGGCACTCAGGGCACGGTCAAGGGCATCACGCCGGTCCAGCTCCGGGAGATTGGCCCACAGGTCATCCTCGGCAATACCTATCACTTAGGACTCAGGCCCGGGGACGAGCTGGTGGCCCGGTTGGGCGGGCTGCATCGCTTCATGGGCTGGGAGGGTCCCATCCTCACGGACTCAGGGGGCTTCCAGGTCTTTTCATTGGCCTCCCTGAGGAAGATGACGGAGGAGGGAGTCACCTTCCAGAGCCACATCGACGGCAGCCCCCAGTTCCTGTCCCCGGAGCGCAGCCTAGAGATCCAGCGGAACCTGGGCTCCGACATCTGTATGGCCCTGGATGAGTGCCCACCGGGGCAGCTGGAGCGCTCGAAGCTGGAGATCAGCATGGCCCGCACCACCCGCTGGCTGGCCCGCAGCCGGGCCGTGCCCCTGCAGGACTACCAAGCCCTCTTTGCCATCAACCAGGGGGGCACCCACCTAGACCTGCGCCGCCGCCACCTGGCCGAGGCCCTGGAGCTGGACGCCCGGACCCCCTTCCAGGGCTTCGCCGTGGGCGGCCTCAGCGTGGGGGAGCCCAAGCCCGAGATGAACGCCCTGCTGGCGGAGTTTATCCAGGAACTCCCCGCGGACCGGCCCCGCTACCTCATGGGGGTGGGTACGCCGGAGGACCTGATTTTCGGCATCGAGCACGGGGTGGATCTCTTCGACTGTGTGCTGCCCAGCCGCGAGGCCCGGCATGGCCGCGCCCTCACCAGCCGGGGGCGTCTGAACCTCAAGAACGCCCGGCACCGGGACGCGGACCGGCCCCTGGACCCCGCCTGCAGCTGCTACACCTGTGCCACCTTCAGCCGGGCCTACCTGCACCACCTGTTCCGCTGTGGGGAGCTGCTGGGGTTCACGCTGAACACGATCCACAACCTGAGTTACACTGTGGGGCTCACCCGCGCCGCAAGGCAGGCCTTGCTGGAAAACAGGTTTCCAGCCTTTGCCCGCTCCACGCGCCTTGGATGGAACACAGAGGAGCCTTGAATGATGTACGCCCTACTCGCTCAAACAGCAGCCCCCGGCCAGCCGGCCTGGATGCAGTTCGTCTTCATCGGCGGCATGGCCCTGATGTTCTACTTCCTCCTCATCAGGCCTCAGAGCAAGGCCCGGAAGGCCCAGGAAGAGCGCCTCTCCAAGCTGAAGGCTGGCGATGAGGTGGTGCTCAGTTCGGGCCTCTACGCCACCATCGACCGCGTCGAGGACAAGGACCTCTGGCTCAAGCTCGGCGGCTCCATCGTGAAGGCCCGCCGCTCGGCGGTTGCCTCCCTGGCGACCGAGCCCGAAACCAAGCAGAACTGAACCTCCTGACCTTCCGGGCCGGATCCTCCGGCCCGCATTCTGTAAGGAGTGCCCCGTGACCAAGCGGAGCCTCTGGCGCCTCACGATCGTCCTCGCCGTGCTGTTCGGCTGCGGATACTTCTTCACGCCGCTCTCCAAAGTGAAGCTGGGCCTAGACCTTCGGGGCGGCGTCCACTTCGAGTTGGAGGTCCAGGGCCAGGAGGCCCTCTCCGCCGATCTGCGGGACAGCAAGGACCGCATGGCTTCGCGCCTTCGCGAGAAGAACCTCCCCGGAGCCACGGCACGCGTGGAAGGTGAGGCCATCCGCGTGGACGGTGTCAGCGCCGACCAGAAGGCCACGGTCGAGAAGGTCGCCAAGGACTTCTTCCAGGGCTACACCCTGGCGGCGGACGGGGATGTCTACCGGCTTACGCAGAAGGCGGACTACCAGAAGAACCTGAAGGATGACGCCAACAAGCGCGCCCTGGAGGTCATCGAGAAGCGCATTCGCGACATTGACCCTGCCAACGTGCTGGAGCCTGAGATCACAGCCAGCGGCGCTGAAGGCAACCGCATCGTGGTGGAGATCCCCGGCATCGAAGAGGGTGACCGCGAGCGCATCAAGAAGCTGCTGGCCACCCCCGGCCGGCTGGAGCAGCGCCTGGTGGCGAAGGTGTCTCAGCCCTACTTCTCGAGCCGAGAAGAGGCCCTGGCCGCCTACAAGGGCGCCATCCCCCCGGAGTTCGAGCTGCTGCCCGAGATCGAGAGCGAGCGCCAGGCCAAGCGTTCTGGCCAGCCCGTGGTCAAGGCCAAGCCCGGTGAAGAAAAGATCAGCCGCTGGGTGCTGCTTGAGAGTCGGGTCGCCGTGGATGGTGCCGACATCATCGACTCGCACCGCGCCTCCAATTCACAGACCGAAGCCAACGAGGTCAACTTCACCCTCAACAGGAAGGGGGACGACGACTTTGCCCGCCTGACTGGCATCGCCTCCGAGGAAAACCGCCTCATTGCCATCGTGCTTGACCGCAAGATTGTCACGGAGCTCAGCGCCAAGGAGAAGATCATCGGCGGCGCTGTGCGCATCAGCGGCAGCTTCTCCGCCCAGGAGGCCGACGATCTCGCCAGCCAGCTACGCAGCGGCGCCCTCCGGGCCCCCATGAAGTTCCTGGAAGAGCGGGTTGTGGGCCCCGGCCTCGGCCGCGACTCCATCCACGCCGGCGTGCGCGCCGCCCTGGTGGGCTTCATCACCATCATCGCCTTCATGGTGTTCTTCTACCACTGGTCCGGTGCCAACGCGATCATCGCCCTGACGGTCAACGTCATCGTGATGATGGGCCTGCTGGGCTCCTTCCGCGCCACGCTGACCCTGCCCGGAATCGCGGGCTTCGTGCTGACCCTGGGCATGGCGGTCGACGCCAACATCCTCATCTTCGAGCGCATCAAGGAGGAACTGGGCCTGGGCAAGAGCGTGCCGGGCGCCATCGACGCGGGCTTTGATCGCGTGTTCTGGACCATTGTGGACAGCCACGTGACCCAGCTCTTCGCCGCCCTGCTGCTCTTCATCTTCGGCACGGGTCCCGTCAAGGGCTTCGCCGTGACCCTCACGGTGGGCGTTGTGGCCTCGCTGTTCACCAGCATCTACATCAGCCGCTTCATCTATGACTGGATCCTGGAGCGCCATCCCGGCACCAAGGTGCTGTCCGTGGGCAACCACACCTTCTTCAAGGGCAGCTCCTACGACTTCATGAAGTACAAGGGCACGGCCCTGGCCGCCACCTGGGGCATCATCGTGCTCACGTTCCTCTGGGTCCAGCCCTGGAACCTCACCCACAACAAGCGCATCCACCTGGGCATGCAGTTCGTGGGCGGCAATGACATGACCGTCCGGTTCCGCGGCGCCATGGAGCCCGAGACCATCCGGGCCACCCTGGCCAAGAGCGGCTATCCCGACGCCACCGTGGTGGCGTACGAGAATGATGACAAGGCCATTCGGGACTTCTCCGTGAAGGTGAAGGCCAAGAAGGATGGCGACCAGAAGGACAGCACCATCCAGGCCAACGCCCTGCGCGCCATCTTCAAGCAGATGGATCCCGAGGCAGCCGGCAGCACCCTGCCCATGCTTAACCTCGAAGGCTCCAAGAACCTCACGGATGTGCTGGCCAAGGCCAACCCCCTGCGTCTGCCTGGGGATGATCAGGCGCTCATGGTGGCCTACACTCCGCACGCCGAGAAGGCCATTGCCGGTCGCGACAAGCTGTCCTCGGGGCTCTATCAGACCTTCAATGACCTGCCAAAGGACCTGCCGGAGGCCATCAAAGATACGGTTCAGAAGAACTACCGCATCGGCGGGGTGGGCATCCTCAAGGACGAGAGCTTCTCTCCCAGCATCTCAGGCGAGTGGACGAGCAAGACGCTCACGGCCGTCGGGTTCGCCATGCTGGCCATCCTGATCTACGTGATCTTCCGGTTCACCACCAGCTTCGCGGTGGGCGGCATCGTGGCGCTGATCCATGACATCCTCATGGCCCTGGGGCTCTTTGCGGCCTTCGGCTACGAGTTCAATGTGCCCGTGGTCGCGAGTTTCCTGACCCTCATGGGTTATTCCATGGCTGACACCATCGTGGTCTTCGACCGAATCCGCGAGAACAGCCACCGGCCTGAGTACCGCCGAGCGTCCATCACCAAGCTGGTGAACGACTCCATCAACCAGACCCTGGGCCGGACGATCCTGACCTCCCTCTCGGTGCTCTTCGTGTCCGTCTGCCTCTGGCTCTTCGGCGGCCCGGCCCTCAAGGATCTGGCCTTCCCCTTGGTCATCGGCGTCATCACCGGCACCTACTCGTCCATCTACATCGCCAGCCCTGTGGTGGTGTACTGGGACCAGTGGTTCGGCGGCAAGGACAAGCTTAAGCAACACGCGTAGCCAAGCGTGTCGGATTGCACAAATCGTGGCCCCAAAAGGCCACGATTTTTGTTTGTAGAAGGCCTTGTGGGTGATGCCAGTTCCTTGGTCGGAACCGCCCATCTCGACCCGGTTTTCCTAACACTAATCGTGGCCCGCAGGGCCGTGATTAGTGAAGTCACCCCACAGAGGGGAACCTCAACCCTCCCAGCTCACCCAACCGGCCCGGCCTGGGATCTCCCGGCGGGTGATCTCCTTGGCAGGGGGCTTCGCGGCCAGCAGCTCGGGGAGCCAGTCGGCGTGGGTTCGGGCCTGGACACCGCGCTCGTTGAGGCCGCCCAGGAAGGCATCGAAGGTCTCGAAGAGGGCGCCGCCCTCAACCTCGGTGTGGAGGGCGTAGACGTTCAGGGCCTCCTCGCGCACCAGATCCCAGACCTCGCGATTGACCTGGTCCGGCGTGCGGCCGTCCAGGCCCAGCAGCTCGTCCAGGGTGGGGAGGGTGGTGGGGATCTGCAGGGTGGGGAGGGTCCGCCCCTGCACGATGGGATAGAAGGGTGCCAGCCCCCGGCAGTCCCCGGCGTAGGCCAGGCCGTAGGCATCCTGCAGCTCGAGCGTCGTGTCGTTGCAGCGCCAGGCGGGGCTCACGGCGCCCAGGGGCTTTTCCCCGAACACGGTGCCAAAGGCCTCATGGGCCCGGGCGTACCAGTCCGCCAGCCAGCGGCGGGACTTGCGGTCCAGCAGGTCGTGATACTGCACGTGGTCCCAGCCGTGGATACCCACCTCGTGGCCGGCGGCCTTGGCTGAGCGCATCTGCGTGGCGGCCTGCTTCCAGATGATGGGGGCTGGCAGCAGCAGGCCGTACATCATGGTCTTCAGGCCGTAGAGTTTTACCCCGTTGGTGCGGCGCATCTTGGCGAGGAAGCCCTTGCGGAAGATGCGCCGGATGGCCTTGCCGCTGTTGTCCGGGCCGAAGCTGAAGTAGAAGCTGGCGAGCATCTGGTGCTTGTCCAGGAGGCGTAGGAGGGTCGGGATGCCCGCCAGGGAGCCTTCCAGGGTGTCCACATCGACGCGGAGGGAGATGGTCTTCAAGGGGCGCCTCTCGATGCTCCATTGCACCCGGGAAGGGGTAGAAGGGCAAGGCGCCGCTATACTCGCCGGATGTCCACGCCACGCCCCGTCGGTATCCTCCGCTCCTTCCCGCCCGTCTTCTGGCTGGCGAACGTCATGGAACTCTTCGAGCGGGCCGCCTACTACGGGCTCAACTCGGTGCTGGCGGTCTACCTGACGAACCAGGTCGCCGCCGGGGGGCTGGGCTTCACGGAGCAGTCCGTGGGCTTCCTGCAGAGCCTGATCTATGCTTTTACCTACGTGATCCCCATCGCCGGCGGCGCCCTGGCGGACCGCTACGGCTACCGGCGCATGCTGCTCTTCGCGTTCTCGATCCTCAGCGCAGGCTACTTCATCGCGGGTAATGTGAGCAGCTACGGCGCCGTGTTCGCCGCGCTGCTGCTCATGGCCACCGGCGCGGGGTTGTTCAAGCCCATCATCTCCGGCACCCTGGCCCGCACCACCACCGAGGAAAACTCTGGCTTCGGCTTCGGCATCTACTACTGGATGATCAACATCGGCGCCTTTCTTGCGCCCCTCGTCGTGAGCGTGCTGAAGGGTTTCTCCTGGCGCTACGTCTTCATCGCCTCGGCGCTCTACTGCGCCGCCATGCTGCTGCCGACGGTGTTCCTGTTCAAGGATCCCCCCAAGCCCGAGAACTCCAAGAGCCTGCGCGAAGTCGCCCGCAGCGCGGCCATGGTGCTGGGCGACGCCCGCTTCATGCTGATGATTGTGGTCTACTCCGGCTTCTGGATCCTCTACTTCCAGAACTTCGGGTCGGTGCTCTGGTACCTGCGTGACTTCGTGGATGCCACGCCCGTGAACCGCTTCTTCGCCTCCTTCGGCGTTCCGCTCAAGTTCGACGCTGAGCACGTCACCGTGGTCAACGGCGGCACCATCATCCTGCTGCAGGTGCTGGTGAGCCGCATCGTGAAGAAGTTCCGCCCCCTTCCGACCATGGTCGGCGGTATTGTCATCGGCACCCTGGGCTTCCTGTGTCTGGCGGCCTCCACCAACGTCTGGGTCTTCATCCTCGGGATCTCCGTGTTCTCCATCGGGGAAATGACCGCCCACCCGAAGTACTACAGCTACGTCGGGCTTGTGGCGCCCGAGGATAAGAAGGCCGTCTACATGGGCTACGCCTTCCTCTACGGCGTCATCGGCAGCCTCATCGGCTCCAGCCTGGGCGGCTCGCTCTATGGCTCCATGCTCAAGCCCCTCATCGGCCAGGCGGGCGCCGCCGCCGCCGCGCGGCAGTTCTGGCTGCTCTTCGTGATCCTGAATGTTGCCGCCGCCTTGGGGTTGGTCATCTACGACCGAATCTTCGCCAAGGAGACGGCGCATACCCGGGAGCTGGCCCGGAAGGTGATGCTCGGCATCTACCTGCTTCTCCTGGCCCTGGGAGTGCTCTTCGTCCGGTCCGCCGTCTTCGGCGGCTCTGAGGTCTCCTACAAGACCCTGGTCCAGGCCGTCATCATGCTGCTGCTGGGCGCCAGCGGGACCCTGGTGAGCCTCCGCCGGAAGCAGGGTTGAGTCACAACAACAGAGACTCAGTCTCATAATATTGGTAGCACTCCGCGCCCGGAAAGCCCCGCTGTCACTGGATTCGCGGGGCTGGATTATATTCGCCTAAAAAGCCCGGCTCTTGGGCGTTATCCGATTTATGATCAACGGCATCCCATCCCCTGTCCCCGTCTCAAGGAGGTTCCACCATGCAGAAATCCCTCCACATCGATCCCAACAAGTGCACAGGCTGTCTCCAGTGCGAGATGGCGTGCTCCTGGGAGAACCACCGCAGCTTCACCATCGCCAAGTCCCGCATCAAGGTGTTCTCGTTCCACGAGGCCGCGCGCTTCGTGCCCTACACCTGCACGCAGTGCGACGAGGCCTGG
>CAIMQW010000046.1 GCA_903843705.1 uncultured Holophagaceae bacterium | reverse complement strand
GATCCTAGCCATGAGCTGCATCATGGGTTACAGCTACATGATGGAGGGCTTCACCGCCTGGTATTCCATGAATGAATAACTCCATCACAGCTTCATGAACATCATCTCAGGAAACTACGGCTGGGCCGGCTGGCTCACCATCAGCTGCAACATTTTCATCCCCCAGCTGCTCTGGTTCAAGAAGTGCCGCAGCAGCTACTTCTGGATGATCCTCGTGGCCACTGGCGTGACCATCGGCATGTGGTTCGAGCGCTTCGTGATCATCGTGATCTCGCTGCACCAGGACTACCTGCCCTCCGCCTGGCGTATCTACAAGCCGACCATGATCGACTTCGGCATCCTGCTGGGCACCTTCGGCCTCTTTTTCACCTTGGTCCTGATCTTCGCCCGAGTGCTGCCGGTCATCGCCACCACCGAGGTGAAGGCCATCCTCCCGGACGCGCAGCCGAGTCACGGGGGCAGCCATGAGTAAGAAGTCCTACGCCGTCCTTGGTCTCTTCGACACGCCCGATGCGCTGATGCACGCCATCCCCAAGCTGCGGGCCGCGAAGCTCGGCACCGTCGAGGCCTATACGCCCTATCCCATCCATGGCATCGACGAGGCCCTGGGCCTGCGCCGCTCGCCCCTGGGTGGCATGGTGCTGGTCATGGGTGTGCTGGGCGCGCTCACGGCCTTCGGGTTCCAGTACTGGATCAGCGCCATCGACTACCCGATCATCACCGGCGGCAAGTCGGCGGCCTCCTGGGAAGCCTTTGTTCCCATCATGTTCGAAGTGACGGTGCTCTTCGCCACCTTCACGGCGGGTCTGGGCATGCTGCTGCTGCTCAACCGCCTGCCCTTCTTCGGCCATCCCGTGCTGTCCTCCAAGGCCATGAAGAGCATCACCCGCGACCGCTACGCCCTGGCCCTGGAGGCCGAGAGCGAAACCTTCGACAGCGCCGCAGCGGCCCAAGCCCTCGAAGCGGCGGGTGCGGCTGAGGTCGAAGTCCTGCCCGCACCGGACCGCAGCCCCTTCCTCACCAGCGACTACATCCTGCGCACCCTGGGCAGCATCTTCGTGGCCTGCCTGGTGGCCGGACTGGGGATCTACTCCCTCATCAAGTGGTTCCCGCTGCTGGCGCCCATGAAGTACATGCAGGATCAGCCGCGCCTCAACGCCCAGAAGGCTTCCACCTTCTTCAAGGATGGCCACGGCATGCAGCCGCCAGTGCCGGGCACGGTGGCCCGGGGCTACCTGCCCACCGCCACGGGCACCCAGGAGGCCGCCGCCACGCTGGTGAATCCCCTGCCACGCACCAAGGAAGTGTTCGCCCAGGGCCGGAAGGTCTACAGCAACCGCTGCGAGGTCTGCCACGGCGCCCTCGCCAACGGCGCGGGTAGCCTCACCGCCGCCTACGGAGCCAAGCCCGCGAACCTGCAGGCCCAGCAGTTTCGCGACTACCCCGACGGCAAGATCTACTGGGCTGTCGTGAACGGCAAGAATGCCATGCCCGCCCACGCGGCCTACCTCACCGAGCCCCAGCGGTGGGCGGTGGTCCACTACGTGCGCGCCCTCCAGCGCGCCCAGAACGCCACGGACGAGGACCTGAAGGTGGTCGCACCATGAGCCAGCAGAAACCGACTCCCCCCATTCTCCTGGGCGCTGTGGCCCTAGGCGCCGCCGGTGTCCTGGGCACCTACTTCGCCGCCGGACCTGAACGCTTCTGGGCCAACTGGGTGCTCTGGTTCGTCCTGATGTTCACCCTGGGCCTGGGTTCTCTCTTCATCGTGGCCCTTGAGCACCTGGTGAGCGCCAAGTGGAGCGTGCCCGTGCGCCGGATCCCCGAGCGTCTGGCCACCCTGCTGCTGCCCGCCATCCCCGTGGGGCTCATCGCACTCTGCGCGGTGCCCGTGCTCTACCCGGGCTCCCGACCTGAGGCGGCCCACCACCCGATCCTGGCGGGCAAAGCCTTCTGGCTGAGCCTCCCCTTCTTCTCGGCCCGGACCGTCTTCGCCTTCGTTCTCGTCGTCATCGCCCTTGCCGTGCTGGTGGGGGGGTCGCTCAAGCAGGACGTGAGCAAGGATCCCGCCTTCAACTTCCGCGCCCGCAAGTTCGCCCCCGCCTTCATGGCCATCTTTGCGCTGGTCATCACCCTGGTGGCCTTCGACTGGATCTCGGGCCTCACCCCCGAGTGGTACAGCGACATCTTCGGGGTCTACATCTTCGCCGGGGCTTTCCTCAGCGGCCTCGCCGCCACAGCGCTCTCCTTGCTGTATCTCCAGGGCGAAGGGCGTCTCGAGGGCGTGCGCCAGGACCACCTCTACAACCTAGGCGCCTTCCTCTTTGCGTTCACGGTGTTCTGGTCCTACATCGGCTTCGCCCAGTACATGCTGATGTGGTACGCCAACATGCCCGACGAGGTCATCTACTACAAGGTTCGCCTGGCCGGTGCCTGGCGCGCGATCACCTTTGCCCTGGCCGCCCTGCACTTCATCCTGCCCTTCTTCGCCCTGGTCACCCGGGACGCCAAGCGGGATCCCAAGCGGCTCCGCCGGGTGGCCATACTGATGCTCAGCGCCCACGTCCTCGACATGTACTGGCTCATCTTCCCGGCCCTGGGTGGGAGTCCCCGCTTCGGCTGGCCCGAGCTGAGCTTCGCGCTCTTCTTCCTGGGCGGGATCCTCCTCTGGATTCGCGGCGCCATGGAAAGAGGCGAGGACATGCCCGTCGGCGATCCCTTCCTCCGCGAGGGTCTGGAGTTCCGCCTATGATCGACCAGTATCTTTCTCCCGCCGAGCTCAAGCGCCTGCTGACCGCCCTCATGGTGGTCATCGGCTTCATCTTTATCGCCGCCTTCTTCGGCTTCACGGTGCTGCCCGGCCTGCGCTACCAGGCGCATACCCTGCCGGATGCCCCGGTCCAGGCCGTCCAGGGCGAGACCGGCTGGCTGGATCCCACGGACTATCCGGCCATGGCCCGGGAGGTCATCCCCCCCATCGATCCCCGCACCGTGCTGACACCCAATCCTGCGCTGATGGCCCGCGGCCAAGCGGTCTACGCCCAGACCTGCGCCACCTGCCACGGCACTGAGGGCAAGGGCGACGGCCCCGGCGGCACGGGCCTCAACCCCAAGCCCCGCAACTTCACCCAGGCCACCGCCTGGAAGAACGGCACGCGCCTGGAAGACATCTACCGAACGCTGGACGAGGGCATCAAGGGCAGCTCCATGGTGTCCTACAACTACCTCTCCAAGAAGGACCGAATGGCTCTCGCCCACGTGGTGCAGACCCTGGGCACCTTCGAGCATGGCGCCAGCGATCCCAAGGCCATCGCCGCGCTCGAGAAGCTCTTCGCCAGCGCCGGTGAGGTCATCCCCACCCGCATCCCCGTGGGCCGGGCCGTGGACACCCTCTCCCGGGAGTATGCCCAGACCCACCCCGTCTCCCCCGCCTCGACCCCCCGCTGAGATCCGCCATGAGCCTGCCTTCCCTCCGACGCTTCCTGCTGCCCCTCGCCCTCCTGGCCCTGGCCGCGGGCCCGGTCGCCCTGAAGGCCCAGGCCCCTGCTCCGGCCAGCGCCCCCGAGGAAGTAGGCATCGACGAGAAGCTCGGTGCCAGCATCCCCCTGGACCTGGTCCTCAAGGCCGAGGACGGCTCTTCCGTCACCCTGCGCTCGCTCATCAACAAGCCCACCATCCTGACCCTCAACTACTTCCGCTGCGCCGGCATCTGCACCCCGCAGCTCGGCGGCGTGGCCGAGGTGCTGAACCGGACCCAGGCGATTCCCGGGCAGGACCTGCAGGTGCTCACCGTAAGCTTTGACGAGCGGGACGAGCCCGAGGTTGCCGCCCAGAAGCGCACCAACTACCTGGCCGAGATCAAGCGCCCCTTCCCGCCGGACGCCTGGCGGTTCCTCACGGGCCCCGCGGCCTCCACCCGTGCCCTGGCCGACGCGGTTGGCTTCAAGTTCAAGCGCCAGAACGACGACTTCATCCACGCCGCCGCGATCATCTTCATCAGCCCCGAGGGCCGAGTCACCCGCTACATGTATGGCACCACCTACCTGCCCGCCGATGTCCAGCTGGCGGCCCAGGAGGCGGCCCGGGGCGAGGCCCAGCCCACCATCAAGAAGTTCCTGAAGTTCTGTTTCAGCTATGACCCCGCGGGTCGGCGCTATGTCCTGAACACCACCACCATCGGCGCCGTCGTGATCCTCCTGGCTGCCGGTGTGTTCCTGCTTACGGTGGTGGGGCGCGGACGCAAGGGCAAGACCAAGACCGAGGAGAACGCATGAGCGGCACCCACGCCACCACCCCCGAGCCCAGCTACCTGGTGGATACCGGGACGCGTACGGGCGTCATGGCCTGGCTCACCACCACGGACCATAAGCGCATCGGGCTGCTCTACCTCTACTCGATGATGACGTTCTTCTTCGTGGGCGTAGGCATCGGCGTGGTCATGCGCCTGGTGCAGCTCACCACCTTCCAGAAGCTGGTCACGGCCCAGACCTACAACGCCCTCTTCACGGTCCACGGCGTGATCATGATCTTCCTGTTCGTGGTGCCGGGCCTGCCGGCCATCTTCGGCAACTTCTTCCTGCCCATCCTCATCGGTGCCAAGGACGTGTCCTTCCCCCGCCTGAACCTGGCCTCCTGGTACTTCTTCATCGCAGGCGCCATCCTCGCGGTGCTGTCCCTCTTCACGGGCGGCGGCGCCCCGGACACCGGCTGGACCTTCTACGCCCCCTTCAGCCTGAAGACCGGCACCAACGTCAGCCTCGCGGTCTTTGCGGCCTTCGTGCTGGGCTTCTCGTCCATGCTCACGGGCATCAACTTCATCACCACCATCCACCGCATGCGGGCGCCTGGCATGCACT
>CAIMQW010000045.1 GCA_903843705.1 uncultured Holophagaceae bacterium | reverse complement strand
GTCAGAGTTGCTCGCGTTCACCCGGGTGTTATAGGACAAAGCGGCCTGTCGGTTCAGCACGTTGAGGACTTCCCCGAAGACTTCCAGGCGGGAGCTTTTGTTGATGCTGATCTGCTGGGTCAGGCGAAGGTCCAGGAGGGTTCGGCTGGGATAGGTCTCGCTGCCCTGGGGCTCAGTGTTGACCTGGTAGCGCTGACCATTGAAATTGCCCCAATCACTATTTCCCCAGCCGTTGGGCGTCCGGTAGGTGGGCGTCCAATGGGTTCCGCTGAGGTATGTGAAGGTTCCGGAGAGGCGCATGTGCCAGGGGAACTCATAAATTCCCCGCGCCTTGATCTCGTGATCATTGACGCCGGGCAGATTCCCGTAGGAATTGATCATCAGGTTCTTGTTGTAGTAGACCTTGTCATAGCTGTCCGCCCGCTGGATGTTTCCCTTGAGAGAAGCGTGGGTGTAGCTAAGGTTCAGGCTCCAGTTGTTGGCCAGCTTCCGGTCGAGGGAAGCGGAAACGGCCTCGTACTTACGCTTGGCATCGCTCGCGTTGGTGGTCACGTATGTGTTATGCGGGACGCGGAAATCAAGGCCTGGATCACTGTAGATTCCGGGCTCATAGAGACTGATGGGCCGGTTGTGCAGCGGGTCCACATAATCGGACCAGGCACCCCTTGGATCTGCGGCTGTGTCCACCCGCACCAAACTGTCCTTCCAGTCGCGGGAGACGTAGGAGACGCTGCCGCCCCAGTTGGCATTGAACCGGTGGTCCAAGGAGAGGGTGGTTTCCAGGACATAGGGCTGCCGGGCATTGGGATCCACGGCCGTGATGTCATTGACGCGCCGGTAGGCGTAGTTGTCCGCGGTGCCAGGCGTGTGATCGGGCCAGGTGGAGGGGTCCAGGACGTTCGGGATGGTGGGGTAGTCGCCCCAGCTGTAGTAGTTCTTGACGGGGATGGCGCTCTGGATGGCGCGGTCGATGAAGTAGGTGGAGTAGCCGGCGTAGTACTTGCCCCAGTGTGCCTTGACCATGGTGGCCTGGTCTTGGGTGAGGGCGTAGCTGAAGCCAAAGCGGGGGGCCCAGGTGCTCTTGTCCCAGAGCGTACTGCCGCCGTAGAAGCGGGCCTGGAACTGCTCGAAGCGCACACCGGGGGTGAGGGTAAGCCGGTCCGTGACATGCCAGGTGTCCTGAGCAAAGGCGGCCAGACGGTCCACGCGCTGGCGGACATTCCACCCGCCGCCCTGGATCATGTAGTCGCCGTAGATCCCCTCGGAGTCGAAGGTGGCATTGAGGTTCAGGTTGCCGGGGAAGCGTTCCAGTTCCTCGTCGGCGGCCTGCTCCCGCTCGATGCCGAAGCGGAAGGCGTGGCTGTCACTGGCGCTGAACAGGCCGGTCTTGAACCAGTCGAAGGTGGCCTGGAGGGTGGCCCGGGAGCGGTAGTTGAAGTCCTCGTAGGTGGAGTTGTTGAAGTATTCCCGCGCAGGCTTCTTGGGGTCGTATTGATAGAGGTCCGAGGCGTCCAGGGACAGGGCGTTGCCGCCGTAGCCCGGCATGTCATAGCGGCCCGAGTAGCCGAAGGCCTTCACCGTCAGGACCTTGTCCTGGCCGATGGTCTGGGTCCAGGTGGCGCTGAAGGAGTTGTTGGGAGCGCTCTCCTTCTGGGTGGCGACGGGCATGGTGTACTTGTCGATGTAGCGCCGGTCCCGGCCCACGTAGTCGTGTTCGGCCAGGAACTCCAAGGTGGAAGAGGCCGTAGGGGCCCAGGTGATCTTGGCCAGGGTCATGACCTTTTGATTGCGCTGGGGCAGCTCGGCGCCCGGCGGGTTGTCATCCTGCTCGGTTCGTTCCGCAGAAACAAAGTACCAGAGCTTGTCCTTGATGATGGGTCCCCCGACGCTGATGGCGGTATCCCAGTTCTTGGAGGGGAGGATGGCCTTGTCCGAATTCGGCAGGTCGGGGTGGTTGGCGTTGATCTTGGCCTGCCACTTGGAATCCGCGTAGTAGGCGGTGAGGCTGCCCTCCACAGTATTCCCGCCGCGCTTGATGAGGCCGTTGACGAAGCCGCCCATGAAGCCGCCGAACTCGGCGTTGGCGCCCAGGCCAGCCACCTGAACCTCGGAGAACCAGTCGACGTTCGGGAAGATCCAGACGGTGCCGCCCGAGGGGTCGCTGATGTTGATGCCGTCCATCATGTAGGCGTTCTCGCCGGAGTAGCCACCCCAGGCCCGGTTGTCGTTCACGCCGGGCGTGAGGTTCATGATCCCGGCGATGGAGCGCTCCACGGGCAGGGTGGCCAGAACCTCGGTGCTGTAGTTCTGGGTGATAGTGACGGCGCTGGATTCCGCGTTGGTGGCTGCGGCGACGATCTCCACGGTCGCGCCGGCGACGGCTGGGAACTTCCAGTTGCCAGAAGTGGTCTGGCCTAGGGCGAGGTTCTCGGTCATGGAGAGAGTCTGCTGGCCCGGGGAACTGACGACGATCTTGTAGCGACCTGGGGCCAGAGCAGAGAAACGATAGGCGCCGTTGGTGGCGCTGACCGTGGCCTTCTCTCCGCCGATCATGGCGTCGGAGGTGATGCGTACCTTGGCGCCGGCTACGGGGTTGCCCGCGGCATCGCGGATGACACCGGCCAAGGCGGCGGTGGTGCTGGTCTGGGCGACGAGTGCAGCCGGGGCTGCCACGAGGGCCAGAACGAGTGCACTGAGCCAGGGACTGCTCGTATTTCGAGTCATCGCTCCTCCGGGGGGGTAAAGGTTGGGTGACAAAAAAGTAATGCTTTTGGGATTATCGAGTCAAGTTTATTTTCATCGGTCCCACGACGCAGTCCCCGCCTGGGCAGGGCACCCCTTGCCTGGCTCAGCCCGGTCAGTCCTTGGCGAACTTCTGGCGCGCCACCCGCTCGACCTCGCGCAGCTTGCTGAGGGTCTGTTGGGGGGTCTGGCTGGCGATGGAGGTGGCGATGGCATGGGCCAGGACGCCGAAGGTGGTCACGCTGTGGGAATACAGCAGGTTCTCCCCGGGAATGGGCAGGGCCAGGGTGGCGGACTTGGCTAGGGGGGAGTTGAGGCTGTCCGTGAAGGCCAGCACGGGGATGCCCCGCTTCCGGGCATAGGCGGCGGCGTCCAGGGTCTCCTGGGTGTATGGCGTGATGCTGATAGCGATAAGGAGGTCCTTGGTGTCCAGCAGGCCCACCTGGGTGGCGAAGTCGGCGGGGTTGCCCTCCATGACCGGCAGGCCCGTGTTGATCAGCAGGTAGGCCAGCTGGCGGGCCATCAGGGCCGACACGCCGTCCCCGATGATCAGGCGGATGCGGCTGTCCCGCACCTGCTTCACCACCCGCTGGAGCAGGTTCTCGTCCACGGCCTGAACCAGGGTCTCGAGGTTGCGGATGTCCCGGCGGACCACCTCCAGGAGGGTGGCCGAGGCTTGCATGGGCGCCTGCAGGAGCTGTTCGCCGCGCCCGTAGTGCTTCTTGGCGGCACCGACCAGGGCCTTCCGCATCTCCAGGTAGCCGGAGTAGTCCAGCTTCTTGGCGAAGCGGACCACGGTGGCCACGCAGGTCTGGGACTTCGCCGCCAGGTCCTCCACGCCCCAGAGGGCGGCCTCGTTCATGTTGGCGATGAGGCAGTCCGCTATCTGCCGTTGGCTGGGCGAGAGGCCTCGAGCACTGTGGATCCGGTTCAGCAGGGGGGTCTTGGGGGCTGACATGGGGCCAAGGATAGCCTGTTCAGCAAGAAACGTGGATGCGGTCCGCCCCAGTGAAGGCGGCGAGGCGCTCCAGGGCTGCTTCCAGGTTGCGGCGGCGGGCCTGGGTGGGCTTGATCCCGGCCTCCCACCAGAGGCCCTTGATCTCGAGCAGCCCCTGGTCGCGGTGCAGCTTGGGATCCAGGCGCCCCACCAAGCGGTCCCCCTCGAGGATGGGCAGCACGAAGTAGCCGAACTGCCGCTTCACCTCGGGCACGAAGGCCTCGAAGCGGTAGTCGAAGCCGAAGCGGCGGAGGGCCCGGCCCCGGTCCCGCAGGACGGGATCAAAGGGGCAGAGCAGGCGGAGACCCTCCGGTGGCTCCGGGAGCCGGGCCAGCCGGGTCTCCCAGTCCGCCAGTGCGAAGGCTGGCTCCAGGGCGCCCGAGGTGGCTTCTATCTGAACGGCAACGATGCGCCCGCTGCGGGCCGCGGCGGCGCACCAGGCCCGAGCTTCGGCGACCTCCACGGCACACCAATAGTCAGCCAGCTCTTTCGCGGTGAAGACCTGAAGCCGCTCAGCCGCGAGGGTGCAGGCCCAGTCCCGGTGGACCTCCGGGGCCGGGCAGGGCAGGGCGTGGGAGTCTGGGAGCACCCGCTCGGTCAGGTCATAGACCTTCTGGAACCCTTCGCGGCGAGGGACCATCAGCTCGCCGCTGCGCCAGAGGAAGTCCAAGGCGGCCTTCTGAGGTTTCCAGCCCCACCAGGGACCACGCTTCTCTGGGTGCTCGAAGTCCGAGGACTTAAGTGGCCCTTCCACCGCGATGCGGGCCTTCACCGCCTGCACCACCTGGGCCCCTTCGGTGCCGCGGAAGTGGTGCTGCCACCAGGCGTGCGCCTGCAGCCGGGCGCGGTCCCGGTCGAAGCGGGGCTTCCAGTGGGGGAACCAGGCCGTGGGGATGAGCGAGGCGTCGTGGGTCCAGTGCTCGAAGAGGCTCTGTTTCTCCTCAACGAGCCGGCGGAGCTGCTCAGGCCGGTAGCCGTCCAGGCGGCTGAAGAGCGTCAGGTCATGGGCCCGCGCCACCACGTTGATGGTGTCCACCTGCACGAAGCCCAGGCGCTCGATGAGGGCCTGCAGCGTCGTGACAGTGGCCCGGCGCCCCGGGTCCTCCAGCAGCCCCTGCGCGCCCAGGAAGAGGCGCCGGGCCTCGGCGGCCGAGAGGTGCGGAAGCGGTTGGGGCACTCAGATCCGCGCCGCCAGCTCAGCGCCCTGGCGGATGGCCCGCTGGGCGTCGAGCTCGCCGGCCTGCTCGGCGCCGCCGATCAGGTGGATGCGGCGGCTCCGGGTGGCCAGGTGCACAGCCAGGTCCCGCTCCGAGTCCTGGCCCGTGCAGAGGATGATGCTCTCCACGGGCAGGCACCGCGAGCCCGCGTCCTTGCCGTCCCGAATCCACAGGCCCTCGTCGTCGATGCGCTCGTAGTGGACGCCGCCCTGCATCTTCACCTTCAGGGCCTTGAGGGTGGACCGGTGGATCCAGCCGGTGGTCTTGCCCAGGTCCGCGCCCATGCGGTCCGTCTTGCGCTGGAGCAGGTAGACGGTGCGGGCCGGCAGGGGGGGCTGGTGCGCGGGCAGCAGGCCGCCCTGGTGGGTGTGGTCGCCGTCGACACCCCACTCGCGCAGGTACCGGTCCACCTGGGGTGTGCCTCCGGGCTGGGCGAGGAACTCCGCGACGTCGAAGCCGATGCCCCCAGCTCCGATGATGGCGACGGTGGCGCCGGCGACCTTCCGGCCGGAGAGCAGGTCAGCGTAGGTGATGACCTTCGGATGATCCACGCCGGGGATGCCCGGCCGACGGGCGCGGACGCCCGTGGCGAGGATGACGTCATCAAAGTCCAGGAGCTGTTCTGCGGTGGCCCGCAGGCCCAGGCGCAGGGAGACGCCCGCGGCCGCCAGGCGCCGCCCGAAGTAACGGAGGGTCTCGTGGAACTCTTCCTTGCCCGGTACCTGCTTGGCCAGGTTCAGCTGGCCGCCCAGCTCCGCCTCGGCCTCAAAGAGGGTGACAAGGTGACCCCGCTCCGCGGCGTGGCAGGCGAAGCTCAGGCCGGCTGCGCCGCCGCCCACCACCGCCAGGCGCTTGGGCACCAGGGTGGGCTGGAAGACCAGCTCCGTTTCGTAGCAGGCCCGGGGGTTCACCAGGCAGGTTGCCCGCTGCCGCTTGAAGACATGGTCGAGGCAGGCCTGGTTGCAGGCGATGCAGGTGTTGATGTCCAGGGCGCGGCCCTCAGCGGCCTTCTTGACGAACTCAGGATCGGCCAGCAGAGGCCGGGCCATGCTCACCAGCTGCGCATCGCCGGCGGCCAGGATCTCCTCGGCCACCTCGGGGGTGTTGATGCGGTTGGTAGCGATGAGGGGAATGCCCACGGAGCCCTGGAGCTTCCGGGTCACCCAGGCGTAGGCCCCCCGGGGCACCATGGCGCCGATGGTGGGCACTCGGGCCTCGTGCCATCCGATGCCCGTGTTCAGGAGGGTCGCCCCGGCTGCCTCCACGGCTCGGGCCAGCGCCACGACCTCCTCCCAGCTGCTGCCGTCGGGTACCAGGTCCAGCATCGATAGCCGGAAGATGATGATGAAGGACGGGCCCACGGCCTCCCGGACGGCCTTCACCACTTCCACGGGGAAGCGCATGCGGTTCTCGTAGGAGCCGCCCCAGGCGTCCGTGCGCCGGTTGGTGCGCGCCGCGATGAACTCGTTGATGAGGTAGCCTTCGCTGCCCATGATCTCCACGCCGTCATAGCCCGCCCGTTTGGCCAGGCTGGCGCAGCGGGCGTAGGCGCGGATGGTGGATCTGATGCCGCGCTCACTGAGTGCACGGGGCTTGAAGGGCGTGATGGGGCTCTTTACGGCCGAGGGGGCGACGCTGAGGGGGTGGTAGCTGTAGCGTCCGCCGTGGAGGATCTGCAGGGCGATCTTCCCGTCCGCGGCGTGGACCGCATCGGTCACCAGGCGGTGCTTGGCGAGCTGCCAGGGCCAGGAGAGCTGGGCCCCGAAGGGGGTCAGGCGGCCCTGCAGGTTGGGCGCGATACCGCCCGTGACCATGAGCCCTACGCCGCCGCGGGCCCGCTCCGCATAGAAGGCCGCCATCTTGACGAACCCGTCCCGGGCCTCCTCGAGGTTGGTGTGCATGGACCCCATCAGCACGCGGTTCTTGAGGGTGGTGAAACCGAGGTCGAGGGGGGCCAGCAGGCTCGGGTAGGGCATGGGGGCTCCAGGGCTTTCCGGCCAGTGTAGGGCCGGTGGACAAAGGATGGGATCCGGAGGCTTTGCCGGTGAACATTTCATCTGCAGCACGCTTCGATTTGAGTATTTAAAAATAATCCAACAACATTAATATCTGTAATAATAATTATTGTAATGACAGTAATAAGAAAAAAGTCATTTTTTGACGCATTGAGATGATGGTTACTATGAAAAGATCATTAGTT
>CAIMQW010000044.1 GCA_903843705.1 uncultured Holophagaceae bacterium | reverse complement strand
CTGGTGGCCATCGCCACGCCCAAGGTCTATGTGACCGACCCCCTGCGCGTGTTCGAGCTCGACTTCGAGGAGAACCTTCGGGTCGTCCGCCAGTGCGTGAAATACAAGAAGCGGGTGGTCTTCCCCAGCACCTCCGAGGTCTACGGCATGTGCCCCGACGAGGAGTTCGACGAGTACGAGTCCCCGCTGGTCACCGGCCCCATCCCCATGAACCGCTGGATCTACAGCACCAGCAAGCAGCTGCTCGACCGCGTGATCTGGGCCTACGGGTTCCAGCAGGGCCTGCGCTTCACGCTGTTCCGTCCCTTCAACTGGATGGGCCCCAAGCTCGACAGCCTCAACACCGCCAAGGAAGGCAGCAGCCGCCTGGTGACCCAGTTCAGCTGGACCCTGTTCAACGGCGAGCCCCTTCAGCTGGTCGATCGTGGCACGGCCCGCCGCTGCTTCATCGACGTGGCGGATGCCATGGACGGCATCATGGCGGTGCTGCGCAACGAGGGCGGCAAGGCGGACGGCCAGATCTTCAACATCGGCAACCCGTCCAACGACTTCAGCGTCCGCGAGATCGCCGAGATGATGATCGCCATCTGGAAGGACCACCCCTTCCGCATCGAGCGCGGCATTCCCGAGGGCCGCATGGTCGAGGTCGGCAGCAGCGAGTTCTACGGCAAGGGCTACCAGGACGTGGCCCGGCGCACCCCCAGCATCAAGCGCATGCAGGCCACCTTCGGCTTCGAGCCCAAGGTCTCCATGACCGACTCGCTCAAGAAGACCATCGACTTCTTCGTCGAAGAGCACAAGGCCCAGGAGAAGGTGGTTGAGACCGAGAACTAGCACTCGGCTTGCTCAGCGCGGCGGTTGGGTCCGACCCACCGCGGTGTTCTGACGCCGCGCTGAGATAGGAAAAGCCATCCCTTGGTAACGGAGTGAACCCCCGCCCATGACCCGCCGTGAACGCAGCACCCTCCTCGGCCTCTGGTTCTTCCTGGGGCTGCTGCCGCTGCTGATCCGGCCGCTGTGGGAGCCGGACGAGGGGCGCTACGCGGAGATCCCGCGGGAGATGCTGGCCTCCGGGGACTGGCTGACGCCGCACCTGAACGGGGTGCTCTACTTCGAGAAGCCGCCGCTGCAGTATTGGCTGTCGGCCCTCAGCATGAAGCTCTTCGGACTCAGCGGCGCCGCAGCCCGGCTGCCCCTGGCCCTGGCCTCAGGGCTCATGCTCTGGGCGGCCTGGCGGCTGGCCAAGCGCCTGGGCGCCCGGGAGCCGCTCTGGGCCGCCTTCATGGCCGCCACGGGCCTGCTGGCCTTCATCCTGGGGCAGCTGCTGACCCTGGACGCCCTCTTCAGCGCCTTCCTGGTGGCGGCCCTGGCGGCCCTGGTGGAGGCCGTGGCCCAGCGCCGGGAAGGCCGCTCGGGTCTCGGCTGGACCCTGGCCACCTTCACCCTGCTGGCCGGCGCGATGCTCACCAAGGGGCTGGCGGAGGTGATCCTCACCGGCGGCATCCTGCTGGGCTCGCTGCTCTTCGCCGGGAAGGATCCGGACCTGCGCCGGGCGGTGCTGCGCACGGCCTTCGATCCCCTCGGCTGGCTGCTCTACCTGGTGCTGGTGGTGCCCTGGTTCTGGGCCGTGAACCGCGCCAACCCTGGCCATGCGCAGTTCTTCTTCATCCACGAGCACTTCACCCGCTTCCTCACCCATGAGCACGCCCGGCAGGGCTCCAACAACTGGCTGCTGGACAAGCTCTACTTCGTGGGTTTCCTGGCCGTGGGCCTGCTGCCCTGGCTCTCGGCCACGCTCGTCGGCCTGAAGCGCACCTGGACCTTCCTGCGGGGCAAGGGACCCCAGGCCCAGGACCACCTGGCCCGCTGGACCGTGGGGCTGGCGGCCATGGGCTTCCTCTGGCCCCTGGTGTTCTTCACCTTCTCCGGCTCCAAGCTGCCCCCCTACATCCTGCCGGTGATCGTGCCCCTGGCGGCCCTGGCCTGCGCTTTCGAACGGCAGGGTGAGGAGCCCGCGGCCCTGGGCCGCATGGGCAAGGAGCTGATGGCTCTGGGCGGCCTCTTCCTGCTGGCCTCGGTGTTCTTCCGGGATCACCTCACGGGCCTCCCCTGGCTCACCCTGCTGGGGGCCGCCTTCGTGGGGCTGGGGGTCTGGGCGCACCGGCCCCGGGGGCTCAGCGGTCCCCGCCTGATGGCCTCCTATGGGGCGGCGCTCTGGCTGCTGCTGGTGGCGGCCCAGGTCACGGCCGGCCCTGGCAAGGGGGTCGCCGACCTGGTGCGGCAGTCCCCCGCCGACGCCCAGTGGATCTCCTACGACGTCTACTTCCAGGGGCTGCCCTTTTATGCCCGCACCCGCGTTGTCGTGGTGGCGGGCACCGGCGAGCTGGCCTTCGGCCGCGACCGTCTGGCGGATCCCGGTCGCTGGTTCAACGAGGATCCCGCGGCCCTGGGCGCCGTGGCCGACCGCATGAAGGCTGAACAGCCGGACCGGCCCGTGCTGGTGATGGCCAAGGTCTCCATCTGGAAGACCCTGGGCGCGGCGGAACAGGACCGCTGGCAGGTGGTGGCCCGCAACACCGGCGCCCTGGTGGCCCGGCGGCGCTGAGGCCGCTTACTTTTTTACGGCGTCCTTGATGCCCTCGCCGGCTTCCTTGGCACCCTTGGCGATGCCCTTGCCGGCCTCCTTCGCGCCTTTGGCGATGGCCTTGCCGGTGGTCTTGGCGCCGCGGGCCACGGCCTTGGCGCCCTGCTTGGCGGCCTGGCCGACAGCCTTGCCACCTTCCTGGATGGCCTGGCCGACCTCCTTGCCCGCCTGCTTGAGGTCTTCCTTCACCCCGTCTGCCGGGGCGCCCAGGAGCAGAAGGCTGAGGAGCAGGGGCGTCATGCGGCCAGTCTAACGCCTGGGCGGCGGCGGCGCTTCCAGGCGATCATGGAGGGGTGACTGCTCCTGCCGCTCCGCTCCCACTTGCGCCCCGCCTCCAAGCCTGGGTGCGCGCCCACCTGCCGGAGCTGCTCTTCGCGGCGCTGCTGCTGGCGGTGCTGCCCATGCGGGACCTCTGGGCTCCGGATGAGCCGGACTTCGCCCAGTGCGTGAAGGAGATGCGCCTGCGCGGCTCCTGGCTGCTGCCCTACCTGAACGGGGTGCCTTACAGCGAGAAGCCGATCCTCTACTACTGGGTGATGAAGGTTTCCGCCGGGCTGCTGGAGACCCTCACGGGCGGGCTGGGCTTCACCCAGGGCGTGGCCGCCTGGGCGCTGCGGCTGCCCTCGGTGGTGGCCTCGGTGGCCTTCCTCGCGGCCTTCCGCCGCTGGGCCCTGCGCTTCCTGCCAGTGGGGACCGCCGAGCCCGCTGCGCTGATCCTCGCGGTGACGCCCCTCTGGTTCTGGCAGAGCCAGTTCATCCAGATCGACCTCCTCTTCTCGGCCCTGCTGGCCTGGAGCTGGCTCTGCTGGCTCAGTGGCTACCTGCTGCTGCGAGGCGAGGCGGGTGGAAGCGGCCCGGACGAAGCCCAGGTCTGGTTCCTGAAGGCCTACGGCTGGCTGGCGCTGGCCTTCCTGGCCAAGGGGCCGCTGGCGCCGGTGCTGTCCGTGCTGCTGCTGGCGGCGTTCCTGCTCTGGCAGCGCGACCTGGCGGTGCTGCGCCGCGCGCGCCTGACCCTGGGCACGGCGATCGTGGTGCTGCCCGTGGCCGCCTGGTATGTGGCCGCAGGCCTGCGAGGGGGGCCACACTACGCCTACGAGCTCATCGTGCTGCAGAACCTCGGCCGGGCCACCCGGGCCTGGGACCACGTCCACCCCTGGTGGAAATACCTCGAGTATCTGCTGGGCGACTTCTTCCCCTGGTCCCTGCTGCTGCCAGCGGTGGCCCTGCACCTGCGGCGGGAGCGGGCCCTGGCGGGGCCGACGGGCCGCTTCCTGCTCCTGGCCTTCCTGGTGCCCCTGGTGTTCCTGAGCGCCGTGCAGAGCAAGCAGGGCAAGTACCTGCTCATGGCCTATCCCTTCCTGGCGCTGCAGACGGGGGACCTGCTCCGGGGGGCGACCCCCACCCGGGCCCGGCGGCTCGGGGCCCTGCTCGCGGGGCTGCTGGGCGTGCTGGTCCTGGGGCTGGCGGCCCTCGCCCTCGGGGCGGGCGGGGCCAGGACCCAGGCCGAGGTGGCGCCCTTCCTCGACCTCCTGCGCGTCCTGGCCCTGGGCCTGGGCAGCGGGCTGGTGGTGGTGCTGGTGAGCACGGTCCGGGGCCAGGGACCGGGCCTGGTGCAGGGGGTGGCCCTGGGCCTGGGCCTGCTCTACCTGGCCGGGGGCACCTGGGGCTTCCGCCTGCTGGACGCCCGGAAGAGCTATCACCGCTGGACAGCCGCTGTCCAGCCGCTGATCCGGGGCCGCCAGGTCTTCTACTGGCAGACCCTGCGCAGCGGGGTCATGGTCTACACCGACCACCTGATGCCCGAGGTCCGCAGTGCCGCGGCCCTGGCGCAGCTGGACCCGGAAGCCCGGCTGGTGGCCCAGCGGGACGAGTGGGAGCAGGACGCCTGGGGCAACAGCCCGGCGCTGCGGGCCCGCTTCGAGGTGCTGCTCTCGGTGACCACGGGAAGTGGGGATATCCTGTTGCTCAGGAAGAGGTCCGGATGATCCCGCAAGGTGCCTATTGGATGCGGGTGAACCGCTTCTTCGGCGATGCCATGATGGCCTACGCCGCCGTGGAGCCCCTCCGCCGCGCCGGGCTGCCCCTGGTGGTCTGGGGCCCGGCGGTGGCCGTGGAGCTCTTTGAGGGCAGCGCGAACGTGGTGGCGACCGTGGCCGAGCCCGGACGGAAATACGGGGCCTGGGAGGCCGCCAAGCTGCTGCGCCAGCACCGGCCCGCGGCCCTCATCGGCTTTCCGAAGAGCGCGCGGCCCCACCTGGCGGCCTGCCTGGCCCGGGTGCCCCTGCGCCTGGGCTGCGGGGATGGCGGGGTGTCCCTGCTGCAGACGCACAGTGTGGCCTTCTACCAGCGTGAGGATCCCTTCGTGCAGCGCTATGCCAGTGTCGTCAGCCAGGCCTTCCCGGACCTGGGTCCCATGGGCTTCACCCCCTTCCGGCCCCGGGACCAGGCCTTCGAGGCCCAGGCCGCCCAGCAGGTCGAGAGCGGCTTCCAGGGCGACTACGTGGTGTTCGCCCCGGGCGCCAACAGCGGCTCCAAGCGGCTCTCCGTGCCCCTCTTCGCAGCCCTCGGGCGGCGTCTGCGGGAGCGGGGCCTGGGCGTGGTGATCCTGGGCGCCGGGGCCGAGGACCAGCGACTGGCCGGGGAGCTGGTGGCGGCGCTGCCCCAGGCCCTGAACCTCGTGGACCGCTGTCCGCTGGCCCTGTCCGCGGCCTGGGTCTGCGGGGCCCGCGCCCTGGTGGGCATGGACTCCGGGCTGGGGCACATCGCGGCGGGGGCGGGCATCCCGACTCTGGCGGTCTTTGGCCCCACCCGGCCCCGGCACTCGGGCCCCTGGGGCCCCCGGGTCTGCGTGGTGCGGCGGGAGGATCTGGATTGCCTGGAGTGCATGGTCTTCCACTGTCCGCTGCCGGGGCATCCCTGCATGAACGCCCTGGATGAGACCGTCCTGTGGCACGAACTTACCCAGCTGCTGGAGTCCCCTTGAACCCCAACCTGAAGGCCATTCCCCTCATCGTGCTGGGCGTGCTGCTCAATGCCGCCGCGCAGATCTGCCTCAAGAAGGGGCTCCAGGCCGCGGGTGGCATGGAGCTGGCTGTGGGGCCGCTGTTCAAGCTGATGCTGGAGCCCTGGGTCATCGCGGGACTGGCCTGCTACGCGGTGAGCGTGGTGGTCTGGCTTGGCGCCCTCTCGCTGGTGCAGGTGAACTACGCCTACCCCTTCCTGGCCCTGGGGTTCATCGCCAACGCGCTCATGGCCCGCGCCTTCCTGGGCGAGGCCATGACCCCTATGCGCTGGGTGGCCCTGGCCGTCATCGTGGTGGGCGTAGGCCTGCAGGCTCTCAGCGGCCGTGGGGAGTGATTCCTTCAACAATTCCGGTGGTGAGCAGGTCCCGCCGAACGTACATTCCTGCTCCGGGGGTCAGGCCATGGGATCCAGTCACCTGATCGAGATCTACCGCCAGCACGCTCAGGACTGGGCCGACCGGCCCGCCCAGCGCGCGAAGGTGGATGGCCATTGGCGGGACATCACCTGGCGGGAGCTGGGTGCGGCTCTGGAGGGTGTCGCCGGGGGACTCGTCCACCTGGGGCACCAGGCCGGCGACAAGGTGGGGCTCTGTGCCCGGAATATGCCCGAGTGGACGCAGGTGGACCTGGGCATCCTGGCCGCCCGGGGGGTCACGGTGCCCCTCTATCCCACCAGCACCCCGGAGCAGGCCCGCTTCATCCTGCGGGACGCAGGCATCCGCATCCTCTTCGTCGGGGAACAGACCGAGGTGGACCTGGGCCTGGCCTTCCTGGCCACGGGCGATCTCGACCACGTGATCGGCCTGGATCCCAAGGTGGACCTCCGAGGGGAGCCCCGGGCTCTCAGCCTGCAGGCCCTGATCCAGCTGGGGGCAGGCCCCGCCAGCGCCGGGGAGGTGCAGCGCCGGGCCGGGGAGCTGCGGAGGGACGACCTGCTCACGCTGGTCTACACGTCGGGCACCACGGGCGAACCCAAGGGCGTGATGCTGGACCAGGCCAACGTCATGGAGGCCATGCACCTGCACGACCTCCGGCTGAAGGTGGAGCCCGGCGACGTCTCGCTGGCCATGCTGCCGCTCTGCCACATCTTCGAGCGGGCCTGGACCTTCTACGTGCTCTACCGGGGCGCGCTCAACGTCTACATTCGGGACCCCCTCACCCTCATCGAAGTCATCGGGGAGGTCAAACCAACGCACCTGTGCGCGGTGCCGCGGGTCTACGAGAAGGCCTACGCCGGCATCCACGGCCGCATCGCCAAGGCCTCCGGGCCGGTCCGCGCCCTGTTTCTTTGGGCCATGCGGGCCGGCACGCAGCGGGTGCGCCTCCGCATCCTGGGGCAGCGGCCTGGGCCCTGGCTGGCCCTCAAGCTCCAGCTGGCGGACCGGCTCATCTTCCGCAAGCTGCGGGAGCTGTTCGGCGGCCGCTGCAAGTTCTTTCCCGTGGCCGGCGCGGCCCTCGCGGACGATGTGAACGTCTTCTTCCAGGCCATCGGCCTGAACCTGAAATACGGCTACGGGCTCTCGGAGACCTGCGCCACCGTCTCCTGCTACGAGGACGGCACCCTCCCCATCGGCACCCTCGGCCGCCCCCTCGATGGGCTGGCGGTGAAGCTGGGCGAGGACCACGAGCTGCTGGTCAAGGGCCCTACCATCATGCGGGGCTACTACAACCGACCGGAGGAGACCGCGAAGGCCATGACCGCGGATGGCTTCCTCCGTACCGGTGACGCCGGGGACATCGATGCCCTGGGCAACCTGATCTTCACCGAGCGCATTAAGGAGCTCATGAAGACCTCCAACGGCAAGTACATCGCCCCCCAGCGGGTCGAAGGCATGCTGGGCAAGGACCCCTTCATCGACCAGATCGCCATCATCGCCGACTCCCGGAACTTCGTCTCGGCGCTGATCGTGCCCCACTTCGAGAGCCTGGAGGAGTTCGCCCGCTCCGTGGATCTCAAGTACCAGGACCTGGCGGAGCTGGTGGCCCACAGCCGGGTGGTGGCCTTCTTCGAGGAGCGCCTCCAGCAGCTCCAGAAGGAGCTGGCCCAGTACGAGCAGGTCAAGAAGTTCACCCTGCTGCACCGTCCCTTCTCCATGGAGCTGGGGGAGCTGACCCCCACCCTGAAGCTGCGCCGAAAGGCCATCGCGGCCGCCTTCAAGGCCGAGATCGAGGCCATGTACCGGAACGTGGGGCACTGAGGCCGCTGACGAGTCGGTGTCCAACAAAAGACACCTATAGGTTGCTTTTTGTCCCGTATGAGTTATGTTCTCTCCACGGGGAGCCCTGGCCCCCACGGAGATCGCCATGAAGCAGCCCGAAGCCCATCGCACCGAGTTCTTCCTCCGCTACATGAAGCGGCTGGCCTCCATCTGCCTCGCCGGCCTGCTGCCCGCCCTGTGCTACGGGGTCCTCACCGCCTGGGACCGAGACGGCCAGCACGAGCGCCTGCAGCTCAGTCTCCTCCTGCTCAGTCCCACTATCCTAACCCTGGGGCTCGCCTGGGTCCTGATCTCCCGCAGGGGGGTCTCGATCGCGAGCGACGATCCGGACCTCCAGGCGGTGGCCAAGGACGAGTTCCGGAGACTCAATGCCATGCGTGCTTTTCGCGCCGCCTTCCTGATCGTGATGGTCGTGCAGCTGCCGCTGGCCTGGCTGCTGGGGCTTCGTCCAAGCACGGACAGCCTCGCTCACATGGGGACCTTCACCTGGTTCATCGGGGCCATCTCCTTCCTGGCGGCGTTCCTCTTCTTCGATCGGGACTGAGCCATGTCCGGTGCCGAGCTTCGCACAACCCTCAAGGTCCACCGCGCCATGCGCGACCTCACCCAGGCCGACCTGGCCGCCCTGGCGGGGCTGACGCGGAAGAGCATCAACGCCATCGAGACGGGGAAGATGGTGCCTTCCGTCGTGCTGGCTCTGAAGCTGGCCAAGGTGCTGGAGGCGCCCGTGGAGTCTCTCTTCTCGCTGGTCGAGCCTTAGTCAGAGAACGCTACAGCGATCCAGGCCCCTAAACAGACCCGCTTTTCATCCCCTTCATCCCCTTCATCCCTGTTTCAAAAAAGAACTACCTGCTTATCGGCCTTGATCCGCTTCATCCTCGAGGATGAGGTTGGTGTAAGTCAAGGTTGAACAGCTGGTAAGGCCATTGGACACCCATTGTCGATAGGCTGGAAGCACTCTGGGGTCGGGTTTAGCGTCCCGGGAGGTTCCATGGTTTACAGCCCGATGCAGTTCCAGCACGGCCTTTCGCTGGTGCAGTTCATCGAACGGTATGGCACCGAAGACCAGTGTGCCAGGGCTTTGTTCAAGGCCAGGTGGCCAAAAGGGTTCGAATGCCCTGATTGCGGATGCCGGAGCCACTGCCTATTGGATGCGCGGAGGCTCTACCAGTGCAACACCTGCCACCGGCAGACCAGCGTCACGGCGGGCACGATCTTCCAGCACACCCATCTCCCGCTCCAGAAGTGGTTCCTGGCCATGCACTTGCTCACCCAGGGCAAGCACGGCCTCTCGGCCCTGGAACTCAAGCGGCAGATCGGCGTGTCCTACGAGACGGCCTGGAAGGTTAAGCACAAGCTCATGCAGGTGATGCTGGAGCGAGAGAAGGGCCGGATCCTCTCCGAGCGCGTCGAGGCAGACGACGCCTACATGGGCGGGGAACATCACGGAGGCAAGCGCGGGCGTGGGGCACCCGGGAAGGCCCCCATGCTCGCCGCTGTCCAGACCAGTTCGGAGGAAGACCCATCTGAGCGCAAAGTGGTCTACTTGAAGGTCCAGGCCGTCCCGAACTTCAAGGGAAGGACGATCAGGCGTTGGGCCAAGCGCAGCCTGGCCAAGACCTCCACAGTGTTGACCGATGGCATGCGCAGCTTCAACGCCATCGGCGAAGTGGTCGAGGACCACCAACCAATGGTGATGGAAGGTGGCTGGCGTAACTCCAGGCACCCAGCCTTCAAATGGGTCAACACGATCCTCGGCAATCTGAAAGGCAACATCCTCGGCGTCTGCCGCTGGATCAGCGCCAAGCACCTCCCACGCTATCTCGCCGAGTTCCAGTGGCGTTTCAACCGCCGCTTCGACCTGGAAGTCATCCTGAACCGCCTGCTACGCGCCGCCGTCCTCACCCCGCCCATGCCTCAGAGGCTCCTGGTTTTGGCGGAGAAAGGCCGATAAGCAGGAAGAACTAATAATCAGGGATGAAGGGGATAACTGAAAAGGCAGGTTGATTCCCTGTGATGGTTCCTATTCCGATCGCAGGGCGCCGGCCTTAAGCTGTTCGGCGGTGTAGACGCTGCGATCCAGGACGAGGCTGGTGACGAGGTCCACGGGGGTGACGTCGAAGCTGGGGTTCCAGGCGGGCATGCCCTCGGGGGCCCAGCGCAGGGAGCCGAAGCCGCGGACCTCGGCGGCGTCGCGCAGCTCGATGGGGATGGCGGCGCCATTCGGGCAGGCCAGGTCCACGGTGGAGAAGGGCGCCACGGGATGGAAGGGCACGCCGTGGTAGTGCGCCTGCACGGCCAGCCCGTAGGTGCCCACCTTGTTGGCGAAGTCGCCGTTGGCGGCCACGCGGTCCGAGCCTACCAGCACCCGGTGCACCTTGCCGTCGCGCAGCAGCAGGGCGGCCATGCTGTCGGTGATGAGGGTGGCGGGGATTCCGAGCCGCTTCAGCTCCCAGGCCGTGAGGCGGCCCCCCTGCAGCAGCGGGCGGGTCTCGTCCGCGTAGACATGAATGCGCTTGCCCTGCTCGTGGGCGCGGCGGATGACGCCCAGGGCCGTGCCGATGCCCGCCGTGGCCAGGCCGCCGGTGTTGCAGTGGGTGAGCAGGTGCTCACCGTCTTGGATGAGGGCCGCGCCGTGCTCGGCCATGCCTTCGCAGAGCCGGACATCTTCCGCGAAGATGGCCTGGGCCTCGGCGACGGGATCCGTGGCGGGCCGCATGCGGTCCATGGCCCACATGAGGTTCACGGCCGTGGGCCGGGCCGCGCGCAGGGCGGCGCAGGCGGCCGCGTACTCTGCGACCGAGGCCCCGCGCTCCGCGAAGGTGGCCAGACAGGCCGCCGCCGCCACGCCGATGAGCGGCGCGCCGCGCACCGCCAGCCGCTGGATGAGCGCGATCATGGCCGCGGGCTCGCTGCCGTCCAGCCACAGCTCCTCGTCCGGCAGCCGCGTCTGGTCCAGCACCCACACCGTGCGGCCGTCGTGTCTCAGGCCCAGGGATTCAAAAGGAGTCATTGGGATTCCACAAGAAGACTTTGATTACCACAAAGACCACGAAGAAGGGCGAAGGAACAGGGATGAAGGGGATGAAGGGGATAAATGAAAAGCGGGTCGGGCCTTGTGTGGTTTTATCCCCTTCATCCGTCTTTATCCCTGTTTCAGTGCCTTTCCCTTGTTTCCCTCAGATCGCCCGCGGTCCCAGCTTGGCGCGGAGGGCGCGGAGCTCGGCGAGCTCGGCGGGGGGCAGGGGCTTGGCGCCTCCGAGGGTCTCGGCCTTCCAGAGGATCACGGCCACCTGCTCCAGGCGCTCCAGGCCTCCGGCGGCCTCATCCATGGTGTCGCCCCAGCAGAGGCCGCCGTGGCGGGCCAGCAGCAGCAGGCGGTGGTCGGGCAGGAAGGGCAGCAGGTGGGTGCCCATGGCCTCGGTGCCGGGGATGGCCATGGGCACGATGGGGATGGATCCCGCGGCGAGGATCACCTCCGGCAGGGCGTCCGCGGGCAGCTCTCTCAGCTCCGGCCGGGCCAGGCTCCAGGCGATGGCCGTGGGCGGGTGCGCGTGGACGATGGCCCGGGCCCCGGGCACCGCGCGGTAGACGGCCAGGTGCATGGCCCGCTCGCTGCTGGGCCGGCCCGAGAGAACCTCGCCGTCGAGGCGGAGGTAGGCCAGGTCGCGCAGCTCCACCTTGGCCTTGGGCACGCCGCTGGGCGTCATGGCGAGGAGCCCGTTGGGCAGCCGCACGGACAGGTTGCCGTCCGAGGCCGCCAGCAGTCCCCCCGCGTGGAGACGGCGGCAGGCGTCGAGCAGGGCGTCGAGCAGGGGTTCGGACATGGCCCCAGTGTAGATCAGCAGAGGGCGGAATCTGCCTCCGTCCCGGCTCCGGCGGTACCGCTAAGCTGCTCGCATGGACGACTGGCTGGAGTGGGCTCAAGAGCGTCGGCTGATGCTGGGGCTGGTGGCGGTTGTGGGCTTCGCGGGGTTCATGTACTGGGGCGGCCGCCCGGTGGTCCAGCGGCCGGGGATCCTGGCCCCAGAGGAGCCGCTGCAGACCGAGTCCGCCACCCGGGAGAGCTGGTCCCATCGCGGCCACAAGCTCACCTCTCTGGCCCAGTTCCAGCTCCGGGCCCGGGTGCTGGGTACGGAGCGCTACCGCTTCGACCGCGCGGCGGAGCTGTCGCCGGTGGACCTGGCCCTGGGTTGGGGTCCCATGTCCGATAGCCGGGTGCTGGCGGCCTTCACCATCCGGCAGCAGGACCGCTTCTACTACTGGAGTGCCGCCACCCTGCCCATCCCGGCGGACGAGGTCATCTCGCACAGTGCAAACATGCACCTGATCCCCGCCACGGACGCAGTGGCCAAGTGTCTGCTGGGGGCGAGGGTCGGACAGCTGGTGGAGCTGCGGGGACAGCTCATCCGGGCTGAGGGCAAGGACGGTTTCCGCTGGGTCAGCAGCCTGACCAGGATGGACTCCGGTGATGGAGCCTGCGAGGTCATCTGGGTGGAAGAGGCCCGGGTCGCGGACCGATAGCGGCCCTACTCGGAGACGGACACCGTGGCCCAGGCGCGCTCGAGGCTCTCGCGATCCTCAGGGTGGGCGATCCGGATGAGGGCCCGGGCCCGCTCGTGGAGGGTGCGGCCGTAGAGGTCCGCCACGCCGTATTCGGTGATGACGTAGTGGACGTGCTGGCGGGTGGTCACCACGCCCGCGCCGGGCTTGAGGGTGGGCACCAGGCGGGACTCGCCGCGCTTGGTGCGGCTGGGGAGGGCGATGATGGGCTTGCCGCCGGGGGACAGGGAGGCGCCGCGGATGAAGTCCATCTGGCCGCCCACGCCGGAGATGATGCGGTGGCCCACGGAGTCCGCACACACCTGGCCGGTTAGGTCGATCTCCACGGCGCTGTTGATGGCCGTGACCTTGGGGTTGCGGGCGATGATGGTGGGGTTGTTGATGTAGGCGATGTCGAGCATCGCCACCTGCGGGTTGTCGTCGATGTAGTCGTAGACCTTGCGGGTGCCCGTCACGAAGCCCACCACGACCTTGCCCGGGTGGATCTTCTTCAGAGTGTTGTCCACTACGCCCGAGTGGATGAGGGCCAGCACGCCGTCGGACATCATCTCCGTGTGGATGCCCAGGTGGCGGTGCCCCTTGAGGGCCGACAGCACCGCGTCCGGCACGCCGCCGATGCCCATCTGCAGGGTGGCGCCGTCCTCGATGATCTCCGCGGCGAAGCGCCCGATGGCAGCTTCCTCCGGGCCGATGGGCGGCTGGGGGAACTCGGGGATGGGCGTGTCCACCTCCACCCAGTGGTGGATGCGGCTCATGTGGATGAAGCCGTCGCCGTGGACCCGAGGCATCTGCGGGTTGACCTGGGCCACGATGACCTTGGCGCACTCGGCCGCGGCCTGGGCCACGTCCACGCTGACGCCCAGGGTGCAGAACCCATGTTCATCCGGGGGCGAGACGTGGAGCAGGGCCACGTCCAGGGGCCGGCGGCCCGAGCGGAAGAGGTTGGGAATCTCGGAGAGGAAACAGGGCAGGTAGTCCACGCGGGGCGTGCCCACGTAGGGCCGCATGTTGTGGCCCACGAAGAGGTTGGCGACCCGGAAGCTGCGGGCGTAGTCCGGCCGGGCGTAGTCCACCTTGCCGCTGACGTGGATGTGGATCAGCTCCACGTCCCGCAGGCGCTCGGCCTGGGCCACCAGGGCCTCCACCAGGATGGTGGGCGTGGCGGCGCCGCCGTGGATGAAGACCCGCATCCCGGACTGGACACAGGCCAGCGCTTCAGACGCGGAAGCATGACGGACCATAAGCTACCTCCAGGTTTCAATACTGGAAAGGTACCCCCGGTTGGGCCGCCGTGCCGCGCTTTGTGACCAGAACCCGCCGCCTACCGCCGACCACTGGCTGAACTGGGCCATCCGCAGCCTCTCGGGGCGGGTAGGATGGCCCCATGGCTGTCTCTGCGAGCTTCCGCGCCTACCTCCTCGAGCTGATGGGAGCCGTCCGTCCTGTCACGTCGCGCCCCATGTTCGGCGGTCTGGCCATCTTCGCGGAGGGCCGGACTTTCGCGCTGGTGGCGGACGAGGTGCTCTACTTCAAGGTGGACGACAGCAACAGGCCGGACTTCGAAGCCGCGGGCATGGGGCCGTTCCTGCCCTTCGGTGATCCTGCCAAGCCCATGCAGTACTACGAGCTGCCCGCGGAGGTGCTGGAGGATCCGGACCTGCTGGCGATCTGGATGGCCCGGGCCATCGCCGTGGCGGGCCGGGCCAAGCCCAAAGCGAAGCGGAAGCCGCGGCCGTGAACCTCGTCCTGCTCCTGCCCGAAGACCTGGTGGCGCCGGACCGCGCCCGCCTCACGGGGCGGCGCCTGACCCATGTGCGGGAGGTCCACCGGGCCACCGTGGGTGGGGAGCTGGCCGTGGGCCTGCTGGGCGGCGCCATGGGGCGCGGCCGGGTGCTGCGGCTGGACGCCGAGGCCCTGGAGCTGACTTTCGTGCTGGACCAGGCGCCGCCGCCCAAGCTGCCCCTGACGCTGGTGATCGCCCTCCCGCGGCCCAAGGTGCTGAACCGCGTGGTGGCCGCCGCCGCCAGCCTGGGCGCCGCCCGCCTGGTGCTGCTGAACGCCTGGAAGGTGGAGAAGGCCTACTGGGCCAGCCCCCGGCTGCGGCCCGAGAGCCTGCGCGAGCAGCTGCTCCTGGGCTTGGAGCAGGCCAGGGACACGATGCTGCCGGACCTGCAGCTGGCGCGGCTGTTCCGGCCCTTCGTGGAGGATGACCTGCCGAGCCTGGTGGGGCAGGGCACGGGCCTGGTGGCCCACCCGGGGACCGGGGGCGAGACGCCGAAGGGGCTGGTGGCGCCCGTCACCCTGGCCATCGGCCCCGAAGGCGGCTGGATCGACGCAGAATTCGACAGCCTCTGTCGCGCGGGTCTGAGACCCCTGGACCTGGGGCCGCGCATTCTGCGTACGGAGACGGCCCTGGCGGCCCTGGTGGGGCGGCTGTTCTAGATTCAAATATCTAAAATTTCATAGTCGCGCGAGGTAGACTATCCCGTCCCTCTCGGAGTCTCTGATGCTCGGTGCCCGTGTCGCCACCCTGTTCCTCGCCGCATGTGCCCTGGCAGCCCAGAGCCACGCTCCGCGGTTCGCCAGCTCCCCCGACGTGAACGGGGACCGGGTGGTCTTCACCTGGGAGGACGACCTCTGGCTGGGCTCCTTGAAGGGCGGACCCGCCCGGCGCCTCACCACCCACCCTGGCCTGGAGACGGCGGCCCACTTCAGCCCCGACGGCCAGTGGATCGCCTTCAGCGCCCAGTATGACGGCGGCACCCAGGCCTACGTGATGCCCGCCGAGGGAGGCACCCCCCGCCGCCTCACCTGGGCCAGCGCCGCCACGGTGCAGGGCTGGACGCCGGACAGCCGGCGGGTGCTCTACAAGACCATCGCCGGCTATGATTTTCGCCCCGTGGTGCGGCTGTACACCGTGGATCTCGAGGGTCACGAGCCTGAGGCGCTGCCCGTGCCTCGGGGGGTGCAGGGCACGCTCTCGCCGGACGGCCTGAGCCTGGCCTACAGCACCAAAGGCAAGGTGGAATACTACTGGAAACGCTACAAGGGTGGTGACCACCAGGACCTGTGGCTGGCGGACCTCAAGAACCGGCGCTTCGAGCAGCTCACGGATTACGTCGGTCGCAACGGCGCGCCCATGTGGGCGGGGGGGAGGGTGCTCTTCGTGTCTGACCGCGGCAACAGCGGCATCACGAATCTCTTCTCGGTGGACCCCAGCACCAAGGCCGTGGAGCCCCTCACGGACCTGAAGGACTTCGATGTGCAGCAGCCCAGCACCGATGGCCAGACCGTGGTCTTTGTGCAGGGCGGCCACCTGCAGGCCCTGGATCTGACCGCCCGGGCCGTGCGGCGCCTGGACATTACGGTCAGCAGCGATGGCTGGCGGGCCGCGCCCCGGCCTGTGAACCCCAAGAGCTGGATCCAGGCCATGAGCCTGGTGGGCGGCACTGCGGTCTTCGAGGCCCGGGGCGATGTGTTCCTGCTGCCCACGGACACCGCCAAGGCCGCGGTGAACCTCACCAAGACCCCGGGGGTGCGGGAGCGCATGCCGCGCCTCTCCCCGGACGGCAGCCGCGTGGCCTACTTCAGCGACGCCAGCGGCGACTACGACCTCCATGTGCAGCCCGTGGACGGCGCGGCTGAGCGGGTGCCCACGGGCCTGAAAACCGCGCTCTACCACCTGGAGTGGAGCCCGGACGGCACGAAGCTCCTCTTTGGCGACAAAAGCTTCGCCCTCTACGTCATGGACCTGACCACCCGCAAGCTCACCAAGGTGGACGAGTCCCATGAGCTGAAGAACGACGAGTTCACCTGGGAAGTCAGCGACTACGCCTGGGCGCCGGACTCCCAGTGGCTCACCTACAGCTTCGTGGAGCCCAGCCACAACAGCCGGATCTACCTCTACAACCTGGCAACGAAGCAGAAGGTCACCCTCACGGACGGCTTCTTCGACTGCCTGAATCCGCGCTTCGACCTCGATGGCAGCACCCTGTATTTCCTCAGCTACAGCAACTTCCACACCCAGCTGGACCCCAGCCAGGACAACCACATCCAGCGCGCCCCGGTGCGGGTCATGGCTGTTCCGCTGCGCGCCGGCGAGGAGAAGGCGACCGGCCCCTTCCGCATCGACGTGGCGGGCCTGGCGGAGCGCATCGCGCCGCTGCCCGTGAAGCCCGGCAACCTCTTCCACCTCAAGGCGGGGCGGGGGATGGTGGGCTGGGACGAGGTGGACGGCTGGGACGATGGCGTAGTAGAAGAGGTGTTCACCGCCCGCGGGGCCGAGAAGTGGAAGCTCCACCTCTACGATCCCGCCGCCAAGAAGGACAAGGAGGTGGTGCTCGCCGACCCGGTCAGTGACTGGACCTTCGATGCCGAGGGCAAGCGCCTGCTGCTCCGCAAGGGGTCAGCCTTCCACACCGGCGAGGCCGCCGCCGTGTTCAGCTCGAAGGCCCTTCCCGAGAAGCTGGACCTGGACCGCCTGAGCATGACCGTCGTGCCCAGGGAGGAGTGGAAGCAGATCTTCGAGGACACCTGGCGCTGGTACCGCGACTTCTTCTACGACCAGAACATGAACGGCAACGACTGGAACGCCATCGGCGCCAAGTTCCGCGCCTGGCTGCCGGAGCTGAACTCGCGGCAGGAACTGAACTGGCTGCTCAGCCAGATGGTGGGCGAGCTCAACGCCAGCCATACCTATGTGGGTGGCGGCGACCTCGGTCCGGTCCAGCTGCCGCCGAGTCCGGTGTTTTCCGGTTCTCTTGGCGCCGACTTCGCCGCCGAGGCAGGTGTCTACCGCTTCACACGGATCTACGGGCCCACGGCCTACGCCCAGGACCTCAAGGGCCCGCTGGCTGATCCCGCCCCCAAAGTGAAGGAGGGCGACTACCTGCTGGCCATTGACGGCCGGCCCCTGCGAGCGCCGGAGGCCATCCAGTCCCGGCTACAGGTGATCCGGGGCCAGAAGGTGAAGCTCACCGTGAACAGCAAACCCACCCTGGAGGGCGCCCGCACCCTCGAAGTCGAGCCCCTCCAGAGCGACGGGAACCTGCGCTATGAGCGCTGGGTGGCCGACAATATCGCCGCCGTGGACAAGGCTTCCAACGGCCAGCTGGGCTACCTGCACCTCACGGCCATGGGCGACCAGAACATCGGCCAGTTCGACAAGTACTGGCGCGCCTTCCGCTACAAGAAGGGGCTCGTCATCGACGTGCGCGGCAACGGGGGCGGGTGGACCGAATACTTCATGATCGACAAGCTGGAGCGCAAGCAGGTGGGCTTCAACGTCCTGCGTGGCATGGCGCCCTTCCGCTACCCCAACACCGCCTCGGACGGCCGCTACGTGTTCCTCAGCAACGAGCAGAACGGCAGTGACGGTGAGGCCTTCCTCTCCCACGTGAAGGCCCGCAACCTGGGCACCATCGTGGGCGTGCCCAGCTGGGGCGGCCTGGTGGGCATCATCAACACCCAGTTCACCCTGGACGGCGGCACGGTGGAGCAGAGCAACAACGGCTTCTTTGGCCGTGAGGGGAAGTGGTGGGTGGAGAACCACGGCGCCGACCCCGACCTCACCGTGGAGAACGATCCTGCCAGCCGGCTCCAGGGTCATGACCGCCAGCTGGAGGTGGGCATCGAGATCCTCCTGAAGCAGCTGAAAGAGAATCCGACCCCGGCCTTCCCGCCCATCCCCGCCTATCCCAAGCGGTAGCCTACGGCACTCAGCGTTCCCATTGTGGAGTAGGCATGCGAGAGCAGGCGAGAACCAAGGCTGTGCAATTGGTGGCCGGGTGCCTGGCCACCCTCTTCCTCCTGCTCGGGTGCACCCCTGCGAGGACCGTTCCGTCCCCCTCGGCCGAGGTCGTGGAGGCCGAAGTGCGCCGGGCCCTGGCGCAGTTCGATGCCGCCGCTGCCGCTGGGGATGTGAAGGCCTGCCTGGCCCTCTTCGAGGACCGGGCCGACATCCTGATGGTGGGCTCGGACATGGGTGAGGTCTTCAAGGGCCCCGCCGCCTTGGAGGGGTGGCTCGCGGCCCTGATGCGGGGCAACCGCTTCAGCTGGGAGATGGATCGCGTGGACATCAGCCACCACGGCGACACGGCCTGGGCCTTCGTGGAGGGCCGCATGGTGGTCAAGGATCCTGCCGGCAAGCTGCGCTTCAAGGCGCCCTACCGGTTCAGCGCCGTCCTGGTGCGGCGCGGCCAGGGCTGGGCCTGGCGCCTCTTCCACGGATCAGCGCCAGGGAAGGAGTAGGTCGGGGGAAGGGCAGGAACTCAGACCGGCTGGTCATCGAAGAACATGAATCCGAATGGAGGTCCCATCCCAGCAGGCCAACGCGCGGGTTGAAATGAATAAGGGAGTGGTTTCAGGTCCCATCTGCATCCAAGGCGTCATCTGAGGTTCTTGCCTGTCTGCCCTCAGGGGGTCCTCAGAACCCCACGCTGTAGGCCCCATCCCGCATCAGCGGCACGCAGCTTCCGTCAGGCATCGTCAGGTCCACGCTCAGCACCTGTACGTCGGGCTGGGTCTCGGGGACGTAGACGCGGTCGATGTGGATGACGGCGCCGGGGCTGGAGAACTGGGCGGGGCCCACCTGGCCGCCGAAGTGGTCGCTGCGGCCGAAGGCCAGGTGCAGACCCAGCTTCTCGTCCAGGAGGATCTCGCCCACGGGCTTCACGCCGAAGGCCGCCAGCACGCCCAGCCCCAGCTCCGCGAGGTTGCCGTAGGCGGGTTCGCGCTGGAGGTGCTCTTCCTCGGCCCGGGAGGTGGGGCCTTCGGACAGCACCGCCACGGCCACGTTGCCCTCGATGCGGTAGCGGACGATCTCGGCGCCGAACTGCACGGGCATGATACCCGCCGTGCGGCTGGGGTCGCCGGGCCGCTCGCCCTCGTAGGGCACGATGTAGGCCTCGCCCGAGGGCAGGTTGCCCGCCACGCCAGGCTCGGGCAGCAGGCCGCCGGAGGCGTGCCCCGTGCGGTGGCGCAGGTCCAGATGAAGGGCGCACTCGCCGGTGGGTGTGCCGAAGCGGAAGTCCGCCCCCTCGGCCCGGTCCAGCAGGTCCTTCAGCAGCCCCACGCGGCGGTTCACCTCGGTGTAGTCCAGGCGCAGGGCAGGGATCATGTCCGCCCGGAAGCCCGGCATGGTGGCGGCGCGGATGGGGTAGTGCTTCGCGGCCAGCTTCAGGGGCGCCGTGGCCGAGAACTTGGTCAGGGCGATGAGGATGGGATGCTCCGCGAAGAGCTCCGCGAAGCTCACCGAAGTCGCAGAATCCAGAGCGTCCGAGGCGGGCAGGGGGCCGCCGGAGTGCAGCCAGACCCGAGTTGGCAGGTCGCCGTTGTTGGTGTGGATGTTGGGATAGACCGCCAGGTGCGTGGCCAGCCCCAGCTCGGCATCCCGGGTGTTCAGCTGCGCGGCCCAGTCCGCGGCCATGGTCCGCCGCGCGGCCCAGTCGGCATCATCCGACACCTGCGCGTCCGGCAGGTCCACCAGGATCGCCAGCGCCTTCTCCCCGGCCCGCGGCACGAACACCCGCTGCACCAGCGCCACCAGCTCAGGTCCCGTCAGCCGCTCCGTCATGAAAGCCTCCGACAGGGAGGATGCCACAGGCCGTCTTCCTCCGCGCCCCTCCGCTGTCTCGTCTTTTCTCTGCGAGAGTGGTTTTCTTTCCCACTCACCCCAGGAACAGCCGGTAGGCCGGATTCTGGGCCTCGTCGACCCAGGCGTAGCCGAGGTTGTCGAGGAAGGCGCGGAACTCGGTCTGGTCGTCGGGGGGCACTTCGATGCCCACGAGGACGCGGCCGTAGTCGGCGCCGTGGTTGCGGTAGTGGAAGAGGGTGATGTTCCAGTCGCTGCTCATGCTGCCCAGGAACTTCAGCAGGGCACCCGGCCGCTCAGGGAACTCGAAGCGCAGCACCTGCTCGTGCACCACGGCGGGGGCGTGGCCGCCCACCAGGTGGCGGATGTGGAGCTTGGCCATCTCGTTGTCGCTGAGGTCCAGGGCCTCCAGGCCGTCGGCGTGCAGGTCCTCGAGCAGGCGGCGGGTCTCGGCGCCGTCAGCCACCTGCATGCCCACGAAGATGTGGGCCTTGGCTGGGTCCGCGTAGCGATAGTTGAACTCGGTGATGGCGCGCTGGCCGATGCGCTCGCAGAAGGCCCGGAAGCTGCCCGGCCGCTCGGGAATGGTGACCGCGAGGACAGCCTCGCGCCGCTCGCCCAGCTCGGCCCGCTCGGCCACGAAGCGCAGACGGTCGAAGTTGGTGTTGGCGCCGGAGAGGATCGCCACCAGGGCGCCAGGGTTGGGCCGGTCTGGGTGCTGGGTGGTCCAGGCCTTGAGGCCGGCCACGGCGAGGGCACCGGCGGGTTCCAGGAGGGACCGGTTCTCTTCGAAGGCGTCCTTGATGGCGGCGCAGATCTCGTCCGTGTCCACGAGGACCACTTCATCGACATACTGGCGGCAGAGCTCGAAGGTCTGCTCGCCCACCTGGCTCACGGCCACGCCGTCCG
>CAIMQW010000043.1 GCA_903843705.1 uncultured Holophagaceae bacterium | reverse complement strand
CTTGCCCTTGCTGCCCGTGCGCCAGAGCTTCGTCTTGTCGGTGCCCAGCAGGAAGCAGGCGCCCTCGTCGGTCTTGGTGTCGGCCATGGTCCAGTCGTTGGTGTAGAGGCCGTTGTTCTGCTTGAAGAGGATCGCCGCCGCTTCGTCGATGCCCGAGGCGTACTGGGCGGCCTTCCGGATGCGGTTGCTCTGGGGCGTGCCGTCGGGATTGAAGGGGGTTTGCCCCACGGTGGTCTCGCCCATGACCAGTCCCGAGGCGTTCAGGTACCAGTCCGTGCCGCTGTGGATGCCGCCCGCGAAGGTCTGCAGCACCAGGCGCTGGCCCTTCTCGGGCACGATGTCCAGCATCACGTTCCACTCGGTGCCCGTGTAGCCGCCCCACATGAAGATCTGGCCGAAGATGAAGCGACCGCTCCGGGTGGCTTCCTTGGTGGCCACAAAGGAGGAGCAGTGGTCCCCCTGCCCGCCCTTGGCCACCTCGTCATCGGCGGTCACGAACGTGCGACCGCTCAAGGAATTCGTCGTAATTGGAAGTGCTGAATGGAGATAGCTTTCATCGACGTCACTGTTCAGGGTGACAATGTCCAGCAGGTCCAGGTCCCGGCCCTTGAACTTCACCCCAGCCTTCACGGCGCCGTCGGCGATGCCCTTCATCTCCTCCAGGTATTCCACGTCGTATTTGCGGAGGAACAGGGCGTCCGCCAGGTGGCGCTTGTCGGTCCAGCCCCGGGCGGGGTCCGCGGCATCCTTCTGGAGGCCCAGCTTGGTCATGAACCGTACGATCTCCTCGGCCATGAGCTCGCCGTGCTGGCGGCCCCGGGCGTAGGGGGCGCCCTCGATGTGCAGGAAGGTCCAGCCGCCCATCTCGTAGCGGAAGCCCTTCCCGGCCCAGCGTACGGTCTCCAGGGGCACGAAGGCGGTGACGTCCTCCACCTTCTCCAGCTTCACCTCGCTGAACGTGACCGCGCCCGTGGCCTGGCCGTTGCGGCCCAGGTGCAGCTGCGCGCGGTCCGTGGGGCTGGTGGCCAGGAACAGCACCGCGAGGCGGCGCTCGGCGGTGCCCGCGGCGCTCTGCGACGCGTTGGTGAAGGGGAAGCTCTGCATGGACAGGCAGGCGCCCAGGGCTGTGGGGTAGCGCGCCAGGGCATCGACCTTGACGCCCTCAGTGCGGACCGTGGCGCTCAGCCGATACAGCTCACCGACCTTGAGCGCGACCGGCGCGGAGGCCAGGGTGCCCTCGGCGCCCCCGGCCGCGTCCAGGCGCAGGCCCTCAGCCTTGGCCGAAGAACCCGGCTTCAGGGTCCAGCCGCCGAGCGACAGGTCCGCCGCCGAGGCGAAGACCGCCAGGACCAGGATCAGCAGGGCACGGAAAAATCGGCTCATGGGGCCTCCAACCCCCCCAGTCTGCCAAAGCCGGACGAGGATTGCCTCGTTTATTGAGGCGAGGCGACCGCCTCAGGTCCGCCGCAGCATGAGCAGGGTCCGGTCATCCAGGTAGGGGGCACCCGCGGTGAAGCGATCCAGCTCGCCCAGCAGGGCCGCGTCCAGGGCTGGCAGGGACGCGTGGCGGTGGGCTCCCACCAGGGCTATGAGAGCCTCGGTGCCGAACTCCTCGTCCGCAGCGTTCGCGGCCTCGGTGATGCCATCGGTGTAGACCAGGAGGAGGTCGCCGGGCGCCAGACTCAGGGTGGCCTCGCCGTAGGGCTGGCCGGGCAGCATGGCCAGAGGCAGGCCCTGGGCTTCCAGGGTCTGGATCGGCTCGACCCCGTGCAGGAGGAGCGCCGGGTTGTGGCCCGCATTGGTGTAGGTCAGCGTGCCCGTCGCCGGGTCCAGGAGGGCCAGGAAGGCGGTCACGAAGCGGCGGCCATCCGTGTTGCGGGCCAGGTTCCTCGAAAGCTGGAAGGCTAGCTCCGAGGTGCAGAGATCCCGCTCGGTCCAGGCCTCCAGGGTGGCCTGGAGCGAGGCCATGAGGAGGCCCGGACCCAGGCCCTTGCCGCTAACGTCCGCCAGGCAGAAGAGCCATTTCCCGTCACCCCGGGGCCACCAGCCGAAGAGATCGCCGGAAACCTGGCGGCTGGGCAGGTTATTGCCGTAGAGCTCGAAGCCCGGAATGTCCGGTGGGAAGCCCGGCAGCAGGCCCTGCTGGATGTGGCGGGCCAGGTCCAGCTCCTGATCCACCTTCTTGCGGGCCATGGCCTCCTCGCGCATGCGGGCCTGCTCCAGCTTGGCCGTGGCCAGGTGGGCGAAGGTGCTGGCCAGGCGCAGGTCCTCCTCGTCGAAGGGCTTTCTGGGCGGGCGGGAATCCAGGTAGAGCAGGCCCTTTACCACGCCCTGGTGCTCCAGGGGAGTCACCATGGCCGAGGTCACGCCGCTCTGCATGAGCGAGGGTGTGGCCAGCCCCAAGTCCTCCCCGAAGTCGTTGAAGAGCACGGACTCCTTGCGCTCCAGGGCCGCGTCCACCAGGCAGCGGGCCAGGAGGATGGGCTCATCGATCTCGGGTCCGCGGGAGGCCACCGTGTGCAGCCCGGTCCGATCCTGGAGCAGTACCGCGGCCCGCCAGGGCTTCAGTAGGGTCCAGAGCCGGTCCAGCAGGTCGGCCAGCAGCTGCTCCGGCGGACTGTCCTCCAGCAGCTCCAGGGAGAGGGCCTGGATCTCGCGGATCACCGCCCGGAGGTGCAGGGTTTCCGGGGCCTCGCTTCGCCGATCGGGGGCCGCGCGCAGCCGCTCCAGGGGCAGGACGATGGAGCCCGCGGAGGAGGAGTCGCCCGTGTTTGGGCTGATGCGAACCCGGGGCCCCTGGGTGGGCGTACCCAGGCGGAGGGGCACCTGACCCAGCTGGACCTCGTCGCCTTCGCGCAGGAGATGGGGCACCGCGATGCGCTCGCCGTTGAGGGTAGTGCCGTTGAGGGAGCCCAAGTCCTCGATTGAGGGAACACCGCCCTTCAGGCTGATCCGGGCGTGGTGGCGGCTGAGGCTGGCGTCGGGGATGGCGATGTCGTTCTGGGAGGATCGGCCCAGGGTCCAGATCCGGTCTTCGCCCTCCAGGGGCAGAGGCGTGCGGCCGGGAATATGCAACACCAGGGTCTTCATAGAGCTTTCATAAATCTTCTTGGCACGAGCGCGAAGATGGTTAATTTAAGTCAATGTATATCATTTTACGTAACAATGCTTGACTGCTGATGGGACGCCTCGAAGCGCGCCCGATAATACCCGATGAGCCCGCGATGGAGCCATGCCGAATGCACCGCTGAAGCCCCTCGAGTCCCAGGCCGACACCCTGGCCGGGGACGCCTCGGCCTTCGGGACCGGGGGGGCCAGTCGCTGCGCCGTGCCGGACTTCCCCGTGAAGGACTGGGACCGCTACGAGTTCATGGGCTTCCTGGGCCAGGGCGGCATGGGGATGGTCTTCCTGGCCCAGGACCGCCGCCTGGGCCGCGAGGTCGCCATCAAGTTCGTCCGCCTGGAAGACGAGCGGCACCTCCAGCGCTTCCTGGTGGAAGCCCGGGCCCAGGCCCGGGTGAGCCATCCGCATGTCTGCAAGGTCTTCGAAGTCGGCGAGGTGGAGGGCCGGGTCTTCATCACCATGCAGCACATCGCCGGCAGCTCTCTGGAGCAGGCGGCTCCGGCGCTGAGCCTGGAGCAGAAGGTCATCGTGCTGCGGGATGCGGCCCTGGGCGTGCAGGAGGCCCACAAGGTGGGGATCATCCACCGGGACCTGAAGCCCGCCAACATCATGGTGGAGCAGGCCGAGGACGGCGCCCTGCGGACCTTCGTCATGGACTTCGGCCTGGCCCGGGAATGGAACCAGGACGTCACGGAAACGGGCTCGGTGCTGGGCACCCCGGCCTTCATGTCGCCGGAGCAGGCCCGGGGCGAGCTCCATCAGCTGGACCGGCGCACGGACGTCTACAGCCTGGGCGCCACCCTCTACCAGGTGGTCACCGGTCAGGCGCCCGTCCCGGGCAGCAACGCCCTGGAGATCCTGAGCGCCATCAGCTCCCACGAGGTTCAGCCCATGCGCCGCCACGGCCCAGGCATCCCCAGGGACCTGGAGGCCATCACCCTCAAGTGCCTGGAGAAGGAGCGCTCCCGACGCTACGACTCGGCCCGGGCCTTCGCCGAGGACCTGGACCGCTTCCTGGCGGGGGAGCCCGTGCAGGCCCGGCCCACGGGCCTGCTCTACCGCCTGCAGCGGAAGCTGCGCCGCCATCGTGCGCTTGCCTCCGTGGCCGCCTTGGCCCTCCTCCTGGTGCTGGGCGCCCTGGGCACCACCCTCAAGACCCGCCGGGACGCCAGCCGCCGCGAGCGTCTGGCCCAGCAGTTCACGGAGGCCATGGGCCGCATCGAGTCCCTGGCCCGCTACTCGGCCCTGGCGCCCCTGCATGACATCCGCCCGGACCTGCAGGCGGTGCGGGCCCACATGGACCTGCTGCAGGCGGACATGCGCGCGGCGGGTGCCCTGGCCAACGGGCCCGGCCACTACGCCCTGGGCCGGGGCTACTGGACCCTGGATGACGCCGAGCAGGCCCGGGAGCACCTGCAGATGGCCTGGGACGCAGGCTACCGGGAACCTCGGGTGGCCTTCGCCCTGGCCCTGGTGCTGGGCCGCCAGTATCAGGAGCAGCTGCTGGAGGCGGCGCGCATCCCCGCGCGGGACCAGCGGGAGGCCCGGCAGCGACGGATCGAGGTCCAGCTGCGGGCCCCGGCCCTGGCCTTCCTCCGCCAGGCCCAGGGCGCGGATGTGGCCTCCCCCGCCTATCTGGAGGCCCTCCGGGCCTTCTACGAGGGACGCCTGGATGAGGCCCTGGAGCACCTCAAGGTCCTGGAGGCCGAGCTGCCCTGGTTCTTCGAGGCCCCCCTGCTGCGGGGCTCCCTCCTACAGGCCCGGGCCTGGTCCTGGTGGAACAAGGGGCAGCCGGAGCAGGCCCAGGCGGACTTCGAGGCCGGGCGCCGGGACCTGGGCGCCGCCGCCGCCAGCGGGCGCAGCACCCCCGTGGTCTACGCGGCCCTGGCGCAGCTGGAGCTGAACGCCCTGACCATGGAGAAATACAGCCAGGGGCAGGTGCAGCCCGCCTTCGAGCGGGGCCTGGCGGCGGTCCAGCTGGCCCTCCGGGCCCAGGCGGACCACGTGCCCTCCCTCATCCTCCAGGCGGCCCTCCTGGGCCAGTACGCGGATGCGCTGACCAGCCGCGGCGAGCACCCGGAGGCCCTGGTCCAGGAGGCCGTGGCCGTGGCCCTGAAAGCCCAGGCGGCGGGTCCCACCCGGGCGGATGCCTGGGCGGCCCTAGGCAAGGCTTACTACCAGTGGGGCAATGAGCGCCTCGACCGGAACCTGGATCCCACGGAGCAGCTGGACCGGGGTCTCCGGACCCTGGAGTCCCTGGCGCCGCCGAAGCGCGACTACGCCGTGGAGAACCACCTGGGCCTCATCCACCAGACTTGGTCCGACTTCGAGGCCCAGCAGGGGCTGGATCCACGACAACACCTGGACGGGGCCATCGCCGCCTACGAGCGGGCCACGGGGATGGAGCCCCAGTCCCTGCCCGCCTGGATCAACCTGGGCACCTGTCTCCAGCAGCGGGCGGTGCTGCCCGGCAGCACGGATCCCGAAGCGGACCTCCGGCGGGCCCTGGAGGTGCTGGACCGGGCCCACACCCTCAACCCCCGCCACTTCGTTCCCCTCTTCGTGCAGGGCAAGGTGCGCTACAGCCAGGCGCTGCGCAAGCAGGAGCGGGGTGAGGACCCCGGAGCGGAGCTGCAGGCCTCCCTAGAGGCCAACCGCCGGGGTCTGGCCATCAACGCCGAGGTCCCCCACCTGCACAACGGGGTCGGCGTGGCCCAGCTGCAGGTGGCCCGGGCTGCCTGGGAGCGGGGTCAGGACCCCCTGCCCGCCCTGTCCGCCGCAGAGCAGGCCTTCCGCCGGGCCATGGCCGTGGCCCCGGGCCAGGTGCTGGGCTACCTGAATCTGGCGGACCTGCTCATCTGGAAAGCACGGCACGAGCTGGGCCCCCGCACACCAGCCAGCGTCCTGGCCGTCGACACCCTGCTGCGCCAGAGCCTGGCGTCCGCCCCCGGGGATCCGGGCGCCCTGGCGACGCAGGGGCGCCTCGCGGCCCTGCGCCTGGAGCAGTTGCAGGGCCGCTCCGGGGACTTCCGGTCCAGCCTGGCCGCGGGGGAGGCGGCCCTGGGCGCCGTGCTCAGCCGCCACCCCCGGCACCGGGACGCCCTGCTCTATCGGGGCGAGCTGCACAGCGCCGCAGCCCGCCTGAAGGCCCACCGCGGCCTGGCCAGCCCGGAGGACTTCGAGGCGGCCGACCAGGCCCTGGCCAGGGCCCTGCAGGCGCAGCCTGAGTCCCAGGAAGCCCTGCTGGCCCGGGCCGCCCTGACCCTGGACTGGGCGCTCTGGGAACAGACCCGGGCCCAGGATCCAGCCCGCCGCCTGGCCCAAGGCAAGGCCCTGTTGGACCAGCTCGCCAGGCTGCACCCGGGCATGGGCGAGGCCCAGGCCCTGCGGGGCGCCCTGAAGCTGGCAGAGGCGCAGTCAGGGGGCCCCGCCGAACGCGCCACCAGGGCCCGCGAGGCCCACCGGGCCTTCCAGGAGGCCTTCACTCGCAACCGGTATCTGGAGCCCCCCTGGAGGGCCGCCGACCAGCAGGCCCGGGCCCTGGCTCAGCCCTAGGATCTGGGATCACCGGCTGAAACTCAAAAAAAATCAGCCACCGATGAACACCGATGAACACCGATGAACACCGATGAACACCGATGAACACCGATGAACACCGATGAACACCGATGAACACCGATGAACACCGATGAAGGCATGATAAAAAGAAAATAAATATTTATTTAATTCTTTATTTATCAGCTTTTAATCAGCATTTATCGGTGTTCATCGGTGGTTAATTTTGATCTTTTTCCGTAACCGGCAAGCGGCTCAGCCTGAAACCTTGATGGTGCCCGTGCCGCCAATGCCTTGGGCGGTGCTGGCCTCGGCGGCCAGGTTCTCGGTCTGGTTCTCCTCGGACCCTTCGGGCGTGGAGCCATCCGGCTCTTCGCTGTTGGCTTTGGGAATCATGGGGACCTCCTGAAATGGGGTTGAGGGCTGGCCCAGGATCTTGAGACTCAGAACCTGGAACCCTGAAATATGGAGCCAAGCCTAGTCCCCTGCCAGCACGAACTGAAGGTTTTTCTTCGGGTCTGCTCGGATTTTTTCGACCCAGTCACTCTCCTCAACCTCGGCCTGCTCCGCGCACTCAGCGAGAGTCGTTGCCCTTCCGCTTTTTCACTGACCGGCGCCGAGCGCCCTTAAGCTGGAACCATGACGCTTCGCAAATGGACCTTCACCGTGACACCCGAGGACGCGGAGCTGCGCCTGGACCAGCTCATCGCCAAGCACACGGAGCTGTCCCGACGCGCGGCCCGGGAGGCCCTGAAGCTGGGCGGCGTGCAGGTGGACCGCAAGCGGGTCAAGGTGGCGGGCAAGCTGGTGAAGCCGGGCCTCGAGATCCGCGTGGCCTTCGATCCGGACCTGCCGCCGGTGCCGACCACGCCCATCCCCATCGTGTTCGAGGACGCCTGGATCATCGCCGTGGACAAGCCCGCCGGCCTCGCCACCCAGGGCACCTGGGCCTCGGACCGCCATGACCTGCTGGCCCTGCTGAAGGTCCAGCGCCCAGACCTGCAGACCTTCCTCCACCACCGCCTGGACCAGGGCACCTCGGGTCTGCTGGTGCTGGCCAAGGATCCCAAGGCCAACAAGGGCCTGGCCGAGGCCTTCGCCTCCCGGGACCTGGAGAAGCTCTACCTGGCGCGGCTCTCGGAGCCCTTGGAGGCCTGCACGGTCAAGGCCCCTATCGGCCGCCTCCGGGGCGCGGATCCGGGCCGTTTCGGCTGCGAGGGAGACCTCATGGACCCCAAGTCCGCCCACACGGACTTCCGCCCGGCCACCGCCGAGGAGACCGCAGGCCTGGTGCCCGGCCACTGGGTCGTGGCGCGCATCCACACCGGCCGCACCCACCAGATCCGCGTGCACCTCGTACACCTGGGCCGCCCCATCCTGGGCGACGGCCTCTACGGCGGCGCCCCCTCGGACCGCCTCTGGCTCCACGCCTGGCGCCTGGGCCTCCAGCACCCCGTCACCGGCGAGCCCCTGCTGCTGGAGGCCCCGCCGATGCGGTTCCTGGCCTGAGTCCAGTCCCCTCGTTGAAGAACAGAAAACCGATCCACCAAGAAGATCCCAAGCCGGCGGTCCGGCGCAGGGGTTGGGACGAAAAGCCCACCGCCAGGTATCTGTTCTGCTTTGGCGGGGCGTATTTTCTGGAGAGGCAAAAAAGCACCGCACCAGGTTTGCTTCCGCTATAAATCCGTGACAGGCAGGCGACCTCTGCGGCACTCGGCCTTCGGGCGTGTGGACGCTGCCCCGGCAGGGTTCGGCGGGAGATCAGGTAGGCTCAAACCATGCTGACGAGACGGCTCTCTCCGGCCCTGCTGGCCGCCTGGCTCCTGGTGCCCGCTCTGGCCCAGGTGCCGAGTCCGTTGGAGGGAACCGCCACCAACCCCATCGCTGTCGAGCGCTTCGCCAGGCCCGGCCCTGTGGCGGGCGTGGTGGCGCGGATCAATCTCCGGGATCCCCGGGTCGCCGTGAAGGTCCTCATGGCGGACGGCCTCGGCCCCGGCGGTGGGAAGGACTGTGCGGGGCGCCTCGAGGTGCCCAGCGCCCTGGCCCGCAAGCACGACCTCGCCTTGGCCCTCAACGCCAGCTACTTCCGGGCCGAGCCCAAGGCGGGCGGAGCGCCACCGGTGACCTACTTCGTCGGCAACTGCGGCACGCCCGTGGGCTGGCACGTCGCCGAGGGGCAGGTGCGCGCCCGACCCGTCGAAGCCCGCTTCGAGGCTGCCTTCGTCGTGCATGCCTCCGGTCGCGCCACGCTGCACGCCCGCCTCCACCAGCTGCCGCCCGACGTGCGCTTCGCCGTGAGTGGCAGCGCCCTGGTGCTGGAGCAGGGTCGCCTTCTCCCTCACCCCAAGGACACCGTCCGCCACCCCCGGAGTGCCGTGGGTCTCAGCGCGGACGGCCACACCCTGCTGCTGGTGGCCGTGGATGGCCGCCAGGAGGGCCACAGCCGCGGCGCCACCCTGGCCGAGCTGGGCGAGCTGATGCAGGGCTTCGGCGCCGCGGACGCCCTCAACCTGGACGGCGGCGGCAGCACCGCGATGGTCGTCAAGGACCGCGCCACCGGCGTCTTCACCGTCGCGAACCGGCCCTCGGGACTGGCGACGGACCTGCCGAGCACGCCCGTCGAGCGCCCGGTGGTGGACGTCCTCGGCGTGGTGCTGCGGGAGGCGCCCGTAGGAGCTGGAACGAAATAAGCGATTTATCGCGTTGAGATTGGGGCCTCGGGACCCATTTCTTTTCATCCTCATCCTGAGCCCAGCGCCAAGGTTTCTGCGCCCGTTGCCAGGGCCATAAAGGCATTAAAATCAAAGAAAACCAGTGAGAAACGGTGAGGAACAGTGAGACTGCCACGAGCTTAGGATCTTTCTCACCGGCCCTCACCGTTTCTCACCGGCTCATCTGTTTTTTCTAACGGGGCCATGTGCCTCAATGGAGATGCCCCTGAGCCCTGATGATCTTGTCTGGGTGCAGCCCCATTGCGCGGAGCACCTTCCTCAGGGGCCCTGCTCTGGCACACGCTATTCCGCGAGGCATCGGGTAAGCATTGCCAAGAGGCTGGCCGGTGCCCCAGACCCGGAGGGTCAGGCCTCGGGGAAGCGGTGGCGGAACGCCTCGGGCACCTTGGCCTTCTTGCGGGCCTGGTAGTCGAAGAACACGATGCCGGTCTTGCCCCGGGCCACTTCGCGACCGGAACCCCGGTCCGTCAGACGCCAGATGAAATCGCAGCCGTAG
>CAIMQW010000042.1 GCA_903843705.1 uncultured Holophagaceae bacterium | reverse complement strand
CCCGAAGCGCCGCGGGGTAGCGGCTGTGGTCGGGCTCCGCCCTCCCTCCGCCGCTACCCCGCAGAATCGTCATCAACCACCTACCGGAACGAACTTACAGAAAAAGATGGACACAACTCGTCCGTCAGGACCAGGGTGCCCGGCTCGATGAACTTCCGGAACCAGGGCTCCAGTTCCTTGGTCGACACCGACTCCAGCGCCTTCATCTTCAAGAACAGCACTTTCTCCGGGTGTTCCACGTCCGTTTGGACGGCCACGACGAAGGGCGTCTTCCCCTCGGCTCCCCGTCCTCGCCTGCCGCCATGGCGCTCGCCGCCCATGTAGGCATCGTCCACCTCCACCCGTCCACTCAGGGTGGTTCGTTCCTCCCGCTCAATCATCACCTGAAGGAGCTTCTGCTTCATCATCCAGGCCGTCTCGTAGTGGACCCCAAGCTGGCGCTTCAATTCCAGCGCCGAAACCGAGTGCTTGCCCTGGGTCAGCAGGTGCATGGCCTGGAACCAGACCGTCAGCGGGAGCTTGGTGCCCTCAAAGATGGTTCCCGCTGTGGGGCTGGTCTGCTTCCGGCAGTCCTGACACTGGAACAGGCCACGGGCGAGGCGACAGTGCCGGGTGGACCCGCACTCGGGGCAGACAAACCCCTCCGGCCAGCGGGCACGGATCAGGGCATCCCGGCAAGCGTCCTCGCTGCCGTAGTCCTCAATAAATTCCCGAAGGCTGAGTCCCTTCTGGAACTGAACGTCATAACTCGTCACGCGGAGACTCCCGTCTCCCTCCCGCATCCATGATCGCTCAAGAGGTTGGACACATTTTGTCCAATCACGCTTAGCGCAACAAAATCATGGAGTTCGGGTAGCTGATATCCCTCCCTGTTTAGGCTGAGGCTCGCCGATAATCAGGTCATCTTTTATCAGCAGTTATCGGTGTTCATCGGTGTTCCCTCTTTTCTTGTTTTCTGGAGTCCCCATGCCCGCCCCGCTGCGCTTTAACATCCAGGACCGCGTCGCCACGCTGACACTGGATCGGCCCGACCGGCTGAACGCCCTGGTGCCCGAGATGAAGGAGGGCTTCGAGGAGGCCCTCGCCAAAGCGGCAGAGCCCGGCGTGAGGGTACTACTGCTGCGCGGCGCGGGGCGGGCCTTCTGCGCCGGGGGCGACATCGGCTGGATGGCCAAGGCCCTGGCCGAGGGCCGCTGGCAGGAGATGGAGGCCCTGCTGGACCTGGGCGCGGCCGTGGCCTGGGGCCTGGCAACCCTGCCCCGGCCCGTGGTGGCCGTGGTGCAGGGGCCCGCGGCCGGCGCCGGCATGAGCCTCGCGCTGGGGGCGGACCTGCGCCTGGCCGCGCCTGAGGCCGCCTTCAGCATGGCCTTCGTGAAGCTCGGCCTGCACCCGGACTGGGGTGGCAGCGTGATGCTGGGTCGGCTCGTGAACGCCTCCGTGGCCGCGGAGCTCATGCTGACCGGGGACACCCTGGGCGCCAACCGCGCCCTGGAACTGGGCCTGGTGAACCGCATCGTCCCACTGGAGCAGCTGGATGGCGAGGCCGAGACCCTGGCCCACCGCCTCGCTGCCGGGCCCGCGGAAACCTTCGCCCGCATCAAGGCTTCGGTGCTCCGGAACCAGGGCCTGGATGCGGACAGCCTCCGGGTCCGTCTCGAGGCCGAGGGCGCCCAGATGAAGGCCGCCATGCGCCATCCCGATACGCGGGAGGGGCTGGCCGCCTTCCTGGAGAAGCGGGCGCCCCGCTTCTCCTAGTCCGGTCCACGCCCACAGACACTTGATTTCCCCGGCATTGTATTAAATTATTAATTCTATGCAGCCCATCCTCACCATCTGCGCCGACTGTGAGCGCCGGGCCTTGCGCCGCCCCCGGCAGGGCCGAGCCATGACCGAGGCCCTGACCTGCCTGACCCGGCTGCTGCTGAACCGGAAGCGTCTCCAAGGTCTGCAGGTCGTTCGTGAGCACTGCCTCCTGAACTGCCCGCTGGGCCGGGTCTGCGTGACCCTGAGGCAGGACGGGTGCGATAGCCGCCATCACCTGGCCGCAGAAGACGACCTCCAGGCCGTGGCGCGGCGGCTGGTGGGACCGGCCCGGGTGAAGCCGAAGGAGGCCAAAGCCCCGGGGAAGCCCTAGGGGCGGCCCCCAGTCAGGAGCTCGGCCCGCAGCTGGTCGAGCTCGGCCCGGATCTCGGGAGCCTGCCGTTTGGGATCCGCCAGGGCCTTGGCCACCTCCTGGAGCGCCACTTCCCGCTGGCCGGACTGCAGGGCTGACCAGGCCAGGGCCCGATGCACGTAGGGCGAGCCAAGGCTCCCCGGGGGAATCTCCGCCAGCAGCCTCGCCGCTTCCTTCGCATCGGGGCGGGATTGGCGGAGGAGACACTCGGCGAGGCCGGCCTGGGCATCCCGGCGCACCCCAGGCGTAACCCCGGCGGGCAGCAGCTCCAGCGCCCGCTGGTAGCCCACCCGGGCTTCTTTGAAGTGGCGCTGGAGGCGCTCCACTTCCGCGCCGTAGAACTGGCACTCCGCTTCGACGGTCCGCAGGCCCACGGCCTTGGCTTTCGCCAGGGACCGGCCATGGAAGTCCACCGATTCCTGAAGCAGTCCCTTCATCTGAGCCAGGATGCCCAGGTTTCGGAGGCAGGAGATCTGACCACTCTGGTCGCCCACGGACTCCCGGGCAGCCAGTGCCCGGGTCAGCATGCTTTCGGCGCCGGGTAGGTCCCGCGTCATGAGGGCGATAACCCCCAGGTTGTTCATGGCCAGGGCCTCGCCCCAGCGGTTGCCCAGGCCCTGGTGGAGCTTCAGGTTGCTGTGGTAAAGGCCCGCCGCCGTGGCGTGGTCGCCGCTCTTCAGGGCCAGGTTCGCTAGGTTGTTCTGGGCTAGGGACAGGTAGAACTGGTCTCCCGTCTGCTGGCTGAGCTTGAGGGACCGGTCGTAGAACCCCTCCGCCTCCCGGGTCTGGCCCCGCTCCGCCGCAATGAGTCCCAGGTGGTTGTAGGCGATGGTTTGACCATCCCGGTCGCCGATCTCGAGCGCCAGGGCCAGGGAGGCCTCCCGCAGCCGCTGGGCCTCGTCCAGCCGGCCCAGGTCCTTGGCCAGGTAGGCCTGCAGCCCCAGGGCGCGGCCCTCGGCCCAGCGGTCGCCCGTGGCCCGGGCGGACATGAGGGCCCAGTTGGCGACGACGGGGGCGTGCTCCCGACCCAACCGACGGAGACAGGCCGCATAGCCGGAAACCGCGCTGGAGAAGCCCGGTGCCTGCATGGCGGCCTCGCGCAGGAAGGGTTCGCTGCCCTTGAAGTCCCCCTTCAGAAAGAGGGACTTCCCGTTGGCGTAGGAAGAGAATACTTCCGCGGGGATGGGCTGGCTCCGGGTAGCGCTGGCGCGCAGCGGATCCACTTTCCGCAGCAGGTCGTGGGCTGCGGGATCCACGAGGGCATAGGGGGCGAAGGCGCCTTCCCGGGGGACCTTCACGACTCCGGAGGCGCGAGCCCGGCCGGCCTGGTCCACCAGCTCGTAGGCAAGCAGGTGGGCAGGGCCCGCGGGGTCCAGGCTCAGGGTTCCCCGCAGCAGCAGGCGGGCGCCTAGGGCTTGCGCAATCCGCGTCTGCCCGGCAGGTTCCTGGGCCTCGGCAGGATTCAACCGGAAGCCGATGATGGCCCGGCTGACAGCCTCGGGCTCCACCACGGCCAGGCGATGAGACCCCTGCAGGGCACTGGCCAGCAGCTCAGTCATGCCGACGCTCACCAACGCATCCAGTGTGGGGTCTCCGGTGAGGTTGCGGATGGGCATGACGGCCATGCGGGGGGCGTGTTCCTGCCCCAGGTCCGCGATGATGCTGCGGCCGAAGAGGTAGTAGCCGGGTCCAGCGATGAGGAGGAGGGCGGCCAGGCTGCCCGCGGCCCACCAGATCGCAGGGGTGCGGGTCAGGTAGCGGGACAGGAGCGCCGCCACCTCGTTGGCACTGGGGCGCTTTGGGCCGTCCTTCCGGAGCATGGCGCGGAGCAGGGCCACGATCTTCCGGGGGAGCTTGCGACCCCGCAGGGTCTTGGTCCGGCCGTCGATGGTGGCCACCATCCGGGCCTTCCCTTCCCCGGGGAAGGGGTGATCCCCCAGCAGCAGCTCCCAGGCCACCACCCCCAGGGAGAAGACATCGCTGGGCGGCCCGACCCGGCGCCCCCGCATCTGCTCGGGTGATGCATAGGTGGGGCTTCCCATGAACGTACCCACCTCAGTGAGCACCCCCCAGGGCGGTGACGAAGGCTTCGAGGAAGCGCCCGGGTTGGTCAGTTCCTCATCCAGCGAGGGCTCGGTCGCTCCCACCGTCTGCCTGGCGGCTGCCGCGGCCTGCAGGGCAAGGAGGTTGGGAGTGGGTCCGGTCACCAGTTGCATGCCGGAGTTGCTTTCATCCACCAGCCGCGCCAGCCCAAAATCCAGCACCTTGACCTGACCCGAGGCATCGATCATGACGTTGGTGGGTTTCAGGTCCCGGTGGACGATGCCCTTGGCGTGGGCGGCACCCAGCGCATCGGCGATGGACCGCAGCGCCAGCAGCTTCTGGCGCAGGTCCATGCGCGGGGCCGCGGCCAGGAGGGTCTCACCTTCGATGAACTCCATGGCGATGAAGGCGCTGTCGCGCGCCTCCACCCAGTCGTGGACCTGACAGACGTTGCTGTGGTTGAGCTGGGCCAAGGCCATGGCCTCCCGGCGGAAGCGGCCCGTGGAGGCCACCTGCCCGTCTTGCCCCAGACGGATGGCCTTGAGGGCGACCTTCCGCTCCAGCACTGGATCCCAGGCTAGGTAGACCGCTCCCATGCCGCCCTGGCCGAGGAGGTTCCGGACCTGGAAGCGCCCGATCTCGGTGCCGGGCGCCAGCCGCAGCAGGTCGGGGGACCTAGGGCTGGTGGTGTCGGAGGACTCGGAGTCGGAGGGATACATGGTGCGGCCTGACAAGGGGCTTAAGACATGGGGGACGAGCTTTGGGGGCTGGCAGCCTGGGTCGGGAGCGGGCCTAACGCGCGTCCCGGCTCTGTGCGGCCTCGATCAACTCCTTGATGCGGCGGGCATCGGCCTTGACGTGGCCATGGCTGGTGAGGGGATCACTGCCGCCGGTGCTCTCTACGAGAATATCCGACCACAGGATGCCCGTGTCGATGCGGACGCTGGCCACCTTGGACAGGTGGATGCTGATCTCGTTCACCGTGAACCAGGAGCGCTTGCGGCGCACCACCGCGGCGTCGGTGACCTCGATGACCGTGGCGAAGAGGTGATTGCCCTTGGTCCAGCGGCTGGCCTGAAAGGTTTCGGTGGCCATCAGAGCGCGGACTTGGCCGCGGCAGCCACAGCCTGGGGTGTGATGCCGTAGGCTGCCAGCAGCTGGTCGGGCTTGCCGCTCTGACCGAACTGGTCCTGCACGCCCACGCGGCGGACCGGAATGGGATGGGCTTCGGAAAGCACCTCGGCGACGATGCCGCCAAGGCCGCCATGGGCTTGGTGCTCTTCGCAGGTGACCACGGCGCGGTGGGTGCAGGCCAGGGCCACCAGCGTGTCGCTGTCGAAGGGCTTGAGGGTGGGCGTGTGCAGCACGGTGGCCTCGATGCCCTCAGCGGCCAGCAGCTCCGCAGCGTCCAGGCAGATGCTGGTGCCGAGGCCACAACCCACCAGCAGCACGTCCTTGCCGGGGCGCAGGACCACGGCCTTGCCGATCTGGAACTGGTAGTCCTCGGCATGGATGCGCGGGAACTTGTCCCGGGTGAGGCGGATGTAGACCGGCCCCTGGTGGGCGTAGGCGGCACGTACGGCCTGGCGGGTCTCGCGGCCATCCGCGGGTGAGAGGACCGTCATGCCGGGGATCATGCGCATGAGGGCCAGGTCCTCCAGGCACTGGTGCGTCCCGCCGTCCTCGCCCACGGTGAGGCCCGCATGGGTGGCGACGATCTTCACGTTCTGCCGGCCCAGGCCCACCGCCTGGCGCACGATCTCGTAGGCGCGGCCCGTAGCGAACATGGCGAACGTGCTGAGGAAGGGCACGACACCCGTGGTGGCGGCGCCGGCAGCGGCGGCCACCATGCCCTGCTCCGCCGCACCCATGTTGAAGAAGCGCTCCGGGAAGGCCTTGGCGAACTTGCCGGTGCGGGTGGAGCCAGCCAGGTCGGCGTCAAAGACCACGATGTTAGCGCCCTCGTTACCCAGTTCCACCAGGGTGTCTCCGTAGGCATCCCGCAGGCTGTCCATCGCCCCGCCGGTCTTGCCGCCCACCCCCGCCGTGTCCAACCCCGCCATGCGAGCTCCCATCAAAACGTCCATTCTACGCGAGGCGGCGCCCCGCTGGGCGGGCCGCTTCCTCGGTAGACTCGAGCCATGGCCTTGCGCATCCGATCTTCGTCCCTGCTCTGGGGCCTCTTCGTCGCCCTGGGCAGCGCCGCCCTGGTTCTGCGCCTGCGGCAGCCGGGGCATCCAGCTCTGCCCACACTGGCCGCGATCCTGCTGCTGTTGCTGGCCCTCCGCCTGCTGTCCATGGGACGGGACTGGCAGACGGGACGGCTGCCCGCCACCCGGCTGTTGCTGCCGGCGGTGCTTCTGGCCGAGGGCCTCGGGCTGGCCATGGCGGGAGCCTCTCCGGCCGCCACCCGCGTCCGCTTCGCCACGGCGGCCGGACTGGAGCTGCTGCTCCTGGTACTGGCGGCCCGGACCCTGCGCCAGACCCGGTCCCTGCCCGGACAGTGGCCCGAGGACCGCATCGCCGCGGCCTTCGCGGCCTTCGTGCCGCCCCGGGCCGCGCGGCTCATGGCCCTGGAGCTGGTCATGCTGGGCAGCGCCCTCGGGTTCCTGGTGGGGGGCTTCCGCCAGGAAGCTCCAGAGGGTTTCAGCCACCACCGGGAAGCGGCCCTCCGCGCGATCCTACCCGCCCTGCCGCTAATGATTCCGGGTGATTTCCTGCTGACGATTACGCTCCTCAAGGGCATGGCGCCCTGGCTGCGCTGGCTGCTGCATGGATCCAGCGCCTACGGGGTGCTCTGGTTGGTCGGCTTCTACGCCACCCTCAAAGCCCGCCCGCATCAGCTCCGTGAGGCCCAGTTGGAGCTTCATCTGGGCCTGATGAAGTCGGCCACCCTGCCCGCGAGCCAAGTGCTCTCCGCCTCTCCCTTGCCAACCTTCGAGGATGACTGGGCTCGCCATGCCTACATGAAGGGCGTGGAGAAGCTGGTGGCCAAGGGCAACACGATCCTCGAGCTGAGGCTCGCCGCGCCAATCCAGGTAACGGGTCTCCTGGGTCCCGGCCGCCCCACGGACCGGCTCGCGGTCTCCGTGGACGATCCCGCCGCGTTCCTCTCAGCCCTGGGGCGCCCATGCGCCTGAGCCTGCCCATCGATCCCCTCCTGCCCGCCCTTGTGGACAACCTGCAGTCCCGGCCAAACCTGGTGCTGCAGGCAGACCCGGGTGCTGGCAAGACCACGCGGGTGCCGCCGGCCCTCCTGGACTCGGGGCTTCTGGGTCTCGGCGAGTGCTGGATCCTGGAGCCCCGGCGGTTGGCGGCGCGGCTGGCGGCGACCCGGGTCGCCGAGGAGCTGGGCGAGCCCCTGGGCCAGCGGGCAGGCTACGCCGTGCGCTTCGAGCAGAAAGTCTCCCGGGAGACGCGGCTGCGCTTCGTCACCGAGGGCCTGCTGGTGCGGCGGCTGCAGGGGGACCCGCAGCTGAAGGGCATCGCGGCCGTGGTGCTCGACGAGTTCCACGAACGCCACCTGCACACGGACCTCGCCCTCACCCTACTGCGGCGCCTGCAGCGGACCCAGCGACCCGACCTGCGGCTGGTGGTCATGTCCGCCACCCTGGACCCGGGTCCCCTGGCCGCCTACCTCGACGCGGCGGTCTTGCAGAGCGAGGGGCGCAGCTTCCCGGTGGAGACTACCTTTCTGCCCAGGCCCGACGATCGACCCGTGGAGGTCCAGGTCGCCGAGGCCCTGGACCTCCTCTACGGAGAGGGGCTGCGCGAGCACACCCTGGTCTTCCTGCCTGGTGCCGCAGAGATCCGCGCCTGCCTGAAGGGCTGCGAAGCGGTGGCCACGCGCCGAGGCTTGAGCCTGCGGCCCCTGCACGGCGAGCTCTCTCCGGACGCCCAGGCTCATGCCCTGGACGCCAGCGAACAGCCGAAGGTCATCCTGAGCACCAACGTGGCCGAGAGCTCCGTCACCCTGGACGGCATCGGCGCTGTGGTCGACTCGGGCCTGGGCCGCGAAGCCTCGCACTCGCCTTGGTCCGGCCTGTCCGGGCTACGCACCGTGCGCATCAGCCAAGCCCGCTGCATCCAGCGCACGGGCCGGGCGGGGCGCACGGGACCGGGTCGCTGTCTGCGCCTCTACCCCGAGGCCGACTATGCGGCCCGGCCCGCCTTCGACACCCCCGAGCTGCAACGGGCTGACCTGGCCGAGCCGCTGCTATCCCTGCACGGCATGGGCCTCGGGGATCCGGCTGGCCTGGCCTGGTTCGAGGCACCGCCCGAGACGGCCCTGAGCGCCGCAGAAGCCCTGCTGGCGCGCCTGGGCGCCCTGGAGGCCGGAGCCCTGACACCCCTCGGCCGGCGCATGGCGGTCCTGCCCCTGCATCCACGCCTGGCGCGGCTGGCTGTGGCTGGCGCCGACCTGGGCATCCCGCAGCTGGCGCTGCGGGCGGCGGCCCTGCTGGAGACTGGCAGCCTCACTGCCCGGCAGGGTCTGGACCGGGCCCCGGTCAAGACCGGCCATGGCGCCGACTCGGACCTGCTGCTGCGCCTGGACCAGTTCGAGGAGGCCGGCGCCGCGGGCTTCAGTGCCGGGGCCTGCCGGGCTGCGGGCTTGGATGCCGCCGCCGTCCAGCGGGCAAAGCGGGCGGCGCAGTCCCTGGCGCGCCTGCTACCTTCCCCCACCGAGCCTGCCGATGCTGAGTTGCGCCTGCTGCAGGCCCTGCTTCGGGCCTATCCGGACCGGGTGGGCCAGCTTTCCGCCAATGGCACCTGCGCCTTCGCCGGAGGGGGGGGGGCGCGCCTGGACCCGGGCAGCCGGGTGCGCCGGCCGGGCCTAATCCTGGCCCTGGAGGCCGAAGCCGTGAAGCAGGGCACTGGTGGCCAGACCCTCATCCGCCTGGCCTCCCGCTGCGAAGGGGACTGGCTGTTGAAAGCCTTCCCGGAGTGGCTGGAGGCCGTGGACGAGGTGCTCTTCAACCCCGGTGCGGCCCGAGTGGAGCGGCGCTCGGAGATCCGCTATGACGGGTTGTCCATCGACGCCAGCCGGGGGCCGGCGGACCCCGCCGATCCCCGGGTGGCGGTCCTACTCGCCGAGGCCCTCCGGGACCGGCCCCTGGACGAGGTGCCCGCCCGACTACTGGCCCGTCTGGCCTTCCTCCGGAAGCACCGGCCGGACCTGGAGCTGCCCGAGGACCTGCTGGGCCCCCTCCTCGCCGGGGCCTGCGCCGGGCGGACCACGCTCCGGGAGGTCCAGGACGTGGATTGGCCCCGGGCCCTCCGCCAGGCCTTCCCCCCGGAAACCCTCCGCCTGCTGGAGGCCTGGGCCCCCGAGACCATCCAGCTGCCCAAGGGCCGCCCCACCAAGGTGCACTACGAGGACGACCCCCCCTGGATCGCCTCCCGCCTCCAGGAGTTCTGGGGCCTTAAGAAGACCCCAGCCGTGGCCGGGGGGTCGGTGCCCCTGGTGCTCCACTTGCTGGCTCCCAACATGCGGGCCCTGCAGGTGACCACCGACCTCGAGGGGTTCTGGCAGCGGGTCTACAAGGAACTCCGGCCCGGCCTGTCCCGCCGCTACCCCAAGCACCACTGGCCGGAATAGGCGTTCCCGCTGCGCTACCCTAGGGGGGTGCTCACCTTCCGCCCCATCCGCCCCGAGGACGACGCGGCCATGGCCACCGTCATCCGCGCGGTCATGCCGGAGTTTGGCGCCGACGGCCCGGGCTTCGCGATCCACGATCTCGAGGTGGACCACATGAGCGCGGCCTACGGGACCCCCGGTGCCGCATACTTCGTGGTGGTGGCTGCAGGCGGTCGCGTGGTGGGGGGTGCCGGCGTGGCCCCCCTGGTCGGCGGCGGGCCTGGGGTCTGTGAGCTGCGGAAGATGTATTTCCTGCCCGAGGCCAGGGGCCAGGGCGTAGGGGAAGCCTTGCTTCGCCACTGCTTAGGCGTGGCCGGAGACCTGGGCCACCGGACCTGCTACCTGGAGACACTGACAGGCATGGACCAGGCCATCCGGCTCTACCGGAAGTTGGGGTTCTGGACCCTCTGCGCCCCCCTGGGCCGCACAGGCCACGGTGGCTGTGACCAGTGGTTCGCCCGGGAGCTGCCGTGATCATCGGGCTCGGCCTAGACATATGTCCTCCCGACCGCCGGGTGACAGAGCAGGCTCCGGGGGAGCCTGCGGAGTCGGGCCCCGGCGAGGAGGGAATCAAGTGGCGAAGGGGGTTGCCATGATCGTCGGCCTTGGAACGGATCTATGTCCCCCCTCCCGCTGGCGGCATCTGGTGGAGCGCTTCGGGGCCGAGAAGGCCGGAGGGCGGATCCTGCATCCGGAAGAGCTGGCCTACCTCCTGGAGGGGAACCGGGAGCGGCTGCCCGAGCGCCTCGCGGGCCGCTGGGCCCTGCGGGAAGCCTTCGGCAAGGCCCTGGGCACGGGCCTCGATGGCTGGTCCTGGAAGGAGCTGCGCTACGTGAACGGCCGCCTCTGGGCCGTGGGATCCCTGGCCAAGTTACTGGCAGACCGGGAGATCAGGACCCTCCATGGGAGTGTCTCCCATGATGGGGACCTGGCCCTGGCGGTGGTCATACTCGAGCGATAACTCAAGGCCCGGGCACTTGAGCCGATCCCGCAAGTAGGACGACTCGATGGACCCACTTCAGGCCAAGCAACAGATGACCCTTGCCGAATTCCGGAGCCTCCGGGATTACATCTATGCCAAGTCGGGCATCTTTTTCAGTGAATCCAAGCAATACTTCCTGGAAAACCGCCTCAGCAAGCGCATCGGCGACCTGAACCTGCGCAGCTACGCCGACTATATGTCCCTCCTGCAGGGCAGCCAGGGCCCGGCCGAGCTCAAGCGCCTGTTCGTGGAGATCACCACCAACGAGACCAGCTTCTGGCGCAACCCGCCCCAGATCGAGGCCTTCCAGAACCTCGTCCTCCCCGACGCCGCCAAGCTGGCGCGGGAGCGGGGCCAGAGCCGGCTGAGGATCTGGTCCGCGGCCTGCTCTAGCGGCGAGGAGCCCTACACCCTGGCCATGATCTGCCAGGAGCTGAAGGACACCGTGCTGCGGGGGTTCACCGTGGAGATCCTGGGCACGGACATCAGCGAGAAAGTGCTGGCCCTGGCCCAGGACGGGGTCTACAACAGCTACACCCTGCGGAACCTCACGCCGGAGCAACTGAACCGCCACTTCACGGCGCTCGGCAAGGACCTGTTCCAGGTCAAGCCCGAGCTGCAGCGCTTCACCAGCCTCAAGAACTTCAACCTCGTGGACTACGCCTCCTACCGGCAGCTCGGCACCTTCGACATCATCTTCTGCCGCAACGTGCTGATCTACTTCGACGAGGCCGTGAAGACCCGGGTCCTCCAGGAATTTCATAGCCAACTTCATACCAAGGCTTATCTCCTGGTTGGGCACAGCGAAAGCATCCATGCCTTCAACACCGGGTTTGAGCTGCTGCATTTCAGCAAAGCCATGGGCTACCGGAAGCGGACTTAGCGGTCACCACAGCACCCAACGGAGTCGCGATGAAACCAGGCAGGATGCACCACAAGGACTGAGCGGCCAGGAGCGGAACATGCCCATCACCCCCCAAGAACTGATTGCGAACCTCGGCGACCTGCCTCCTCTTCCCCAGGTGGCCTCCCAAGTTCTGCGCGTATCCGCCGACCCGGATGCCAATGCGGAAGATCTCCGCAAGGTCATCTCCACGGACCAGGCCCTCACCAGCCAGATCCTGAAGATCTCCAACTCGGCCATGTTCGGCATGGTGCGGGAGGTCACAACGCTGACCCAGGCGATCATGACCCTCGGCTTCAGCACCATCAAGAGCGTGGTCATCGCCAGCTCCGCCAAGAACCTCTACCACCGGGGCTCGGTGGGCCTGCAGGAGCGACTGATCTGGGAGCACGCGCTGATCTCGGCCATCGCCAGCCGGGCCTTCGCCAAGAGCTTCCGCTTCCCCCGCGTGGAGGAGGCCTTCATCGGCGGCCTGCTGCATGACATCGGAAAGTCGGTCCTGGGGGTGAAGTTCCCTGAGCGCTACGGGGCCCTGCTGCGCACGGTCTACAACGAGAATGGGGTCTGTCTCAACCTGGAACTGGATACCTTCGGTTTCGACCACGCCATGGTGGGCGAGGCCTTGGTGGGCAAGTGGAACCTGGCGCCGAGCCTGCAATCAGCGGTGCGCTGGCACCACGATCCCATCCATGCCCCCAAGGACCACCAGGAGCTGTCGGCCATCGTGGCCCTCGCGAACCAAATGGCTCTGGAGGAGAAGATCGGTATTGGCGATCCTCAGCACCTTGAAGGCTCTTCCATGCAGGCCATGGAGATCCTCCAGGTCGGCCCCGAAGCCCTGACCGGCATCAAGGAGGGCATCCGGGCCGCCATCGAGCAGGACAAGACGATGATCGCGGAGTTCTAGATGATCACCCGGGAGCAGTTCATCTCGCGCCTGAAGGCCAAGTCCCTTCCGAGCCTGCCCTTGACGGTGGTGGCTCTGGGCGAGGCCGTTCAGGACGAGCGCTGCACCGTGGACCGCATCCTCGGCATCCTCTCGAAGGATCCCTCGCTCTCCGCCACCCTGCTGCGCCTCGCCAACTCGGCGCTCTACGCCGGGACAGGTTCGATCCAGGACCTTCGCAGCGCGGTGCTGCGCCTCGGGTTCGACGCCGTGGCCAACCTGGGCACGGGCGCCGCCCTGGTGCGCACCCTGAAGGGCGGCACCCACCTCAACGCCGTGAAGCTCTGGCAGCACAGCGTGGCCGTGGGTCTCACCGCGAAGGGCATCTGCATCCTGGCCAAGCGGCACGGCCAGGCAGAGACCGCCTTCCTCTCCGGGCTGCTCCACGACATTGGCAAGATCGCCCTGGATACCTGCTATCCCGAGGCCTACGCGACGGTGCTCCAACAGGTCGAAGGGGGCGCCTTCTTCCTCGATGCCGAGCGGGAGGTGCTGGGCCTGGACCACGCCGAGGCTGGGGCCCTCCTCGCTGCGGACTGGTCCTTCCCCCAGACCATCGTGGAAGTGATCCGCGATCACCACGAACCCCCGAACAGTGACTTCCTCCCTAACCTCATAAACCTCTCGGACCTGCTGGTGCGGACCCGCATTCCGATGGGTCCCGCCGATGAGCACCTGCTAGTGTCCCTGGACGAGCTGTCGGCCTTCAAGGCGGTCATGGCCGGCGCCCTCCAGAAGGATCTGGATGTGGAGCGCCTCACCTTCTCCATCGATGACGAGCTGGACCATGCCCTGGCCTTCGTCGAGCTGGCTTTCCAGGCCTAGAGGAATCCCATGACGATCCGGATCCTGGTGGTGGATGACAGCCCCTTCATGCGGAAGACCCTCCAAAAGATGCTGGAGGAGGCCCCGGATCTTCGCGTGGTCGCGACGGCGCGGGACGGCCTCGACGCCCTCGAGAAGATCCAGGAGCACAGGCCCGACATCGTCACCCTCGACATCGAGATGCCCCGCATGGACGGACTCTCCTGCCTTAAGAAGATCATGGCGGACCATCCCATGCCGGTGCTGATGGTCTCGAGCCTCACCCAGGAGGGCGCCCGGACCACCCTGGAGGCTCTCTCCATCGGTGCCCTGGACTTCATTCCCAAGGAGAATAGCTACGCGAGCATGAGCATCTTGCAGATCCAGCACGACCTGCAGGAGAAGGTGCGCCGCCTCGCCTCGTCGCCCCGGTTCCACCGCCCGCCCTCCGCGCCGGGTGCGGCGGGACCAGCGCCGGCGGTGCACGCGCCCGTGGCCGTGCCCCACCGACCTGCGGCCCTGCCAAAGGTGCCGGTCCCCGCTGGCGCCAGCCTCGCCTCCGCAACCCAGGCGGACCTACTGGTCATCGGCAGCTCCACCGGCGGCCCCAAGGCCCTCCAGGACATCCTGCCCACGCTACCGGCCAACCTGCCGGTACCCTGCCTCATCGTCCAGCACATGCCCAGCACCTTCACCAAGCCCTTCGCGGACCGCCTGGACGGCCTCTGCCAGGTCCACGTGAAGGAGGCCGAGCAGGGTGAGCCCCTGAAGGCTGGGACGGTCTACATCGCGCCCGGCGGGATCCACCTGACCTACGGCCCTCGCGGCCCCAAGGGCTGCATCGAGCTGAGCCCAGAGCCCGTCGGCTCCCTGCACCGCCCCAGCGTCGATGTCCTCTTCCTCAGTGTGGCGGAGCTGTTCCGGGGCCATGTGCTGGCCGGGATCCTCACCGGCATGGGCGCGGATGGGGCCAAGGGCATGGAACAGCTGAAGCTCCGGGGCGCCTATACCTTTGCGGAATCCGAGGAGTCCTGCGTGGTCTACGGGATGCCCCGGGCAGCCGTGGAGCGTGGCTGCGTCGATGTGGTGGCCCCCCTGAGCGAGATCCCGGGCCAAATTCGTCGGCATTTCAGGCTCTAGGCGGGAATCGGAACCATCGAATGGGGCAGCCTTGATCGAAAACCTGGGACTGACGCCTGCCTTGCTGGGATCCCTGAGGATCCCGGCGACGGCGCCTTCCACCCCGGCCCTCACGGCCGCCCTCAGCGGGCAGACCCTCGAGGCCACCCTGGAGGCCCTCCTGCCCGAGGGGATGCTCCTGCGGCTGGCCGGTGGGGAGCTACTGAAGGCCCAGGGAGACCTGCCCTTCCCGGCGGGCAGCACCCTGGCCCTGAAGGCCCTGCCCCTTCCGGAAGGCACCGGCATCCGGCTACAGGTGCTCCGGGCCACCCCGCCCCCCGCTCCGGCGGTGTTGGCGCCCCTGGTCTTCGGCGAGGCCGCCCAACTGCTGGCGCGAACCCAGGCCGGCAGCGACCAGGCCCCCCTTGCGGCCTTGTTCCGCAGCCTCATCCAGGCCGGCACGGCCGTCGCCGAGCAGCCCGAGAGCTGGCTCACTTGGATGAAGGAGGCCATGAAGACCTTGGCCAATCCCGCCGCCTCCCCGGCCGAGGCCCCCTTCCATCAGCTCCAGGCCCAGGAGGGCACCGGCTGGTTTGAGCTTCCCCTACCCTGGGCCATGGGGGGCGGACCGCTGCGACTCTGGATCGAGGACGAGCGGGATGCCTCGGGCGCCGAGGCGACGCCGACCCATCGGGTGTTCCTGAGCGTCCCCTTCAGCGCCCTGGGCGAGGTGCGCATGGGCCTGGAGCAGCGCAGCGCAGGCCTGCGGGTGCGCCTCTGGCTCCAGGATCCCAGCCAGATCGCCGCTCTACGTCCCGAGCTCGAGGCTGAGCTGAAGGCCCTCGGGAGGCCCGTGGACATCCAGGTGCTCACCTTGCCCCCCGGACTGCCTGACCTTCGCGCCATGGCGGGAGCCTCCCCGCTCCAGGCCATAGGCTAGCCGTGAGCGCTCCCGCCCTCCCCGAAGACCGCCCCAACCGGCGGCTGGAGCAGCTCATGGCCTGCACGGGTGCCATCCCCTGGTCCATGGACCCTGAGAGCGGGATCTGTCTCTACCTGGGCCGCACCAATGAGGACCTCTTCGGCTGGCCGCAGGAGAGCTGGCGCACCCTCCCCTTCTGGGGCGGCGTCGTACACCCCGAGGACCAGGGAGCCTTCCGTAGCTTCCTCCAGGAACTGGGCCCCGCGCAGGGCAGCCCCCAGTTCGAGTTCCGACTCCAGACCCCCGAGGGGGGCTCCCGCTGGGTGCGGGCCGCCGGAGGGCTGGAAGCCGGCACCCCCGAGAGCCCCGTCATGGGCTTCCTCTTCGACATCCATGCCCAGAAGGTGGCCGAGGAGAACGTCCTGGAGGCCTCCCTGAGGCAAAAGGACCTGCTGCTCCGCGAGATCCACCACCGGGTGAAGAACAACCTCCAGGTGGTCTCCAGCCTGCTGCGGCTGCAGGCCTCGACCAACCAGGACCCCGCCCTGCAGCGGGCCCTGCAGGAGGCCCAGGAACGCATCCAGGCCATCGCCCTCATCCACCAGAAGCTCAAGCACGCCCCCGATTTCTCCCAGCTGGACCTGCCGAGCTATGTGCAGACCCTCGCCGAGCGGCTCGTGCGGAGCTATGCCAGCGTCCCGGCCCTCATCGACCTGCAGGTGCGGGTGGCGGAGGTGGACATCGGCCCCGACGCCCCGATGCCCCTGGGCCTGATTCTCAACGAACTGGTGGCCAACGCCCTCCAACACGCCTTCCCTCCTGGCGAGGGGGGCAGCCTCGATATCGAGCTCGGCCAGGACGCCAGGGGCTGGACCACCCTGCGGGTGGCCGATTCCGGGCAGGGGCTGCCTGCCACCGTGGAGCTGGACCGGGGTGGTCTAGGATTCCAGTTGGTCAAAGCCCTGACCGATCAGCTGTCTGGGGTCCTGGAGCTGGAACGGCGCAGGGGAGCCTCCTTCCTCCTGAGCTTCCCCCCCGCCCGACGGCAGCCATGACCCCCTCTCGGATCCTCATCGTCGAAGACGAAGCCATTGTGGCCATGGACCTGAAGCTGCATCTCCAGGAGCTGGGGTACGGCGCGGTGGATCTGGCCTCCAGTGGCGAAGAGGCGCTGGAAGCCGCTGGCCGGCTGGCCCCGGATCTCGTGCTCATGGACATCTCACTTGGCTCGGGCATGGACGGGGTCGACGCGGCCCGTCACCTCCAGAGCCTGGGCATTCCGGTGGTCTTCCTCACGGCCTTCGCCGACGAGCGGACCCTGGCACGGGCCAAGGAGAGCGGCCCCTACGGCTACCTCCTGAAGCCCTTCGACGAGCGGACCCTCCACTCCACTGTGGAGATGGCCCTCTACCGGCACCGCATGGAGCAGGAGCTCAAGGCCAGCGAGTCGAGGCTGCGGGCCATCATCGAACACGCACTCGACCTGGTGGTGATCATCGACCGCTCGGGCCAGGTGATCTACAGCAGTCCCGCTGCCGGGAGAATCCTGGGCTACCTGCCCGGTGAGCGCCTGGGCACCTCGGCGGCCGACCTGATCCATCCCGGTGACCTAGCGCAATTTCAGAAGGCCTTCCTGGACCTGAGCCAGTCCCCCGGCAGTTCCAAGACCCTCGAGATCCGGGTGATCCACAAAGACGGCAGACCCCGGCTCATGGAGGCCATCTCGCACAATGCGCTGGATGTTCCGGGCGTCCACGGCATCGTGGTGAACGCCCGCGACGTGACCGAGCGGCGCCAGGCGGAGCAGGACCGGCAGGACATGGAGTCCAAGGTCCAGCAGGCCCAGAAGCTGGAGAGTCTGGGAGTGCTCGCGGGCGGCATCGCCCATGACTTCAACAACCTGCTCATGGGCATCATGGGCCACGCGGGGCTGGCTCTGATGGACCCCGACCTGCAGCCACCCATGCAGCGCCGCCTCGACCAGATCGAGATGGCCGCCACGCGAGCTGCCGAGCTGACCAACCAGTTGCTGGCCTACTCGGGGCGCGGCAAGTTCCATGTGGAGCCCCTCTCTCTCTCCCGCCTGGTGGACGAAATGGAGAGCCTGTTGGAGACCGTGACCTCGAAAAAGGCGGTCATGGAGCACCGGTTCGCCCCGGACCTGCCACTCATCGACGGCGACGCCACCCAGATCAGGCAGGTGATCATGAACCTCATCACCAACGCCTCCGATGCCCTGGAGGACCGCACCGGGAGGATCACCATCTCCACGGGCACCGTGGAGACCGGCACCCTCACCCACTGCCTCGCGGGCACCCCGCCCGACGGCACCTCGGTCTATCTCGAAGTGGCTGACACCGGCTCCGGCATGGAGACGGACACCCTCCAGCGCATCTTCGACCCCTTCTTCACCACCAAGTTCACAGGCCGGGGGCTCGGCCTCGCCGCGGTGCTTGGCATCATGCGCGGCCACCACGGCGCCGTGCAGGTCCTCAGTTGTCCCGGCGAGGGCACTTCCTTCCGCCTGCTCTTCCCCCGTTCGGAAGAAGTCAGCGTCGTGGAGCCCTGGGAGGATCGCCCCCAGGAGTCCTATTTCAGCCACGGGGACATCCTGGTGGTGGATGACGAGGAGGCGGTTCGCAGTGTGGCCTCTCTGACCCTGGAAGGTTGCGGCTTCCGGGTCCAGACGGCTGGAGACGGACGCGAAGGCCTCCAGACCTATCTGGCGCAAGCCGGCCGGATCCGGGCCGTGGTCCTGGATCTCACGATGCCCGTGCTGGGCGGGGATGAGGTGCTGGCCGAGCTCCGGAAGAGCGACGGTCCCGGCGCCACAGTACCGGTGCTCCTGTCCAGCGGCTACAGCAGCAGCGACATCGCGGGCAACCTGCAGCGCTACGGCCCGGTCCAGTTCCTCCAGAAGCCCTACAGCCCCCTGGATCTGATCCAGAAGATGCGAACCTGCCTCGGCGAGTGATCAGCCCTTCCGCAGCTGCCTAATCAGCCTCGGCAGCCGGTTCAGCGCCGCCTGGGCCTCAGCCCACTCCCGATGGGGACGGGCCGGGAACCCGGTGACGAAGCTGCCCTCGGGCAGGCTCTTGGCCACCACGCTGTTGCCACCCACGACGCTGCGCGCGCCAATCTCGATGTGGCCCACGACCCCGACCTTGCCCGCCAGGGTCACGTAGTCGCCCAGCTTCGTGGACCCACTGATGCCCGACTGGGCCACCAGCAGGCAGTGGCTCCCCACCTGGACGTTGTGGGCCACCTGGACCTGGTTGTCGATCTTGGTACCAGCGCCGATCCGCGTGGGACCCAGCACACCGCGGTCGATGCAGACACAGGCGCCGATCTCCACATCGTCACCCACCTCCACCCAGCCCACCTGGGGAATCTTGGCGTGACGCCCCTTCACGAGGACGTAGCCGTAGCCGTCGCTGCCTACCACGGAGTTGGCGTGGATGACCACTCGCCGGCCCAGCCGGGTCTGGCGGTAGAGCACCACGCCGGGAAACAACTCACAGCCTTCCCCCAGCTCGCAGTCATCCCCGACATGGACCCCTGGATGCAGCACACAGCCGGCGGCCACCACGGTCCGGGCGCCCACGGTGGCACCCGGGGCCACCACGCAGTCCGCGCTAAGCACCGCCGAGGGGTGCACCGGCGTAGCACTCCGCTCTGGCGCCGCTTCGGGATGCAGCCAGCCGATGGCCTGGGCGAAGCACCAGTAGGGGTGCGGCACCCGCAGGACCGGTCGGTCACCCAGGTCCGTCTTGGCATCCACCAGGATCAGGCCCGCCGGACTCTCCTGGGCCCGGCTGGCATACCTGGGGTTGGTAAGGAAGGAGATGGAGCCCGCTTCAGCCTCCTCCAGCGGCTTCACTTCGGAAATGGGGCGATCCGGGGGACAATGCTCCAGGGTGCCCCCCAAACGTTCGGCCAGATCCTGCGCGGTCAGGGTCATCGGGGTCCGGGACATGGGTGCTCCTCGTCAGTCTCCAGTCTTCAGGGTACGCCCTTCCGTTTCCAGTCTTCCCATCATCTGACCTTCCGAGTTCCCCGCATGCATCCTGTCCTCCTTGAGTTCGGCTCCTTCCCCCTGGGCACCTACGGCCTGCTGCTGGCCATTGCCTTCTTCGCAGGGACCGCCCTGGCCAAACGCCAGGGGGGACTGGATGGCCTGTCGCCCTCGGCCATCACGGATCTGGCCATCGCCATGCTGATCTCGGCCCTCCTGGGCTCCAAGCTGCTCATGATCGCAGTGGACCTCATCGGCGGTACGCCCGTGCGGGAAGTGTTCTCGCTCGGCACCTTGCGGGCCGGGGGGGCCATCCACGGGGGCATCATCGCCGCCACGGCGGTGTTCTTCTGGAAGCTCCGCAAGGGCCAGGGGCTGCCCCTCCGGGTCACTGGTGATGCCCTGGTGCCCGGCGTGGCCCTGGGCCAGGCCATCGGCCGCCTGGGCTGTTTTTCCGCCGGCTGCTGCTACGGCACCGAGTCCCACCTCCCCTGGGCCACCACCTTCACGGATCCCCTCGCACGCGCCTTCAGCGGCACACCCCTGGGCATTTCGCTGCATCCGGTCCAGGTCTACAACTGTCTGGCCAACCTCCTGGTCATGGCCATCCTGTTGCTGGCCCGCCCCAAGCGGACCTTCCGGGGTCAAGTTTTCGCCCTCTACTTCCTGGTCGAGGGGTTTGGCCGCGTCATCACCGAGACCTGGCGGGGTGACGTGGATCGCGGCACGGGCTGGCTGGGCTGGACCTGGCTCAGCACCGGCCGCCTCACAGGTGTCGCCTTCGCCCTGCTGGGCCTGGGCCTATGGGCGGCCTGGAGCCGCACAAGGGAAACCCGATGATGCAGTTCTGCGCCGAGGCTGGCGCCCCCCGTCTGGACCGCTACCTCGCTGACCTCCACCCGGAGGTGCCCCGGGCCCGCTGGGATGCCCACGTGCGCACCGGTCTGGTCAAGGTGAACGGCCAGCCCGTGACCAAGGGCGGCGTCCGCCTGCGCCCCGGAGACCTGGTGGAGACGGACCTGCCCGTGATCATCGTGCCGGCGACCCACCTGGAGGCTGAGGCCATCGACCTGCCGACGCTCTACGAGGACGGCCTGCTGTGGATCGTGGACAAGCCCGCCGGCATGGTGGTGCACCCGGGTCCCGGTCACGCCGGCGGCACCATCGTCAACGCCCTGCTCCACCGCCTGAAGACCCCGGTGGAAGTGGATGCCCTTGCCGAACCCTCGGAGGATGCCGAAGAGCTGGCCTCGGGCTGGCCGGGCCTAGTCCACCGCCTGGATCGCTACACCACGGGCTGCCTCTGCCTCGCCAAGACACTCGACGCCCAGCGGGCCATCCAGGACCAGTTCAAGGCCCGCACGGTGGAGAAGCGCTACCTCGCCATCGTGCGCCATTCCCCCCGGCTGCCGCAGCTGGGCAGCCTGCTCATTGACGAGCCCATCGCCCGCCACAAGCACGACCGCCTCCGCATGGTGGTGGCCGCAGGCGGCCGCCCGGCCCAGACCCGGATCCGGGTGCTGGCCCGCACCTCCAGCATTGCCCTGGTGGAGTGCGAGTTGCTCACGGGCCGCACCCACCAGATCCGAGTGCACCTTGGGCACCTGCGGGCACCGATTATGGGGGATTCCCTCTATGGCGGCCCCGGCCGCTGGCAGGACATCGACAGCCAGCCCCTGCTGCTGCCCCATCCGGCCCTGCATGCCTGGAAGCTCTCCGTGGACCACCCCGGCACTGGGGAGCGCATCCACGCTATCGCCCCCCTCCCCGAGGCGTTCCGGGCCCTTGCCGCTGCCTTGGGCTTGCCTGAAGCCTGACCTGGATGCATCATCCCCCCGGGCGATTCCGCCGCCGCGGGGACGCCTACGCCCAGAGGATGGAGTGCCATGCTCGCAAACCTGACCCCACCGATCACCCTGGACTCGCTGCTGAAGGACTACCCCTGGCTGCCGGGGGCGTTCTTTGCCTTCCTCTGCCTAGTGGTCGGGCTCCTGGTATCCCTGCCGCGCATCGCCACCTGGCGCCGGGCCAAGGGGCGCCCGGTGCTGACCCCCCTCCAGGTGGAGTCCATGCTGACGGGTTCCGGCGCGCTGGTGGTTGATCTGCGGAACGCCCAGGACTTCGCCAAGGGACACATCCGGGGCTGCCTGCACGTCCCCTTCACGGAGATGCCCGCCCGCTTCGTCAAGCCGGACCCTAGCGCCAAGCGGGCCATGGTGCTGGTGGACGAGACCGACGAGCTCTCCCATCAGGCCTTGGACCTGCTGACCGCGCGGGGCTTCACCTGGATCTATGTCCTGCGGGGAGGCATGGAGGCCTGGCGGAGCGCCAATCGGCCCCTCGTCCGGTAGCTTCAGCCCAACCTATTTCCTGGGTTCATTGAGCAGTGCCGCCGTGGGGGCGCTCTGGAACTCCAGGTGGGTGATCCACCAGCGCTTGCCGTCCCAGCCGCACTGGAGCGCGTTCACACCGGTGTACATGGCGGGCCCCTCGGCGGTCAGGCGGATCTCATAGGCGGACCAAACCTGTGCAATCCCCTCGTGCTTCTGCACGGTGACGCTCGTCCCCTTCTCGAAAAAACCTTTCTCCCACTGAGGGACGGCGAAGCCAAGGAAGGCCTCCAACTCCATGGGGCGCAGGAATGGCCCCTTCTCCGGATGACGGGCGGCCACCATGATGCGGGCTTGGAGGTGGAAGAGGCTGCGGATCTTCTCGACATCCCGCTTCTGGTCCTTCGGGCCGGAGATGAAGGCGTAGAGGGAGGCCGTGAGGGCTTCGGGGGTGCCGGCCTCGGCGGCACTGAGGTCGGCGCGAACCACTTCCTTCAGGGGGTTCGAGCTGGCCTTGCCGCTGGGGGGGGCCGTTGGCGCCGGCAGCGGAAGAGGCGCCGGGGGCGGCCCTTGGGCGGCCAGGGTGAAGGCGGAGAGGCAGAGCAAAGCACGGAACATGGAACCCCCGGAATAGGACAATGTCACGCCTCCGGCTCTTCCGGAAGCCCCCACCGGTCCCAGAGCAGCAGCAGGAGCAGCCCCGGGATGGCGGCGGCGGCGCAGATCGGGAAGTAGAGCTTCCAGCCATAGGTGTCGGCCATGAAGCCCGTGAGCCCCGCGAAGAGGCTGCGCGGGAGGGCCATCAGGGCGCTGAAGAGCGCGTACTGGGTACCGGTGTAGGAGCGGTTGCAGCTGCCCATCAGCAGCGCAGCGAAGGCGCTCCCACCCATGCCGAAGGCCAGGTTTTCCAGGGTATTGGCCGCCACCAGGAGAGGCAGGTGGCGCCCCAGCAGGGAGATGATCCAGAAGCCGAGGATGCTGCCGGCTTGCAGGAACCCGCACAGCCAGAGGGCCCGGCGAAGGCTCATGCGGGTGAGCATCCAGCCCCCCAGGAGGCCGCCCCCGATGATGGCCAGCATGGCCGTGGTCTTCTGCACGGTGCCGACCTGCATCTTGGAGAAGCCCATACCCCGCAGCAGGAAGGGCATCGTCATGGACTCTGCGAGCCAGTCCCCCAGCTTGTAGAACACGGCAAAACCAAGCAGGTAGGCGATGCCCTTCCGCTGGAGCAGGTCCTTCAAGGGACCCGTGATGGCCTCCTGCAGGGTCTTCGGGGCGGAGGCGATGACATCGGTGTTCATCGCCAGCCAGGTGCCGAGGGTACCGAGCAGGGTGAGGGCGGCCATGGCCAGGTAGGTGGCGCGCCAGCCCAGAGCCTGCGCCAGGATCAGGGCCAGGCCCCCGCTCACCAGCATGGCCACCCGGTAAGCAGCGATGTGGATGCTGTTCCCGAGGCCGAGCTGCTTCTGATCCAGGGCTTCGGCCCGCCAGGCGTCCACGGCAACATCGAAGGTGGCGCTGGTGAAGGCCACCGCCAGGGCCAGGAAGACCACCCGCGAGAGATCCAGGTGTGGCTGCGCAAAGCCCAGCAGGACGAGGGCCAAGGCCATGCCCAGCTGCATGAGCGCCATCCAGCCCCGGCGGCGGCCCAGGCCCGGCAGCGCATAGCGGTCCAGCAGGGGCGCCCAGAACACCTTCAGGCTGTAGGGCAGGGTCACGAAGCTGAAGAGGCCGATGGTGCCGAGGCTGAGGCCCTCGTCCGTCATCCAGGCCTTCAGCGTGGAGCCCGTCAGGTAGAGGGGCAGCCCGGAAGCGAATCCAAGCAGGATGAGGACCAGCAGGCGGCGGCGCGGCATCCCTGATGGTAGCGGGAGCCGTGGGATGCGGTGATCCGGATGCTGGCGGTTGGCACAAGAGAAAGCCCGGCTGCGCCGAGTTTTCTCTCAATAAAGATCAGATGGAGGCGCGCAGCAAAGCGGGGGTGGAACCCCGGAGAGTACAAGAGAAAGCCCGGCTGCGCCGGGCTTTCTCGCGGGGGCCCGGGGGTGTGCGCGAAGCTCGGAACCCCCGGAGAATACTAATCCGCCAGGGTGCTGAGGTCGCCCGGATCCTGGCCCAGAGCCTGGGCCTTGAGGGCCCGGCGGAGGATCTTGCCGGATCGGGTCTTCGGCAGACTGGCGCAGATCTCGATCTCGCTCGGCATGGCGATGCCGCCCAGATCCTCACGGACGTGGTCCTTGAGGCTGGCGATGAGGCCGGGGCCCGTGGAGACACCCGCCTTGACCACCACGAAGGCCATGATCCGCTCCCCCTTGATGGGATCGGGCAGGCCAACCACGGCACTCTCGGCCACTGCAGGATGGCGGATGAGCGAACCCTCCACATCGGCGGTGCCGATGCGGTGGCCGGCCACGTTCAGCACATCGTCCGAGCGGCCCAGCACGGCGAAGTAGCCATCCGAGTCCTTCACCGCCACATCACCCACCGTGTAGAAACCGGGGATCTCCTTCCAGTACTCCTCATAGCGCTTGTGGTCGTTCCACACGGTCCGCAGCATGTAGGGCAGCGGGAACTTGATGACCAGGAGGCCCCCCTGGCCATTGGGAACCGGGCTGCCGTCGTGGTTCACCACGGCCATCTGGGCGCCGGGCATGGGCTTGCCGGCCTTGCCCGGGCGGGCTTCAAAGGTCGGCATGGTCCCGATCACGGGGCCCGCGATCTCCGTCTGCCACCAGTTGTCCACCACCTGGCCATTGCCCTGCCCGACAAGATGCTGCTGCGCCCAGCGGTGGGCCTCGGGGTTCAGGGGTTCACCGGCGCAGGCGAGCAGCCGAAGCTTGGTGAGGTCGTACTTCCCAGGCGCCTCAGCTCCATGGCTCATCCACATGCGGACGGCGGTGGGGGCAGTGAACATGACGTTGACGCCAAACCGCTCACAGATCTCCCAGGTCACCTCGGGACTCGGATAGTCCGGCGCGCCCTCGCGGCAGAGCACCGTGGCGCCAATGCTGAGCGGTCCGTAGACGATGAAGCTGTGCCCCACCACCCAGCCGATGTCGGAAGTGCTCCAGTAGATGTCGCGCTCCTGGATCTGGTAGAAGGCCTTGCTCAGGTAGTTCACGCCCACCAGATAGCCGCCGGTGGTGTGGACCACGCCCTTGGGCTTCCCGGTGGTGCCGCTGGTGTAGAGGATGAACAGCGGGTGTTCGGCGTCCACCATCTCGGGATCGCAGTGGATCTCCCGGCCCCGCTGGATGTCGTAGAAGTCCTTCTCGCGCTCGCTCGCAAAGGTGACCGGATCGTCACCGGGGCGGGAGCCGCGGCGGTGGACGATCACATGGTCCACCGAGGTCAGGTCGCGCACGGCCTCGTCCACGATGGGCTTGAGGGCGATGGACTTCCCGCGGCGGTAGGTGAAGTCCGAGCAGACCACCACCTTGGCGCCGGCGTCCTCGATGCGGGTGCGCAAGGCCAGGGCACCCATGCCTGCGTAGACCACGCTGTGGATGGCGCCGATGCGGGCGCAGGCCAGCATGGAGATGATGCCCTCGGGCGTGAGGGGCATGTAGAGGATCACGCGGTCGCCCTTCTTCACACCCAGGCGCTTCAGCGTGTTGGCGAAGCGGTTCATCTCGCGATAGAGGCGGTTGTAGGTGTAGGAGCGCTCGTCACCATCCTCGCCCACCCACAGCAGGGCGGCCTTGTTGCGGCGATCGCTGTGCACGTGCCGGTCGATGCAGTTGACCGTGGCGTTCAGCTTCCCGCCGATGAACCAGGCGTGGTTGGGAGGGTTGAACTGGAGGACCTCCGTCCAGGGCTCAGCCCAGTCCAGGGCCCGGGCCTTCTCAGCCCAGAAGGAGGCGGGATCCTCCATGGCCAGGGCGCACTCCACCTCGTAGTTGATGGCCGCCTGCTTGGCCAACCAGCCCCGCATGGGAATTGGAAGCTCACCTTTCTGCAGCGCGTCGATGGTGGCTTTTTGGGTAAGGCTGATTTCCACGTCGCTCATGGAGGGCTCCGGAAGGGGGGTGGAATGGTTTTGGAAGGTTGAGAGGGAAGGTAGCATGGGAAGCCCCCCGCTTCAGCGAAAATTGCTGCCCCGATCCGGTCCCAACCCCTACTGGAAACCACCTATGGCCATTATTTACGATACTGCTATCAGCTATGACATCCGCCCCACCGTGGCCCACGTTCAGGCTGTGCTGGCCAACCTCAGGACCCAAACCGGGCACGACCTCGAGAATTGAGGAACCCTGGTGCTGGCTGAAGCTGGACTACGAGCTGGATCGCCCTGCCTAGGAACCACTCAGGGGCACCGCAGCCTGCACTCGGTGGATTGTCAGGATCCGCTCCAGATCCCCAGGGACCAGACCCACCAGAAAGCCCCGGCTGCCCCCGTTGAGGTAAATGCGCTCCAGCTCGAAGAGGGTCGCCTCGGCATAGATGGGCAGGGGCTTCTTCGTGCCCAGCGGGCTGGTGCCGCCCACCACGTAGCCGCTGTGCCGATTGGCCACCTCGGGCTTGCAGGGATGGATGGCTTTCGCGCCGACCTGCCGGGCCAACTCGCGGGTGCTCACCTCGCGGTCACCATGCATGAGGATAATGAGAGGTGCGCCCTTCTCGTCTTCCATCACCAGGGTCTTGATCACGGCGTGTTCGGCCGCGCCCAGTTCCCGGGCACTGACGGCCGTGCCGCCATGCTCCTCATAGCGGTAGAGGTGCTCGGTATAGGCCACCCCGGCCTGCCGGAGCAGCCGCGTGGCGTTGGTGGAGGGCGCCTTGGACATGCCCCCATGATTCCACAACCCGCGCGGCGGCCGGGAGGGTCAGCCGGCAGGCTCGGGTTCCGGCAGGGCCGCCCCGGGCTCCGGGACCGCCAGCCGCCGGAAGGCTGAAGCTTTGATGGCAGCGAAGAGGGTGCTACCGGGAACGATCTCGAGGTCCCGGGCGGCAGCGGGGACGATCTCCGCGATCAGGCGACCGCCGCCCGAGGCCAGTTCCACGCCCATCCTGCTGCCGCTCTCAAAGAGGGTGACGACCGTGCACGCCAGCAGGTTGCGGGCGCTGATGGCTTCCGGATGCCGCTTGAAGAGGATAATGTCCTTTGAGGAAAGCTCGAAGAGTCCTCCGGAGGCCTCGCGCTCCCCTCCCGGGAGCACCAGTTCCCCACCCGCCCAGCGGTACACCGAGGCTCCGCCCTCGAGCCGCATGTCCTCGAGGCGGAGGAGGTTGATGTAGCCCACGGGACTCAGGCCCATGCGCTCGCGGGCCAGACGCTCCGTGGTCGTCTGCGCGGCCACCCGGCCCCCGGCCAGGGCAATCACCTGGTCGGTCATGAGCCGCATCTCCAGCATGGAGTGCGAGATGAATAGGAAGGGGATGCGGAACTCCCGGCACACGGCCTTCAGGTGGCTGATGATCTGGAACCGCAGGTGGTCATCCAGGGCCGAGAGAGGTTCGTCCATCAGCAGCAGGCGCGGATTCGAGAGCACGGCCCGGCCGATGGCCACCCGCTGCCGTTCACCACCCGAGAGGTTGTTCACCCCCCGCTCCAGCAGCGGCTCCAGCTGCAGCACGCGGACCAGACTGTCCAGCTCGATGCGCCGATGTTCCGGTGCGCAGCGCTTGAGCCCGTAGAGCAGGTTCCCGCGCACACTGAGGTGGGGGAACAGGCTGGGCTGCTGGAAGACTATGCCGATACGCCGGCGGTCGGGCGGAACGTCGATGTGGCTGCCGCTGTCGAAGAGCGGCATGCCGTCGAGGGTAATTCTGCCCCGGTCGGGCCTCAGCAGCCCGGAGACCAGACTCACTAGGGTGGACTTGCCGCTCCCGGAGGGTCCAAAGATCCCGCAGGCCTCTCCCTGGATCACCAGGTCCAGGTCCAGCGAAAAGGCGCCGAACTGCTTGTGGGTGGCCAGCCGCAGTTCCATGTCAGTCCAGCCTCGTCATGCGGCGCCCCAGCTGCTCGTGGATGAGCAGGACCGCCACGGAGAGGACGATCGAGACCAGGCACAGGGCCAGGGCCATGGGATCGCCCCCCGGGGAGCTCGCATAGTCGTAGATGGCGAGGGGGATGGTCTGGGTCACCCCGGGAATGTTGCCGGCAACGATGATCGTGGCCCCGAACTCACCCAGCCCCCGGGCGAACATGAGGACTGAGCCCGCCACCAGGCCCCGGGCGGACAGGGGCAGGATCACCGTGAGCAGGCAGTCCACCGGACCCGCACCCAGGGCGCGGGAGGCCTGGATCAGGCGCGGATCGATGGCCTCCATGCCCACGCGGATGGCGCGGACCATCAGCGGGAAGCCCACCACCGCGGTGGCGATGACGGCCGCCTTCCACGTGAAGAGGACCGTCACGCCCAGGGAGCCCAGGGTCCGGCCGAGCCACCCGTACCGCCCCAGCAGGATCAGCAGCAGGTAGCCGATCACCACCGGCGGCAGGGTCAGCGGCAGGTTCACCAGGACATCCAGGGCCAGCCTGCCCCGGAAGCGGCCGTAGCTCAGGAAGTAGGCGGCCAGGAAACCGAACGGGAGCGAGATCAGGGTGGCCACCAGGGACACCTTGAGGGAGAGCAGGATGGCTGAGTATTCGGCAGGGCTGAAGGCGGGCATGGAAGCCTATTGTACGGAGAAACCGAACTTCGCCAGCACGGCCCTGGCTTCGGCCGTGCGGAGGTAGTTGAAGAAGGCCACGGCGTCGGGCTTCGAGGCGCCAGCGGACGTCAGCGCCATGGGATAGACCACCCGTGGATACAGCTCCTGGGGCACGCGGAAGAGGAGCCGGGACCGTGTGGCCTGGAGGACATCGGTGGCATAGACGAAGGCCCCGTCCACCTCGCCCCGCTCAGCGTACATCAGGCACTCCCGGACATCCTTGGCCATGACCAGCTTCTTCTCGAGCCGTCGGTCCAGACCCGCCCGCTTGATCGCCTCCATGGCGTAATCACCGGCCGGGACACTCTTCGGACTGCCCATGCCGATCCGCTCCAGCTTCACCAGGTCCTGCAGGGAAGCGGCCTTGCCCGGCGCCCCCACAAAGACCAGCGCGTTGAAGGCCAGAGTCGTGATGCTGGCGGCCTGGACCAGGTTCCGATCCCGGAGGTAGTCCATCCAGGCCTGATCCGCGGAAATGAAGAGATCGGCGGGCGCCCCCGCTTCCAACTGCTTGGCCAGGGTCCCCGAAGCCCCGTGGTTCTTGAGGATGGTCACACCGGGGTGGGTCCTGGCGAAGTGGCTGCTCAGCTCGCTCAGGCTCTCCCGGAGGCTCGCGGCCGCTGAAACGGCAACCTCGCCAGCCCCGGCCTGGACCCCCACCAGCAGCAGGAGTGCCGTCAGCACTCGGGTGGCAAGGGTCTTCATCAGAGCGCCTCCAACACCATGGTGACAAGAGATGGAACCTTCCCTGCCTCGAATCTCACGCCGGGTCAGTGCGGACCGCCGGGTCCCCGGCTGAACCAGTCCAGCAAGGAGACCTCGGGCAGGTCCAGGCCGAAGACGTCGTGCAGGAGCGGCACCAGCTCCTGCAGCGCCACCTCCCGGCCCACCACCTCCTCCCCGCGAAGCTCGGCGTAGGCCTGGTTGCGCAGGAGGTGCCGGACTTCGGCCCCGGCCTGCTGGACGAAGAGGTTTTTGCGGAAGCGGGAGTCCGGATGGGTGCTGGTGAAGTGATTGCCCACCTCGAAATCGATGGGGAGCCGCGCCTCCGGGACGAAGGCATAGAGATCCTCCCAGGCATCCCGATGGAAGCTCTGCAGCACCTTGAGACCAGCCTCCGGAGCAACTCGATAGGTGTTCTGGAACTGGGCATGGGCCTCGCCGTCCAGGGGCACGGGGTGCAGCAGGCCTTCGAGCCCGAAGCCCACGTCGCAGAGCCATAACGCGCCCTCCAACCGCACCAGCAGGAGCATGTGGGTCCGCGGCAGCACCCCGGTCACACCGAGCCGGACCCGCGCCTCGCAGGCCATGACCTCGAACCCCAGGGCCGCCAGCACCGCCTGGAACAGGGTGTTGTGCTCGAAGCAGTAGCCGCCGCGCCGCCGCCCCACCAGCTTCTCCTGCAGGGGGGCCAGGTCCAGGCGGATCGGCAGGCCCAGCAGCACGTCCACGTTCTCGAAGGGGATCGTGCTGGCGTGGGCCATGTGCAGGGCACGGAGGCCCGTCAGGTCGGCGCCGGGCCGGTCGGCAAGCCCGACGCGTCGGAGGTAGGCGTCCAGATCCAGATCAGCGGACATGGTGCGCAGCCCCGCTGCGGTGGGAGGTTCGGATCGTGGGCATGCGACCTCCTTCTTTAGGCGGACCGGGTCTGCCAGGCGACCAGATTCCGCTGGATCTGGCGGGCGTGGAGCTCTAGGTGCTCACCGTAGCTGCGCAACCAGTCATCGGTGCCGTAGGTACCACTGTGGCTGTGGCGGCCCATGCGGCCCCAGGCGTCCTCGGGCAGGCGGGCCAGCAGGGCCGAGGTGTGGGCCCGCACCATCTCCACAAGGTGCAGAGAAGGCTCCGGATCGCTGCCCTGGTAGTCGAAGCGCCGGGCCCATACATTTTCGTCGTAGCCAACGATTAGCGGCTCCGCTTCCGCCAGCAGGAGGCGGATGCGGATGGCCGCGTAGGTCTCGGAGTCTGCGCAGTGGGCCACCACCTCCAGGGCGCTCCAGGCCCCTGCCGCAGGCCGCCAGGACCGCATCTCCGCCGGTGCCTCGTCCCATGCCTGCCGAAGCAGGCTGGGCCCAGAGTGGTAACGCTCCAACCAGGAGCTCCGAGTCGCGGCATCCATCGACATGCGTCACCCCCCCCCTCCAGAATGGGCGGGTTGGTCCCAAAATGAACCCTCATCTTGCGATGCAGTCATGGTTTCATTAGGGTTCAGAACCCACCCGGAGCCTGCCGTGACCTCACGCCGCCTCACCAGCCTCACCTTGGCCCTTGCCGCCAGCCTCCTGTCGGCCCAGCGCACACCCCAGCAGACACCCCCGGGGGGCACGCCGGCCGCTGCCCCCCGCCCCGGTGGGGCGCCGGCCGCAACCCCAGACGCTGCCGAGCCTAAGCCCTACGACAAGGTCGTGACGGCCGAAGCCAGGTCCCAGGACGGCTTCATCAAGGTCCACCATATTAAGGGCAAGACCTACTTCGAGATCCCCAAGGCCCGCCTGGGCCAGGAGCTGCTGCTGGTGGTCTCCGCGAACCAGACACCCGCCAACATCGACCATGCGGGGCGAGTGGTGGATCACGCCGTGGTGCGGTGGGTGATGAAGGAGAATCGCGTGCTGCTCCAGGAGGTCTCCCACGCCCTGGTGGCGGACCCCTCCCAGCCCGTGGCCAAGGCCGTGGCCGCCTCCACCCGGGACACTATCCTGATGAGCTTTCCCGTGGAGGCCTTCGCCAAGGACGGTGCCCCGGTCATCGAGGCGACCCGGCTGTTCACCACGGAAGTGCCGGAGCTCAGCGCCCGCCAGCTCCTGGGGGCCCAGTCCTTCGACGCCTCCCGCAGCTACGTCGACAAGGTCAAGGCCTTCCCGGCGAACCTGAACGTCGAAGCGGTGCAGACCTACAGCGTGCCCTTCAGCATGGGTGCCGCGCCCGGCAGCTCCAGCCCCTTCGGCGCCCCCGGCCTGCGGCCCGGCACCAGCGGCTCGGTGACGATGTTCTATTCCTTCGTGCAGCTGCCGGAGAAGCCCATGCTGCCGCGGGTCTCCGATGAGCGCCTGGGCTTCTTCAGCGTGCGGAACACGGACTACGGGCGGCCGGACCATGAGGCCAGCCGGCGCACCTACATCACCCGCTGGCGCCTGGAGAAGAAGGACCCAACTGCGGCCCTGAGCGAGCCCGTGAAGCCCATCATCTTCTACATTGATCGCGCCACGCCGGGGACCTGGGTGCCCTTCGTGAAGAAGGGTGTGGAAGCCTGGCAGGTCGCTTTCGAGGCTGCCGGCTTCAAGCAGGCCATCATGGCGAAGCTCGCCCCCACCCCCGAGGAGGATCCGGATTTCGACGCCGGCGATGCGCGCTACTCCGTCATCCGCTGGGTGCCCTCGCCCGTGGCCAACGCCTACGGCCCGCACATCAGTGATCCCCGCACCGGAGAGATCCTGGAGGCGGACATCGTGCTCTACCACAACATCCTGCAGCTCCAGCGGGACTGGTACTTCACCCAGGTCGCCCCGCTGGACAAGCGGGCCCAGGGGCTCCGGCTGCCCGATGACCTCATGGGTGACCTCCTGGCCTATGTGGTAACCCACGAGGTGGGCCACTCCCTGGGCTTCCCCCACAACTTCAAGGCCAGCTCCCAATATCCCTTCGAGAAGATCCGGGACAAGGCCTGGGTAAAGAAGATGGGCCATGTGTCCACCCTCATGGACTACTGCCGCTTTAACTACGTGGCCCAGCCTGAGGATGGCTTCGAGCCTGCGGACCTGGTGCCCAAGCTCGGCCCCTACGACATCTTTGCCGTAAAGTGGGGCTACACGCCCATCCCGGCGGCCAAGACTTCCGATGACGAGAAGGCCACCCTCAATGCCTGGCTGAAGCCCCAGGAGTCGGAGCCCTGGCTCCGCTTCTCCACGCCGGGCACTTCGGGCATCGATCCCGGCGACCAGACCGAGGCCGTGGGTGACGCGGACCCCGTGAAGGCCACCACCCTCGGCACACGCAACCTGCAGCGGGTCGTGGGCATGCTGCCGAAGGCGGCCCTGAAGGAGGGGGAGGACCACAAAGAGCTGAGCCACCTCTATGACGCCGCCTGGGGCCAGTGGCGGCGCGAGCTGGGTCACGTAACCCTCCTGGTGGGCGGCTACGACACCGAGAACAAGCACGGCGGCCAGGCCGGTGGACGTTTCACGCCGGTGGCTGCAGCCCGTCAGGCCGAGGCGGTGAAGTTCCTCAGCGGCGCCCTGCTCAAGACGCCAACCTGGATCCTGGATCCAGCCCTGCTCGCCAAGCTCGAGCCCGGCAGCGGTCAGATGCGGCTGATTTCGGCGCAGCGCGGGGTCCTCGGAGCCCTGTTGGACCGGGCCCGGCTCAGCCGCCTAGAGGAGCAGGAGGCCCAGCTCGGCGAGAAGTCCTATGCCATTGGCCAGCTGCTGTCGGATCTGCGCTCGGGCATCTTCACTGAGCTCACCGGGGCCGCTCCCAAGGTCGATCCCTACCGCCGCAACCTCCAGAGGGCCTACCTCGAACTGCTCGGCAACCTGCTCAACCAGCCGGCGCTGCCGGGCATGGCCGCCGGCGGACTGGGCATGACGGTCCTCGCGGTGAACACCAGCGATGACTGCCGGGGCGCCGTCCGCGCCGAGCTGAAGACCCTGCAGGCGCTCGTGGCCAAGCCCGCGGCCCCCAAAGCCACCCGAGCCCACCTGGAGGACCTGAAGGACCAGATCGCTCGGGTGCTGGATCCCAAGTTCCAGGCCACCCAGCCCTCGGCCATCGCCGCGACCCCCTCCCGCCGGGTGGAAGAGACTTGCTGGCCCAGTGCGACCATCCTGGAGAACTGACGCGCTGCCAGTCTGATCGGCAAGCTTCCAAGGAGTCCCCATGCCCACCGCCCGGATCTTTCTTGCGCTTGCCCTTGGACTCGCGGCCAGCCTGCCCCTCGGGGCGGCCGACCGCGTCACGGGCCGGGCCTTCGCCACCCGGTCCGAAGTGGCGGCCCAGCGCGGCATGGCCTGCACCAGCCAGGCCCTGGTCACTCAGATTGCCCTGGACATCCTCAAGCAGGGGGGCTCCGCCGTGGATGCGGCCATCGCCGCAGACGCGGCCCTGGGCCTCATGGAGCCCACGGGGAGCGGCATGGGGGGCGACCTCTACGCCATGGTCTGGGAGGCCAAGGCCAAGAAGCTCCACGGCCTGAACGCCAGCGGGCGCTCGCCAAAGTCACTCAGCCTCGACCATTTCAAGAAGCTCGGCCTGAAGCACATCCCACCCCAGGGCCCCCTGCCCGTCAGTGTGCCCGGCTGCGTGGACGGCTGGTTCGAGCTGCACCGCAAGTTCGGGAAGCTGCCCATGGCGCAGGTGCTGGGGCCGGCCATCCGCTACGCCCGGGAGGGCTTCCCGGTCTCCGAGCTGGTGGCCTACTACTGGGACCGCAGCGTGCCCTCTCTGGGCCGCTTCCCCGGTTTCTTGGAGACCTTTACGGTCGATGGCAAGCGGGCCCCTCGCAGCGGCGAGGTCTTCTGCAACCCCCGCCTGGCCCGCACCCTGGAGCTCCTGGCCAAGGAGGGACGCGACGCCTTCTACAAGGGCGAGGTCGCCTGCAAGATCGACACCTACATGAAGGCCCAGGGCGGGTTCCTGAGCTATGAGGACTTCGCCGCCCACCACTCGGACTGGGTAGAGCCGGTCTCCGTGAGCTACCGGGGCTACGACGTCTGGGAGCTGCCTCCCAACGGCCAGGGCATCGCAGCCTTGCAAATGCTGAACATCCTCGAGGGCTACGACTTCGCCAAGATCGCCTTCGGCAGCCCCCGCCATGTCCACCTGTTCACCGAGGCCAAGAAGCTGGCCTTCGAGGACCGGGCCAAGTTCTACGCTGACGCCACCTTCATGAAGGTGCCCTTGAGCTGGCTGCTCTCCAAGGACTACGCCGCCCAGCGCCGCGCCCTCATCGACGAGGGCCGCGCCGCCCGACGCCTTGAGGCGGGCCACCCCCCGCTGAAGGAAGGGGACACCATCTATCTGACCACGGCGGATGGCGACGGCAACATGGTGAGCCTGATCCAGAGCAACTACCGGGGGATGGGCAGCGGCATGACGCCGGGCGACCTGGGGTTCTGCCTCCAGGACCGGGGCGAGTTGTTCAACCTGGAGGAAGGCAACGCCAACACCTACGCCCCCGGCAAGCGCCCATTCCACACCATCATCCCGGGCTTCATCACCAAGGGCGGTGAGCCATTCCTTAGCTACGGAGTCATGGGTGGAGAGTTCCAGCCCATCGGTCACGCCCAGATCGTCATGAACATGGTCGATTTCGGCATGAATGCCCAGGAGGCCGGGGATGCCCCGCGCATGAGCCACGACGGCTCTCCCGAGCCCACGGGCGAGAAGGGAAAGCTGCCGGGCACCATCCAGCTGGAGAGTGGGTTCCCCTACGAGACCATCCGGGAGCTTATGAACCGGGGGCATGGCGTGTCCTGGCTGCTGGGCGGCTACGGCGGCTACCAGGCCATCCGCTGGGATCCCAAGCAGAAGGTGTTCTTCGGGGCGTCGGAGTCGCGCAAGGATGGGCAGGCTGCGGGGTATTAGGAGGTGAAACAAAAGATCAGAGGAACGTCAGCGGATCCAGACCCCACTCATCGGGTTCCTCGTAGTCTTCGATCTCTTCGGTGGCGTGGAGCAGGTGCAGATCACGGACGGGCAGCCGCAGCCCCAGCTTGGTGTCGAACACCAGGCGCACCGTGGGGCGCAAGAGATCTTCGCTCTGCTCGATGACCACCGCCAGGCGCCCACTGCTGAGGCGGACCAGCGCGCCCACGGGGTAGATGCCCAGGGTGCGGATGAACTGCTGCACCAGGTCGCCATCCAGGTGGGAGCCGCTCCACTCCAACAGCTTCTTCAGCACCTCGGAAGGCTCCATCCCCTTGTGGTAGACCCGGTTGGAGGTAAGGGCATCGTAGACATCAACGATGGCGGCCATGCGCCCGATCTGGGAGATGGCCTCCCCGGGAAGGCCCCCAGGATAGCCCCCGCCGCCCATGCGCTCGTGGTGCTCACTCGCGATCCGGATGGCCATATCGGAGATCCCGGGCACTCCGGATAGGAGGTCCCGGCTGATGGCGGCGTGGGACTTCATAATGGTGAATTCCTGGTCCGTGAGCTTTCCGGGCTTGTTCAGGATCTCGTTGGGAATCTTCATCTTCCCGATGTCATGGAGCAGTCCGCCGAGGCCCGCTTCGTGTACCAGGTCCGCAGGCATGCCCAAGGCATTCGTGAAGGACACAAGCAGTGCACAGATGCTCACGCTGTGCTGGAACGTGTAGGTGTCCGCCTCCTTGATGCGACAGAGACTGAGCAGGGCGCCGGGGTTCCGGAGCACCGAGGCGTTGATCTCCTTCACCAGGGGACCGGCCTTGGCCGTGTCCACCTGCTTGCCGAGCCGTACGTCGTGGAGGAGGCCGTCCACCATGACCGTGGCTTCGCCCAGAATCCTCTTGGCCTGGACCGACTCCTCCTTCTGGGAGACCCGGGCCGTTGGCAACGCCGCGCCGGCGGCGGCCGACTGCTTCAGCTGCTGGTCAAGGACCCGGTCGATCTCATCCTTGGTCGGGGCCCCGGCCACGTCGTCGCCACGCTCGGTGTCGATGTAGATCTCATACATGCCCTGGTCCCGCATCTTCTGGATCTGGCCGGGGTGGCTGAGCATGAAGCGCTGCCGCAGAAAGCCATGCTGGAGCCAGCCACAGTTCAGGTCGTGGATGTACATCCCTGTCCTGAGATCCTCGACCCGCACCCGCTTGATCGCCATGACCCTTATCCACCGCCTGCCTCTGGATCGGCCCGGAAGGGCCTGGGGTTGAAAGCTGACCGGGCGTGTCCAGATTCGGCCGTGTCCCCTCCGCCGGGCGGGTGAGCCGACCCCGACAGAGCATCTGGCGCCCTGGGACGGGGCTGGATGTAGAATGGGGATTCGGACCGCGCCCAGCGGCGCTCTCAGGGGAGTTGACCGTGCTCGAAGCCTACCGCAACCATGTCGCTGAACGCGCTGCCATGGGCATTCCGCCCCTCCCCCTCACCGAGGCCCAGACCTCCGGGCTGGCAGCGCTGCTCGCCAATCCCCCCGCCGGCGAGGAGAAGGCACTACTGGAGCTCCTCACTCACCGCGTTCCTGCCGGTGTGGATGATGCCGCCCGGGTGAAGGCGGGCTTCCTGGCCAGCGTTGCCAAGGGCCAGGAGAAGGTGGCTCTGGTCTCTCCCGAGAAGGCCACGGAGCTGCTCGGTACCATGCTGGGCGGTTTCAACGTCAAACCCCTCATCGACCTCCTGGACGATGCAAAGGTGGGCGCCCTCGCCGCCGAGGGCCTGAAGAAGACCCTGCTGGTCTTCGACGCCTTCGCCGAAGTGAAGGCCAAGGCCGACGCCGGGAATGCCAATGCCAAGTCCGTGATCCAGTCTTGGGCCGATGCCGAGTGGTTCACCAGCCGCCCCGAAGTTCCCCAGAGCCTCACCCTGACCGTGTTCAAGGTCACTGGCGAAACCAACACCGACGACCTCTCCCCGGCCCCGGACGCCTGGAGCCGCCCCGACATCCCGCTCCATGGCCTGGCCATGCTGAAGAATGCCCGGCCCGGCATCGAGCCCGATGATGCGGGCAAGGTGGGCCCCCTCAAGCAGCTTGAGGCCCTGAGGGCCAAGGGCCACCTGATCGCCTACGTGGGCGACGTCGTGGGCACCGGCTCCTCCCGCAAGTCCGCCACCAACTCGGTCCTGTGGTTCACGGGCGAGGACATCCCCTTCGTGCCCAACAAGCGCTTCGGCGGCGTCTGCCTGGGCGCCAAGATCGCCCCCATCTTTTACAACACCATGGAGGATGCCGGTGCCCTGCCCATCGAGCTGGACGTCAACGGCATGGACATGGGTGACGTCATCGAGCTGCGCCCCTACGAGGGCAAGGCCCTGAAGAACGGCCAGGTCATCGCCGAGTTCAAGGTCAAGTCCGAGGTCATCTTCGACGAAGTCCGCGCCGGTGGCCGCATTCCCCTGATCGTCGGCCGCGGCCTCACGGCCAAGGCCCGCCTAGCCCTGGGTCTGCCCGAATCCACGATCTTCCGCTTCCCTGCAATCCCTACGGACACCGGGAAGGGCTACTCGCTGGCCCAGAAGATGGTGGGCAAGGCCTGCGGTGTGACGGGCATCCGCCCCGGCACCTACTGCGAGCCCCGCATGACCACCGTTGGGTCCCAGGACACTACGGGCCCCATGACCCGGGACGAGCTCAAGGATCTGGCCTGCCTTCAGTTCTCCGCCGACATGGTGATGCAGTCCTTCTGCCACACCGCGCCCTATCCCAAGCCCGTGGATGTGAAGACCCACCGGGAACTCCCCCCCTTCATCACCAACCGGGGCGGGGTCAGCCTCAAGCCCGGCGACGGCGTCATCCACAGCTGGCTGAACCGTCTACTGCTGCCGGACACCGTGGGCACCGGGGGTGACTCGCACACCCGCTTCCCCATTGGGATTTCCTTCCCTGCCGGCTCAGGTCTGGTGGCCTTTGCCGCCGCCACGGGCGTCATGCCCCTGGACATGCCCGAGTCCGTCCTCGTTCGCTTCAAGGGTGAGATGCAGCCCGGCATCACCCTGCGGGACCTAGTCAACGCCATCCCTTACTACGCCATCAAGCAGGGCCTCCTCACGGTCGAGAAGAAGGGCAAGAAGAACCTCTTCAGCGGGAAGATCGTGGAGATCGAGGGGCTGCCGAAGCTCAAGGTGGAGCAGGCCTTCGAGCTGTCCGATGCCAGCGCCGAGCGGTCCGCGGCCGGCTGCACCGTGCACCTCGACAAGGAACCGATCATCGAATACATGACGTCCAACATCACACTCATGAAGTGGATGATTGCGAACGGCTACGAACACCGGGAGACCCTGGAGAACCGCATCAAGGCCATGCGCGCCTGGATCGCCAACCCTGAGTTGCTGGCCCCGGATGCGGATGCCGATTACGCCGCCGTCATTGAGATCAATCTGGCGGACGTGAAGGAACCCATCGTGGCTTGCCCCAACGATCCGGACGACGTCAAGCTTCTCTCCACGGTGGCCGGCGACAAGATCGACGAGGTCTTCATTGGCTCATGCATGACAAACATCGGCCACTTCCGCGCCGCCGGGAAGCTGCTGGACGGCAAGACCGACCTGGCCACGCGCCTCTGGATCGCCCCGCCCACGAAGATGGACGCCTACGTGCTCACCCAGGAAGGCTACTACGGCATCCTGGGCCGCACCGGTGCCCGCATGGAGATGCCCGGCTGTTCCCTGTGCATGGGCAACCAGGCGCAGGTCCGCAAGGGCAGCACGGCCATGTCCACGTCCACCCGCAACTTCCCCAATCGCCTGGGCCTCGACACCCGGGTCTACCTGGGCTCCGCGGAGTTGGCCTCCATCTGCGCCCTCCTCGGGAAGATCCCCACGGTGGCCGAGTACACGGAGCTGGTCGGCGTCATCGCCCCGAAGTCCGCCGACATCTACCGCTACATGAACTTCGACCAGATCTCTGACTTCCGCGAGGTCGCCGATACGGTGACGGTCTAGGAAGCTGACTCCGCCAATCGGCTCACCCTCAGGTAGTTCAGGATGTCCTTCAGGAAGGCCTCGGCCGTAGGTCCATCCGCCAGCCAGGGATAGAAGGTCTGACCCTGGCTGGAGCCGGTCCCGCTGAGGGGCACTCCGAACAGGGCTCTTGGGCAGCTGAGGTCGCAGGCGAGGAAGCGCACCGTGACGGGCACCTTGAGCAGGGACAAGATCCGCTGCTCCGCCCCGGCCCGGTCCTCGAGGGTGGTTCCCATCCAGACATTCGGGGGCGCCTCGCCTTCCAGCCAGCGCTCCTGCCAGGCAACAAAAGGAGCCTGCTGCGCGGCATTCGGTTCGGACCGGACCATGTCGAGCGTGGCCTGCAGAAGGGAGGGGATGACCTGGGGCTGGCGGGTGAGCAGCATCCAGATGAGATTGGGAGTCTGGTGCATGGTCTCCAGCGCCACCCGCCGGGCCTGATCCAAGGCCCTGTCATCGATCCAGAAATCCCCATCGAGTTGGTGAAGATCTTCAGGTTTCGCCCTTCCGCCCGCGCCGCCTGGTAGCAGCGACAGGCCGCTTCACGGGCGGACTCCAGGGTGATGCCGTGTTTTGGCAGGGAGGCATCCTCCCCGCCAGTAGGGAAGCCACCGTTGGCCTCGGTGGAAGCAGGGGCTTTCGTGTTTCGGGACTTCCCGGTCCTGGCTTCCGCATAGCAGATGGCGCAGACCCTGGAGACCTCGTTCCGGGCCCTCCAGAAATCCACGGAGTAGCCGTCACGAAATGCGGAGATAACTTGAGCCATGCGACCCCTCTTGAAACCTGCTGTTATTGATCCCACTTCCGAGCTTTTAACTTCGCGCGGCCCCAGGGGCTGTCAAGCAGTTCGAGGGGACCACCCGCCGGACTCCGAACCAGCCCCTGCTGTCGCAAATCGAGGCCTGTCCTGGATCAAGCTGGTTTCAGGGTTCGCTTGAGAGCCCTCGGGGAAAATTCTCGACATCACCCGTGAAGGCCGAAAATCCGCCTGGGAGCACGATTCGAGCACCTCGGAATCCACCTCTCCTAAGGCCAGGAGACCCACCCCAGGGAGGTCGCTTTTCGATTTGCATAACTTGAGTTCATGCTAGACTTTTCCTCTTCGACCACCTTTAGGGGGGTTCCCATGGGGATCTTTGAGGGCCACATCCGCGTCCATGAAGGCGATCGCTTCGCCTTGGTCGCCTCGCGCTGGAACGACTTCATCGTCGAGCGACTGATCCAGGGCGCGCAGGACTGCATCCTCCGCCACGGTGGCAAGGAGGACCAGCTGGACCTCATCCGGGTTCCGGGAAGCTTCGAGCTGCCCCAGGTGGCCAAGCTGGCGGCTCAGAGCGGCCGCTATGCGGGTGTCATCGTGCTCGGCACGGTGATCCGGGGCGGCACGCCCCACTTCGACATGATTGCGGCGGAAGTCACCAAGGGAGTCGCCCAGGTGGCCCTGGATACGGGGCTGCCCATGAGCTTCGGCGTCCTGACCACGGACAGTGTGGAGCAGGCCATCGACCGCGCCGGCGCCAAGATGGGCAACAAGGGCTGGGAGGCCGCCATGAGCGTCCTTGAGATGGTGGATCTGACCCGCACCCTCGGTGCCAAGAAAGAGCGCAAATAGATGGGTGTTCGCCGCCGGGGGCGGGAGTACGCCCTGCAGATGCTCTACGCCATGGACCTCACCGGCTACCAGCCGGACCAGGTCTTTGCCGGCTTCTACACCATCCAGGACCTGAACCGGGACGCGTTCTACTACGCCCGCCGTTTGGTGGATGGTGTGCACGGGCACCTGGAAGAGATCGACGGCGCCTTGGCCAAGTACGCGGAGCACTGGAAGATCCACCGCATGGCCGCCGTGGACCGGAACCTCCTCCGGCTTGGCCTCTATGAACTGATGTTCGTGCGGGAGGTGCCCTTCCCCATCGTCATCAATGAGGCCCTTGAAATCGTGAAAGAGTTCAGCGATCAAGAAGGTACCCAATTCCTGAATGGCATTCTTGATGCGGCAAGAAAAGAGTTTCGTCCGGAAGAAACCGGCCCTCGAATCAAAAAGAAGGCACCTTCGGCAGAATCTGCCGAAGATTCCTGACCTGACCAGCCCCCTTCGCTTTGCTATGCTCGATCCCTTCCCCCGACTGACCTGATCGTTGGAGTCTCGATGAGCACCCCCCGCAAGAAGTCCCCTGCCGCGAAACAGGCTCCAGCCGCATCTCGGCCAGCTGCGCTCTCCGCCAAAATCCCTTCGAGCCCCTTGGGCCTCGAGGAGATCAAGGCCCTGATCGCCCTGGTGGGCCGCGAACCCTTCCAGGAGTTTGAGTTCGAGGCGGGAGACATGCGCTTCCGCATCCGCAAGGACGGCCCCGCACCCGTGATGCAGGCTGCCGTGGCAGCGCCCATGATGATGGCGGCCCCTGTGGCGCCCATGATGCAAGCCCTGCCCGTGCCGATGGCCGCTCCTGCAACTCAGCCCGCCGAAGACCCTAACATTCACTACGTCACGAGCCCCATCGTCGGGACGTTCTACCGGGCCTCCACACCCACGGCCACGCCCTACACCTCCCCCGGAGACTACGTCAAACCCGGCCAGACCCTCTGCATCATCGAAGCCATGAAGCTCATGAACGAGATTGAGAGCGACGTGGCTGGTGAGGTAATCAAGGTGCTGGTGGAGAACGGCACCCCCGTCGAGTACGGCGAACGGCTCTTCGCCGTGAGAATCGGCTAGCCATGGGCTCTGCCATCAAGCGCAAGCCATCGGCCGCCATCGCGACCCCCATCGATGCGCCCCCCTTCAAGAAGGTGCTCATCGCCAATCGCGGCGAGATCGCCCTGCGGGTCATCCTGGCCTGCAAGGAGCTGGGTATCCAGACCGTGGCGGTCTACTCCGAGGCGGACCGCAACGCCCTCCATGTGCGCTTCGCGGACGAGGAAGTCTGCATCGGCCCCCCGCCCTCCTCCAAGTCCTACCTGAACATCCCCCAGGTCATCGCCGCCGCCGAAGTCACCGGCGCCGAGGCCATCCATCCGGGCTACGGTTTCCTGAGTGAGAACGCCCACTTTGTGGAAGTCTGCCAGGCCTGCGGCATCACCTTCATCGGCCCCAGCCCCGAGATCATCCGCAAGATGGGCAACAAGGCCCAGGCCAAGGCCACCATGCAGGAAGCCGGCGTGCCGCTCATGCCCGGCAGCGACGGCCTCGTCGAGACGGTGGAGGAGGCCCTGGTGGTGGCCGAGCAGATCGGCTACCCCGTGATCGTAAAGGCCAGTGCGGGCGGTGGCGGGCGCGGCATGCGCATCGTCAACAACCCCGAGGAGCTGCCGGACCTCTACAACAACGCCCGCAGCGAGGCCAAGGGCGCCTTCGGCGACGACACCGTCTACATGGAGAAGTACCTCCTGGAGCCGCGCCACATCGAAGTCCAGATCATGGGCGACATGTTTGGCAACGTGGTGCACTTGGGTGAGCGCGAGTGCTCCATCCAGCGGCGCCACCAGAAGCTCATCGAGGAGAGCCCTAGCGCCGTCCTGGCTCCGGCCATGCGTCAGAAGATCTGCGACACCGCCATCAAGGCCGCCAAGGCTGTGGGCTACTACAACGCCGGCACCATCGAGTTCCTGTTGGACAAGCGGGGCGACTTCTTCTTCATGGAGATGAACACCCGCGTCCAGGTGGAACACCCTGTCACGGAACTCGTCACGGGCATCGACATCGTCAAGGAACAGCTGCGCATCGCCGCTGGCCAGAAGCTTAGCTTCCGCCAGGAGGATGTGATCCAGAAGGGCCACGCCATCGAGTGCCGCATCAATGCCGAGGATCCCTTCAAGTTCACCCCCAGCCCCGGCCGCATCACCGCCCTTCACTTCCCCGGGGGCCCCGGCATCCGCGTGGACACCGCCATGCACCAGGATGCGATCATCCCGCCCCACTACGACTCCATGGTGGCCAAGCTCATCGCCTACGGCGCCAACCGCACCGAAGCCATCGCCCGCATGCGCCGCGCCCTGGACACCCTGGTGATTGAGGGCATCAAGACCACGGCGCCCCTGCACCGGCGGATCATGGACAACCCCGAGTTCATCGCCGGCACCTTCTCCACCAAGTGGATGGACACCTTCCTGGAAGAGCTGAAGCGGAACCCCTCTGGGGACCCCCGCTAGGGACGCTCAGGAAGGTCCCGGATTCCGCTAGAATGGCCCCAGCGCCGCCTTAGCTCAGTTGGTAGAGCTCCAGCTTTGTAATCTGGTGGTCACCCGTTCGATTCGGGTAGGCGGCTCCAATCTGTAATCCAGCCACGGCCACCCTCCCGGTGGCCGTTCGTGTCCTTTTCTAGGCGATGGCACCGCAAGGTGTCGGCAGAAGGCCACGGCCCAAACTTCTGCCAACCCGACTTGCCTTCGAGGCGGACTGGGCGTGATTCCAAATAGGCAATTCCTAACCTCAGCAAGAAATTCACCCGATGGTCCATTGAGGGGGTGGCGTGGGCGTGAATTGGACCTTGGGCAACAAAGTTCGGGCACTTGTCTTCATGGTCTGTGGGTTATTCGCCCTCCAGGAAGCCTTCTACGTGCTGCCCACCTTCAAGTCGAAGCTCTTTGAGCGCAGGCAGGCTGAGAACAAGGCGGTGGTGGAGGTCGCCTACGGCATCATCGAACACTTCGCGGCCATGGAGTCGTCGGGAAAGGCGAACCGGGCCGAGAGCCAAGCCCTGGCACAGGGCGCTCTCCGGGGCCTCCGCTTCGAGGGCGGAAACTACTTCTTTATCAACGACCTCGAGCCGCGAATGCTCATGCATCCCACGAGGCCTGAGCTCGAAGGGCAGTCCGTAGTGGACCTGAAGGATGCCTCCGGTAAGGCCTACATGGTGGAGATCGCGAAGGTCGCCAGACAGTCCGGGGAAGGCTTCGTAGCGTACGACTTCCTGAAACCGCAGACCGGTAAGGTGGTGCCCAAGATCTCTTATGTAAAGCTTTTCACTCCCTGGGGCTGGGTTGTCGGCAGCGGGGTGTACCTGGACGAGGTCGCAGCCGAGGGCTGGAAGATGGCTATCGCGCTCGGCACCGGGCTGATGATCGTCCTGGCGCTGGCCTTCCCGGTCTTCCGGATCGTGGCAGGCAGGATCAATGCCTCGGTCAAGGAGGTCCACGACGGCATCGGGACCATCGCCGATGGCCGGCTTACCCATCGCTTCAGGGTGCTGGGTCGGGACGAACTGGCGGACATGTCGGGCAACCTCAACGGACTGGTCGAGAGGCTCCAGAAGGACTTCAAGGGGATCCTGCACGCTTCCGAATCGACGGCATCGGGGGCCACCCAACTCAGCGTCACCAGTCAGGAGCAGCGGAGGGCCTCAGAGGAAGTCGCGAATGGCGCCCAGGTGCTCAAGGCAGCCCTGGAACGCAATGTCGGCAGCATCGAACAGGTGCGGGAATCCCTGGATCAGACCGGGGGCCAAATCGGGCAGGCCGCCCTCCAGGTAGAAGGCGCCGTCGAGGCCACCGAATCTGGCCGGGCAGCGGCGGAAGAGAGCTTCCAGGCCATGGAAGAGATCAAGACGGTCTCGGACCGCATCGTAAAAGCCGTCCAGCTCATTCAGGATATCGCCCGACAGACCAACCTCCTCTCCCTGAACGCGGCCATCGAAGCAGCCAAGGCGGGAGCCCAGGGCAAGGGCTTCGCGGTCGTGGCCGAAGAGGTCCGGAAGCTGGCCGAGCGCTCGGGTGCAGCGGCACGGGAGATCTCCGCGATGATCGAGGAGACCCACGAGGCGGTGGGACGGGGCCAGGAAACCTCCCGACTCACCCTGGAAAAGCTGCAGGTCATCCTCTCGGGCATCCTCGAGCTCACGGGGACCGTGCTTTCCATCCGGATCTCCACGGAAGAAGAGGGGACCGCGATCGAGCAGATCCGGGCCCAGGTCCTGGAAGGGGAGAGCCAGGCTGAGCGGAACGCCTCCGCCGCCATCGAACTGAGCGCCAGCGCAGAGCAGGTTGCAGAGACCGCCCATGAGCTGTCCAAAGTTGCGGACGGGCTCGCGGAGACCGTCAGTCGATTCACCGTCTAACAACCAGCCCAGGCCTCCCCAGCGGCTGAGACCAACTCACGAAGGAGCCATCATGAGCACCCCCACCGTCAAGATCCAGGGCGCTGTCGCGGTCCTGAGCCCCTCCGGGAGGTTCACTTCCGAGTCCCATACCGCGTTCAAGGACGCCGCGTACCCGCTGGTCGAGAATGCCTCGGTCACCACCATCTGCATCGATCTTGCCGCGGTCTCCTACATGGACTCCTCATCCCTCGGAAGTCTCCTGCTCCTCCGGGAAAAGGCCAATGCCAAGGGCAAGAAGATAACCCTGCGGAACCCGAACCCGACCCTGCTGCCCACCCTCAGGATGATCAAGTTTGACAAGCTATTCGAGACCTCGAACACCTGACCCCGACTCATGCGCATCCTTGTCGCCGAAGATGACGCGGCCACCCGCCTCCTGATCCGGCGCGTGCTGGAAAAGGAGGGCTACGCCGTCGAACTTGCGCTCGACGGCGCCGATGCCCTGGAGCGCTTTCTCCAGACCGCACCGGATATCGTCATCACTGATTTTCAGATGCCACGCATGGACGGCCTTCAGCTCTGCCGCGAATTGACCGTCGCGCGCGGCGAACGCTTCGTGCCCATCATCATGCTCACCGGCGGGCAGGACGTCGACCTGCTCCACAACAGCCTGCAGGCGGGGGCTCTGGAGTTCCTCAACAAGCCCATCCGGCCCGAGGAACTGGTCGCCCGCGTGAAGGCCATCGCCGCGATGTCGGCCATGCACATCACCCTGGTCAACAACCAGGAGGACACCCTGGGCGAGATCGCCATCGTCAAGCACCTGCTTGAGCGGCTAACAGCCCCAGGCTTGAAGCTCATGCCGCCGGCCTTCGCCATGGAGACCCTCCAGACACGCCGGATCAACGGCGACGCCTGTTGCTACCTGAGGGGCATCGGAGGGAATCACTTCGGCCTGTTGTGCGACGCGACCGGGCATGGTCTCGTGGCTGGCGTTAGCACGCTGCCGGTCCTGGAGACCTTCCAGACCATGGCCTCCCGCGACATTCCGCTCGAATCCATCTACCGGGAGATCAACGCCAAGCTCTGCCGCCTGCTTCCCGCCGACCGCTACACCTGCTTGATCATGTTCCGGCTGGATCCCGAGATGGGCCTCCTGACGGTGCTGAACGCCGGCATGCCTGATGTCTTCCTCTTCAGGAGCAACACCCAGGAGCTCCGGACCTTCACCTCCAGGAACTACCCGGCCGGCATCCTGGAAGAACAAGCTGAGATCGAGGTTGAGGACGCCACCGTGGCCCCCGGAGACCGCCTCTTCGCGTGCAGCGACGGCCTGCTCGATCTGTTCGACGAGCCGCTTCTCCGCCAGCACTTCTTGCGCCGGGGGACGAGGTATTCCGTCGCCAATGATCAAGCCTGGCTGAGGAACACCCTCAGAGTGAGTCTGAAGAATGCGGAGCAACACGACGATCTCTCGTGGGCCCTGTGGGAAATCCCCCCCCCCATGCCCCTGGACCTGATGGTGGATCCCCTTCGCCCGCTCACCGAAACCGTGGAGGGCCTGGCGCTTCAGTTCGAGCTAGACCCCAGAGTCCACCCGGTTCGGGACCTGGTGCCGAACATTCTGGGGCTCCTGGGCTTCAAGGGGGTTCCCACCTCAACCCTGCAGAAGCTGGGCATCGTCCTCACGGAAGGACTCGACAATGCTGTGGATCATGGCCTGCTCGGCCTCCGGTCGACCCTGAAGGCAGGTGGCTTTGAGGACTACGATGCCCACCGGAAGAACGCCCTAGGCGCGCACGTGGCCGGTCTGGCCCGCTGCAGGCTGGCGCTCCACTACACCCTCGGGGGTGCCCCCTCCCTGCATCACCTAAAGGTCGACATCTCAGACGATGGCCCTGGCTTCGACTGGGCGGCCCTGGCCGATTTGGATGGGCCGGGTCTCCTGGCTCCCCATGGGCGGGGCATCCTCATGATGAAAGCGCTTACCTCGGACCTCCGCTTCAACGAGGCCGGAAACTCGGTCTCCTTCAGCCTAGCCTGCTGATCCCCTGGCATCCCGGCCCTCGGGGCCTCGCTGGAGGACCCGGTGGCCCAAGGGCCGGGTCGAAGCATATGCCTGAGATTAACTCTGGACATGGAGCGGGCCGAAAAACGAGGTATGGATTTCATGGAGAGGTGTTGCCCTCAGGGCCGTTGTTTCTTGGGCCACCTCCTGCCTCCAGCTGCGGGTAGGGGCCGCTGGGTCCGTATGGCGGTGCTGGTGCTCCTGGGCCTGCTCCTCAGCCCCCACCTCGCAGCCCAGGCCCTGGCCATGCGCCATTTCGATCGGCGGGATGGGCTGCCCCAGAGCCAGGTGAGGGTTCTCCTGGAGGACCGCCACGGCTTCATCTGGGCTGGCACCAACGAGGGCGTGACCCGGCTGGGGCCGAACGGGCACCAGCTGTTCGATGCCAGTTCTGGTCTGCGCGCCCGGGACATCGTCGCCCTGCTGGAGGACCGCAGTGGGGCCATCTGGGTGGCCAGCGCTGAGCGTGGGGTCGCGCGAATCCGCGGCCGGGAGGTCTCGACCTTCGGCCTCAAAGAGGGTCTGCCAGACGAGAGCACCCGCGCACTTCTAGAGACCCGACGCGGGGACCTGCTGGTCGGTTCCGGGCAGGGCCTCGTACGACTGCATGGAGAACGCTTCGAGCGAGTGCCTCTGCCAGCCCCCTGGAATCTCGCCTCCATCCAGACCCTGGCGGAAGACCCCGAAGGCTGGGTCTGGTTCGGCGCCCGCACCGAGGGCGTCGCCCGCTGGAGAGACGGGGTCGTCGAGGCGGCCTCCCTGCCCCCAGCGGCGGAGCCTTCCCCCCTGGTCGCCATCCGGACGGATCCCTCCGGCCAGGTCTGGGTGGTCGAATCCGACCGGATCCTGAGGCGGAGCGCGGATGGCCGCTGGCAGGTGGAGTCTCTGCCGGGCCTCCCCTCCTCGGTGGTCTTCACCGACCTTGCCTTCACCCCGGCGGGGGAGCTCCTCCTCTCCCTCGGCTCCGACGGGCTCTACCTGAGGCAGACCAACGGCAGCCACCGCCTCCTGAACCGCCAGAACCTGCTCTGCAGGGATGCCATCAACTGCGCCCTGCGGGACCGGAACGGCGGCCTCTGGATCGGCACCGACGGCGACTACCTCTGGGTCCAGGCCCTGCCTGGCCTCTGGAGCCTCACCCACGACACCGAAACCGACTTGAGCCTGGGCCTTGGCTCTGTGACCTCCTTCCTGGCGCTGGCGGGCAACCGCATGCTGTTCGGCAGCAACAACGGGGTCATCCTCTGGCAGCAGGGGAAGGGCGTCCTGAAGCGCTGGTCCCGCAAGGACGGCCTGCCTTCCGAGGACGTCTGGATGCTGCACGAGGACGGTGGGGGCGGCGCCTGGGTCGGCACCATGAAGGGCCTCTGCCGCCTGGGCGGGGACCAGCGCATCCACCCGGGCCCCCGGGAATTGGAGAAGAGCCACATCCAGTGCATGGTGCGGCAGGGCAGCCGCCTCTGGGTCGGGACCGACCTGGGTCTGGTGGAACTGGATCTCCAGGGGCGCGTCCTGCGGCAGCACAGTCCTATGAAGGGAACCGCCTACACCCCGGTCCACTGCCTGCTGGCCCGCGGCGAGGAGCTGCTCGTGGGCACCAGCACCGGGCTCCTCCGCTTCGAGCAGGGTACCTTCCACCGCTTCCTTGCCGATGGTCCCGCGGACCGCGTGCAGATCCTGGCCCTTCAGGCCGATGCTCGGCAGCGCCTCTGGGTGGGGACCTCCCAGAACCTCCTGGTGAACGATCCCGTGGACGGGTCCTGGAGCAACCTGGACCTGGAAGCCGACGGACAGCCCCTGTACGGCATCACCTGGATCCGCGGACTCTCCTCCGGAGGGACCGCCATCGGGCATGCCAAGGGCGTCACCGTCACTTCCCGGGAAGGCAAGCCAGCGCTGATCACGCACCGGCTGGGCCTAATCTCGGATGAGACCAACCAGGGGGGCGCGCTGGAGGATGGCCAGGGCCGCCTCTGGATCGGGATGGTGGGCGGCGCCTGCTTTCTGGAAGCTGGCGCCAGCGTCCCGGCCTATCCCCTGCCGACCCCCGTGGTCCTGGACATCACCTGGGAGCGGGGAGCGTTCTGGATGCCCAAGGAGGCCACTTTGCCGCCGGGCTACGCGTCCCTGGTGGTCCATGTGGACTCCGGCTCGCCGAACACGCCTTTCCCGGTCCGCTTCGAGGCCCAGCTCGAGGACCTCGGCGGCAGCTGGCAGGCCCTGGAATCGGGCAATGGGAGCATCCAGTTCGGGGGCCTGAGCCCCGGCACCCACCTGCTGCGGTTCCGGACCAGCCTCGACGGGACGGTGTGGAACGAGGCCGCGCCGCTGCGCCTGACCATCAAGCCCACCTGGTACCAGACCCTCTGGGCCCGCCTCGCTTTGATGGTGGCAATTGCCACCATCTGCATACTGATCATCCGGGCGCGCTTCCGTACCCTGGAGCGCAACAACGAGGCCCTGGAAGGGAAAGTGCGCACCCGAACCAAGGAGCTGCAGGCATGGACGCGGGAGCTGGCGCTCCGAAACCAGGGCATGGAGTGGACCCAGCGTCAGCTCAAGGACACTCTCGAGTCCCGGATGCAGATGATCAACACCGTGAGCCACGACCTGCGCTCGCCGCTCACCACCATCCTGCTCAGCGTTGAGCGCCTCCATGGCCCAGCCCAGACTGACCCCGGTCTCGCCAGGGTGCTGGGCATCATGAAGCATGAGGGCCACCGCCTGGAGGGGATTCTGAAGGGGCTGCTCGATAAGAACCGCGACGAGTCCATGGTCGATCGCCTGTCCATGAAGCTGACCCATCCAGAGGATCTCCTCGAGAACCTGGGCAGCACCCTCGAACTCAAGGCCGAGGCTCGGGGACTGCAGACCCGCCTTGACCTCGGCCAGGCCTCGGGGGAGGTCTGGACGCTCCTGGATTCGGTGGCCATGCGCCAGGTGCTGTTCAACCTTGTGGAGAACGCCCTGAAATTCACCGAACCCCCCGGCGCCGTGGGTGTGCGCACCCGCGTGCGGGAGAAACACTGGGATCTGGAGGTCTGGGACACCGGCCGGGGGATCCCCAAGGCCGAGTGCGAGCGGCTCTTCCATCCCTTCGAGCAGGGGCAGACCCGGGACGCTCAGAAGGGCTGGGGCCTAGGCCTCTACATCTGCCGCAGCATCGTGGAGGCCCACGGCGGTCGCATCGAGGTGGAGAGCGAAGTGGGCAGTGGCTCGGTATTCCGGGTGAGCCTGCCTTTGGTGGGCGACCAGATCCCGGCCTGAGGCGCTCATCCGGGCGGCGGTTTCCGCCTGAGCCCCATGGGCTTCCGCGCTATCCTCGGACCATGTTCCTGCCGCTCTACCTGGGCATCCTGCATGCCGTGGAACCCGACCATGTGGCCGTGGTGACGGGAGTGTCGCTGTCGGGCGAACGCCGCGGCGCCTGGAAGGTGGGGCTGGCCTTCGGTGCCTCGCACATGCTGGCCGTGGCGATCATCGCCGTGGCGGCGACCCTTCTGGGCCAGACCTTCCTGGGCGACCGCTTCTTCTTGTGGATGGACCGGGCGGCCTGGACCCTCGTGCTCGCCCTGGGCCTCTGGAACCTGGCCGCGGCCCTGGGCCTGCGCCGGATCGCCACCCACAGCCACGCCCATCAGCACGGCCCTCTGGCCCACGACCACCCGCACCACCACACCCGGAGCGCCTCCGGAATCCGCCTGCACCTGAAGCAGGGGCGCCAGCCTGGCCAGGCTCTCGCACGCCGGAAGGCTACCTCCGGCCTCCAACCCCTCGCCCGCCGGGCGCCCAAGCACCATGCCAGCGGCGCCTCGGCCCACGGCTACCACCACGCTGCCGCCTGGCTGGGCGCCTTCTTCGGGCTGGGCGGGGTCCGGGGCTTCACCTCACTCATGAAGAACGCTGGCATCTCCGGTCAGGTCCAGTTCCTCGAGGCGCTCCTGCTCTTCGGCCTGGGCATCACGGCCATGTTCACCCTGCTCAGCGCGGTCTCCGGGTGGCTGGCGGCCCGCATGGGCACCCAGGCCCGCTTCCGCCGCACCCTCTATGCCGTCTCCGGTGTCGGCAACGTGGCGGTAGGCCTCTACCTGCTGTTCAAGGCATGAGCGAGGCCCCCCGCAGGCCCAGCCTGCTGCGCTCCGCGGCCGTGGTGTCCTTCATGACGCTGCTGAGCCGCCTCACGGGTCTGCTCCAGACCTTCTTCCTCAGCCACGTGCTGGGAGCCGGTTCCGCCGCAGATGCCTACGCCGTCGCCTTCCGCCTGCCCAACCTGCTGCGCCGCTTCACCGCCGAAGGCACCATGACCGCCGCCTTCCTGCCCACCCTGGCCGAGGCCGAGGCGGCCGAAGGCGAGGCCGCCATGAAGGCCGTGGCCGCGCGCTTCCTGGGCACCCTGCTGGCGCTCCTGCTGCTGGGTGTGGTCCTGGTGCTGCTCTTCATGGGACCCCTTGCGAGCCTACTGATGGTCGGGCGCCCCGGTGTCCAAGCTGCACTCACGGCAAAGCTGGGCCGCATCATGTTCCCCTACCTGGCCCTGGTGAGCCTCACGGCGGGCTTCACAGGACTACTCAACCTACGCCACCGGTTCGCCCTGGCAGCCTCGGTCTCCGTGTTCTGGAACCTGGCCTTCATCGCCTTTGGCTGGACGACCCTGCGGGTCCTGCAACAGCAGGCATCCGTCCCCTACGAGACCGTTGGCGTCGTGTGTGCCTTCGCCGTGCTCGCAGGCGGCGTGGTGCAGCTGCTGGTGGTGCTGCCGGCGGTGCGCCAGGAGGGCTTCAGCCTCTCCTTCGGTCTCCACCTGCGGGACCCCTGGGTACGCAAGGCCCTGGGGCGCATGGGCCCGGGCCTGCTGGTGGCTGGCATCTATCCCATCAACGCGCTGATCAGCACCATGCTGGCCTCCAAGCTGCCGGACGGTGCCCAGATGGTGCTCCTCAACAGCGGCATGATGGGCGAGATGGTGCTGGGGCTCTTCGCCATGAGCCTGGCCACGGCGGGCCTGCCCACCCTGAGCCGACAGGCTGAGGCCCGGGACTGGCCCGCCTTGAACCGCAGCCTCACTCAGTCCATCTCGGCCTCAGCCCTGCTAGTTCTACCCGCCTCCGTGGGCCTCGCCGTGCTAGCCCGGCCCATCTGCGCCCTGCTCTTCCGCACCGGTGCCTACACCCCTGCGGCTTCTGACTGGACGGCCCTCACGGTAGTCTTCGGCGCCGTGGGCCTTGTCTTCGTGGCGGCCCAGCGCCTGGGCAATCAGGCCCTCTACGCCCTCAAGGACTACCGGGGGCCCGCAACCATGGCAGGCTTCACGCTCATGCTGAACGTGGCGCTGAGCCTCGCGCTGCTCAGGCCTCTGGGCACAGGTGGTCTGGCCCTGGCCAATGGCCTGGCCAGTCTGGCGGGCCTCCTGGGTGTGCTGGTGCGCCTCCGGCCCCGACTGCCGGGCCTCGACCTGGGTCCCCTGCTGAAGGCCACCAGCCGGGCCCTGGCCGCCGCCGCGCTCATGGGCCTCCTGGCCTGGCTCGGCGCCTTGTCCCTCCACCTTGACGCTCCCCATGGCTTCACCCGCTGGGCCCTGGGCCTGCGCCTGCTGCCCCTGGTGGCCTTGTGCGCGGCCGCCTACGGCCTGCTGGCCTCTGCCTTCGGTCACCCCGAAGCCCGGGAGCTAGCAAGCAAGGTGCGCTCGAAACTGGGACGAGGGGGGCCATGAAGGCCGTGATCCAGCGCGTACAGCGGGCCACGGTGAGAAGTGGCGAACTCGAGGCCACGATCGGCCCGGGCCTGCTGGTGCTGGTGGGCCTGGAGGCCGGGGACACGGAGGAGACCTGCACCTGGGTCGCCGCCAAGATCGCCTCCCTGCGGATTTTCTACGATGCCGACGGCAAGATGAACCTGAGCCTGCAGGACATCGGGGGGGAGATCCTCGCCGTGAGCCAGTTCACCCTGGCCGGCAGCATCGCCAAGGGGCGCCGTCCCTCCTTCGACCGGGCCATGAAACAGGACGAGGCCCGGGTGCTCTTCCGGCGCTTCCTGGAGCTGCTCAAGGTGCAGCATCCCCAGGTGAAGTCCGGCTTCTTTCAGGAACACATGGAAGTCGAGCTCGTCAATGACGGCCCCGTGACCTTCATCCTGGAGCACTGAGGCCCAGCCATCACGGTCAAAAAGAGTGGCTTTATTGAGCCGTGATATATCCGGCTGGGAGGAAGGCCTCGCCCAGAATCCTGCAGGCGGCCTCCTGCCCAACCGGTCCCTCCAAGGGAATCACCACGGCCAGCAGCAGGCGGGCAGGGAGACCCTCCTCCAGCATGAGCAGTGCCCGTTTCCTCAGCCCTGAGGCAAAGTGTTTGAGCGCCCTCTCCGCGCAGGTCCAGGCCTGCTCCTCCGTGGGGAGGCACTCACGGTCGGGCGAGTTCCGACTTAGGTCTGGCCGGTAGCGGATTCCGAGGATGCCGCAGGCGTACTTTCCCCCCCAAAATTCCCCTAGGTAGGGATGCACCTGGGCCTCACAACCCGGGGAGACGGTGACCTGCAGAACCTGGTCCGAGAGAAGGGACTGCAGAGCCCCCTTCCCAGCCAGAGCCTTCTCGCAGCCCAAGGCAGGCGAAGAAAATCCAAAGAAGGGCCTTGTCCAGAGTTTTTATGACCGTCTGCAGTCTGGCTGGGCAGGCACCTCCGGGCGACACCACTGGAATCCCCTGAGCGTCTTTGATTCATTGTTTAAAACAGCAGTAATTAATTCAATATAATGATAATTATTGTTATTTTACTACTCCATGAGAGGGGGCTTCAAACTTTGGGAGGTTCCAACCCGAAGTCAGCCCAGCCCTCCCGGGTCGGACCATAGACGCTGGGCACGGCTAGGCCCGCCTGCCGCATGAGAACGGTCATCTGACCGCGATGATGCGTCTGGTGGGACACGAGGACATAGAGGGCGAACGCACCGGTCCAGGTCTCGCCATACAACGTGAAGTTGCGACCCAGTTCCGTGTTGCTCCAGCTGCCGATGTGATCCAGGAGCGACTCGCTCACCGCAAGGTAGGTGGCACCAATCTCTGCCATGGTCGGGGGCGGGGCACCGATGAAGCCATCGGAACCGAGGGCCACCGGACCCTTCACCTTGAGCCCCAGGTTCTGGGGCAGTTCCAGGATGTTTTCCACCAGATGCCAGGCCAGGCACCGCAGGTCGCGGTGGTGGGCGTCCACGGCCTGATGGGCTGCGGCATCGGGGATGGCCGCGAACACGGCCAGGGTCTTCTCTGCTTCCTGCTGCCAGATGGACTTGAAGTCCTCCACGCGTCGGAACATGCCTGCCTCCGGAAAGGTGTGCGGAAGCATAGCGCAGGGAGGGATGGCGTCGAAAAAAAGGTTCATCGCGCTTTACCGGGGAAAGCGGCCTTGATCTTGAGGAAGAAGTAGTCGTCATCGCGGAAGCCGTAGGCCATGCGCTTGAGGACCTTGACCTTGTTGTTCATGCCCTCCAGCACTGAGGTGTTGAGCTT
>CAIMQW010000041.1 GCA_903843705.1 uncultured Holophagaceae bacterium | reverse complement strand
CCAGGACGCGGCGGTGAAGCTCATCGACGGCATCACCCTGTTCTCGCACCTGGCCAACGTGGGCGATGCCAAGAGCCTCATCCTGCACCCCGCCAGCACCTCCCACTCCCAGCTCACCGAAGCCCAGCAGCGGGCCAGCGGCCTCACGCCGGACCTGGTGCGCCTCTCCATCGGCATCGAGCACATCGATGACCTGCTGGAAGCCCTGGAGGACGGCCTCGCCAACGCCTGAGGGCGCGCGACCCGGAACCCGAATGACAGACTCCTGCCCCATCTCCTCCGAGCTTGTGGATGATCGGGCCACGCGCCTCGGCGCGGGCCTGGTCATCGTACTAACGCTGGCCAGCCTGGGGCTCGGCACGGTCTGGCTGCCGCTGCTGCTGGCCGTGGACTTCGGCCTCCGCAGCCGCGGCTGGAACCGCTTGAGCCCCGTGGCCCAGGCCGCGCAGGCTCTGCGGGCGGCGGCGGGACTGTCGCCCACGCCCATCAATGCCGGGCCGAAGCGCTTCGCGGCGCTGGTGGGAGCCGTCTTCACCCTCAGCATCGCGCTCGCGCTGCACTTCCATCAGACCAGATCGGCCCGGGTCCTCGCCGCCGTGCTGATCTCGTGCGCGGCGCTCGAGGCCTTCCTCGGTTTCTGTGTGGGCTGCAAGGTCTACAGCCTGATCCAGGCGACCTTCGGCCCCAGCCGCCCCGCCCCCGGCCTGTTGGGCTTCCAGGCCCTCCCGGCCCGCCCCGTTCCCTTGGAGCACCCATGAGCAGCGAACCCCTCCGCCTCTGGCGCAAGCAGACAGCCTCGGAGGACTTCTCCAACCTGGTGGCCGCCATCGTGGCCAGCGATCTGGCGGAGCCCCGGACGCGGCACATCGACGCGGGCTCGCTGCCCAGCCGGGACGCGGTGATCGACCTCGTCAAGAAGCTGCGGGAGCTGCTGTTCCCGGGCTACTTCGGCAAGCAGAACCTGTCCACGAAGACGCTGGAATACTACGTGGGCGAGCTGCTGGGAGACATCCGGACCCGGCTCTTCGAGCAGGTGCAGAATGTGCTCCGCCACCAGGCCGCCCGCCATGGCAGCCCCGTCCAGGACTTCGAGTCGGCGGCCGAGGACATCGTCCACGCCTTCCTGGAGGCCGTCCCGCGGCTGCGCGCCATCCTGGCCACGGACGTGCAGGCGGCCTTCGAAGGCGATCCCGCCGCGGTGGATACGGACGAGGTGATCTTCTCCTACCCGGGCATCTTCGCCCTCACGGTGCACCGCATCGCGCATGAGCTCCACCAGCTCCAGGTGCCCCTGATCCCCCGCATCATGAGCGAGTACGCCCACGCCCTCACGGGCATCGACATCCACCCCGGCGCCACCATCGGCGCTTACTTCTTCATCGACCACGGCACCGGTGTGGTCATCGGCGAGACCACGGTCATCGGCGAATACGTGAAGATCTACCAGGGCGTGACGCTGGGCGCCCTCTCCACCCGGGGCGGCCAGTCGCTCAAGGGCGTGAAGCGCCACCCCACCCTGAAGGACCGCGTCACGGTCTATTCCGGCGCCTCGATCCTGGGCGGCGAGACCGTCATCTGGGAGGAAGCCGTCATCAGCAGCAACGTGTTCGTCACCCAGACCGTCCCGCCCCAGACCCGCGTCACCGTCAAGAACCCCGAGCTGCAGTACCGCAACCACCTGCCCCAGGAGTTCAAGCAGGACGTGCCCAGCGACTGGGTGATCTGACCCGGCCTGCGGCGGTCTGATAAAAAACGAATCAAATTAAGCACCTGTGACTAATTAATTTGTCACCCCGCGGAAGCTCCGTGAAAAACTAAGCCCACCAAGCGGGGGAGCTGCGTCCATGGGCCGAGAGATTTTCTTCAACGGGGGCTTCCACCAGGAGACCGAGAAGCTTCTGAGCATCCAGGACCGGGGGCTCTGCTTCGCGGACGGGCTGTTCGAGGTCATCCGCTGCGTGGAGGGCAAGTTCCTGCTCTTCGGGAAGCACCTCCGGCGCATGCAGGAGAGCGCCGCCTTCCTCGGCATGGCCTTCCCCTACACCACCGAGGAGCTGCTGGAGGCCTGCCGCGAGCTGTCCCGTCGCAACGGCATCCAGGACGGCGAACTCTACCTGGAGATCACGCGCGGCGAGGCGCCCCGCTACCACCCCTTCCCCGAGGGTGTGCGGCCCAACTTCTTCATCGTCCTCATCCCCCTCCGGAAGATGCCCGAGGGCTGCTGGTCTGTGGGGATCAAGACCGTCACCTTCCAGGACATCCGCTGGGGCTACTGTCACCTCAAGTCCATCAACCTGCTGCCCAATGTGCTGGGCAAGCAGTACGCGAAGGAGAAGGGCGCCTTCGAGGCCCTCTTCTATCGCGATGACGACCGGGGCCGCTACCTGACCGAAGGCCCCAGCTCGACGATCTTCTGCGTCCGGGACAAGGTCCTGATCACCCCTGAGCTGGACAACATCCTGCCGGGCACCACCCGCGCGTGCGTGATGGGACTGGCCCGCGCGGATGGCCTGGAAGTGCATGAGCAGCGCCTGTACCTCCAGGACTTCCTCACGGCGGACGAGGCCTTCATCTCCAGCACCGTCTCCGAGGTGATGCCCGTGGTGGAGGTCGATGGCGCCGTCGTCGGCGGGGGGCGCCTGGGCCCGGTCACGGCCCGCCTCCAGGACCTGTATCGGGAGTTCAAGAAGGACCACCTGGAGTAGGTGCCCATGCTGCCCTGCCCTGCCCCCCCTCGACGCCGCCCCCTGGCCACGCTGCTCCTGGCCGCCGGCCTGGCCCTGCCGCTGACCGGCCAGACGCCGCCCAGAGCAAGCGCTCCGCAAGGTCTGCTCCAGGCCCTGGCGGACCCCGACCCCCGGCGCCGCGAGGAGGCCCTGGCCCGCCTGGGTGACCTCGGCCCCGAGACTCCGGCGGTGGTCCAGACCCTGGTGGCGGCCCTGGGCGACGAGGACCTCTACCTGCGAGGGGCGGCCGCCCTGGCCCTCGGGCAGATCGGCGCGCCTGCGGTCCCGGCCCTGGCCCGGGCCCTCCAGGGCCCCAGCAGCGAGGTCCGCTGGTCCGCGGCCATCGCCCTCGGCCGAGTCGGTTCCCCGGCCCTGGCGGCCCTGCCAGCCCTCACCAAGGCCCTGGCTGATCCCAGTGAGCATGTCCGCCAGGCCGCGGCCGTGGCCCTGGGT
>CAIMQW010000040.1 GCA_903843705.1 uncultured Holophagaceae bacterium | reverse complement strand
CCCTGCGCAGCGAGTTCAGCTTCTTCGCCACACGGAAAAAGAAGAGCTACACTGCTAGCTTCCCGAGGGCCCGATGATTGTGATGTGCCCTGCCTGCCAGGCCCGCTTCCAGTACGACGACAGTCGCTTCGGCGCGGCTGCCTCTAAGCGGTTCAAGTGTCCCAAGTGCAGCCACGTCTTTGAGGTCATCAACCCGGCCATGGCTCCACCCCCCCCGGAAGAGACCCTCTCCCGACCCATCACCAGCGCCATGCCCGAAGACACGCCGGCGCCCCCTCCGGTGCCCGCGGCCCGAACCACGGCCAAGCGTGACCGGGACTCCATGCTGTCCGCGGCGGGCATCCAGGGCATCGGCATCCCGGCGGGCCTCCGCTTCAGCCTCGCCTTCCTGACGGGCCCCCAGGCCAGCATGGTCCACGTGCTCCAGGGCCCCGAGACGGTCATCGGCCGTGAGGAGGGGGCCGTGATCACCCAGGACCCCGAGACCTCCCGCCGCCACGCCCTGCTGGAGATCCACCCGGACGGCACGGTCTGGATCAGCGACCTGCAGTCCACCAACGGCACCCTGGTCAACGGCGAGCGCATCACAGCCCCGGTCCAGCTCAGCAGCCAGCAGGAGTTCACCTGCGGGAACAGCACGTTCATGCTGCTGGTGCGCAATACCGAAGAATTTCCTCTGAACTGAGATCTGATGCCATGACGCCCGACCCCTACGAGTCCTACCTGCTCCAGGCGGAAGCGCTCTTCGCCGAGGGGGAGGTCGTCAAGGCGGGCCAGATCTGGCAGGCCATCCTCAAGCAGCAGCCCACCCACGCGGGGGCCCGCGAGCGGCTCATGGCCGTGCGGGCGCGACTGCAGGCCATCCATGAGACCGAGGTCCAGGAGCCCGCTCCCGAGCCGCCGCCGGCCAGCCCCAGCCAGGGTCACCCCGTGCCCCCGGACACCGAGCGGCTCCTCGCCGATGGCTGCACCCTGTACGACATGGGCCAGCTTGAGGATGCCCTCCTGAAGTGGGACGAACTGCTGCGCCTGGAGCCGAACCACGCCCTGGCCCAGGGCTACGCCAACGGCGCCCGCCGGGAGCTGGGTCGTCCGCCGGCCCCGGCCGCCGAACCCACCCCCTCTCCCGTGAGCCTGGCCCCTCCCGAAGGGGAGGACACCGACAGGCTCCACCGGGAGGCGGCCCAGCTCTACGACATGGGTCTCGTGGAGGAGGCCATCTCCAAGTGGGAGCGCCTCCTCGCCCTGGAACCCCACCGGCAGGAGATCCAGGCCTACCTGCTTCAGGCGCGGGCCGAGGTGGGACGGGCCAGCCTCATCATCCCAACCGTTCCGGACAGTGAGTCCCTGAACCTCAAGCTGCGCCAGGCCGAGCACCTCCTCATCCTGCAGCGCCACGAGGAGGCCGCCTTCACCTTCCAGCAGGCCCTCAGCCTCGCCCCGGGGAACGTCCGGGCCCTCCAGGGGCTGGCGCGCTGCCAGAGGCCGAGCCCTGACGACCACGGCGCCCCGCAGCAGACACCAGACTCCGGCCCCGCGAAGGGACCCTTGGTCCTGGGGCACGAAGACACGACCGAGGTCAGCGAAGGCCGGGGCGTTGAACCTCCGGCGCTGCTGTTGAAGGCCACCCCGGCCCTCCGGGAAGGCCTCTACCTGCCCGAAGGCCTCCGCGAGACCGCGGACCGCTTGCCCTGGCTGAAGGAGCCCCGTCGGCTCGCAGCCCTGGGTGGCGGCCTGCTGGTGGTCACCGCCTGCGTCGCCCTGGTCCACAACTACCGCAAGGACCTGACCCTGAAGGAAGAGGTGCGGGCCGCCCGGGCCGCCGCCGCCGCGCCCCTGGCTCAGGAGGCCCTGGCGGTGGATCTGGTGGAGACCCCAGCCGCCATCCGGCAGGAGGCGGAGACCACGCTGGTCACCGATCCCCTGCGCGCCTACCTGCGAGCTCAGGCCCTCCTGGCGCGGGATCCTGCGGACGCGTCGGCGGGGATCCTCCTCGAGAAGGCCCGCGCGGGTCTGCCGGGGGGCGTCTCAGGGGCCAGCCTGGGCGAGTTCGAGAAGCACCTCCAGAGCGGCAACCTGGAAGAGGCGGCCAAGGTGATCGAGGCCCTGCTCCGGGCCCAGCCGGATGATGCCGACCTGCGCCTCCGCGCCTGCCGGCTGCAGCGGGTGCTCTGCACCATCCATGCGGCCCAGGCCAAGTGGGATGCGGCCCAGGAAGACCTCCTCCGCGGCCGGGCCCTCCAGCCCGGCGACAAGAGCTGGCAGATCCGCCTGCAGCTGCTGGAGCGGGTGAAGGCTCTGCCCAAGGCCCAGCAGGCAGGGTGGATTCCGCTGCTGGGCTAGGCCTACAAGCTGAGCGGCCCCTGCTGGGCGTCGAAGTCAGCGTGGATCTGCCGGATCTCCTCCAGGGACTCCTGGAAGGCGAGGTGCACATCAGGGTCGAAGTGGGTCCCGACGCTGGACCGGATGATCCGGATGGCCTCCTCCTCGCTCAGCGCCTCCCGGTAGGGACGCCGGGTGGACAGGGCGTCGAAGACGTCCACCAGGGCCACAATCCGCGCCTCCAGGGGAATCTGTTCCCCGGACAAGCCATGGGGATAGCCGCTGCCGTTCCACTTCTCGTGGTGGGACAGGGCGATCTGGGCCGCGGTGTGCAGCAGGGGGTTGCCGCTGATCGGCTCTCCGGAAGGCAGTGGCCCTTCCAACCCCGAGACCAGGCGGTTGACCGGGTGGTCCCGGCGCAGAATCCCAGCCCCGATGGTGCAGTGCTGCTTGACGATGGCCCACTCTTCGCTGGTGAGCTTCCCGGGCTTCAGCAGCACGCGGTCAGGGATCCCGATCTTGCCGAGGTCGTGCAGCGCGCTGGCGATGAAGATCAGCTCGCACTCGTCCTCGCTCATACCCAGCTTGGTGGCGAGCGGAGGGCAGTAGTGACTCACGCGGAAGACGTGGCCGCCGGTGTCCTCGTCGCGGTATTCTGCGGCCCGGGCCAGGCTCAGCACGATCTCCTTGTTGGATTTTTCGAGGGCGCTGGTCCGCTCCCTGACCTTGCTCTCCAGGAGGTCGTTCTGGTTCTGGAGCTCTTCCTGGTAGTGCCGGATCCGGAGGACGCTCCGCAGCCGGGCCACGAGGTCCTCGGGATCCACGGGCTTGTCCATAAGGTCCGCCGCGCCGAGGTCCAGGGCGCGCCGCTTGAGGGTCCGGTCCTGCATCCCCGTGACGATGATGACCGGCGGCCCCCCGCCCTCCAGGGCGTGAATCCGGGCGAGCAGCTCCAGGCCGTCCATCTCGGGCATCTTCACATCACTGATGACCACGTCCACCGGATGGGCCTGGAGGTGCTCCAGGACCGCCTCTGCCGAATCAAAGAAGCGCAGCTCCCAGTCCTCGCGCAGATCCTGCAGCGAGCGGCGGTAGCCGCTCAGCACATGAGGCTCATCATCCACAAACACGAGGGTGCGCATCGGAGTCATCTCTTGGGTGTCGGGTGAAGTAGAACAGGCGCCTGCCCATTAAGCATAATATTGCTTTCAATCCACCCAGGCCTCCGGGGGCACCGGGTGGCTCAGGAAGTGGGTCATCCCCTCGCTGAGGCCGTAGGCCCCGGTGGTGCCGAAGGCCAGAAGATCCCCGGGCGCCAGCTCGGGCAGCCGCACGTCACCCAGACGGTCCAGGCTGGTGCACAGGGGTCCCGCCAGGGTGACGGGGACCTGGCCCTCGGTCTTCCCCACGGCCTTCACCGGGAAGGGCTGACCCGTGAGCAGGGGCCGGAGCAGGTGGTTGATGCCCCCTTCCAAGATGACAAAGCGGGTGCCCCGGCTCTCCTTGACCCGCACCACGCGCGCCAGGTAGACGCCGCAGGGACCCGCGAGGAAGCGGCCGGGCTCCAGGATCAGCTCGCCCGTGAACCAGGAGTGGCGCTCCAGCAGATTCGACAGTCCCTGTCCAAGGGCCACAAGATCCAGGGGAGCCTCCTCCGCGGCATAGGGCACGCCGAGGCCCCCGCCCAGGTCGATCTGCTCGAAGACGAGGCCGTGGGTTTCGCAGAGGCGCCGGGCCAGGTCCAGCACGGCCCCGTGGATGGCCAGCAGCTTGGCCGCGTCCCGCTGGTTGCTGGCCGCGAAGACGTGCAGGCCGCGGATGCGGACGTGGCGCAGCGTGGCCGCCCGGGCCAGCAGCTCTGGGACATCTTCCTCGTCCACCCCGAAAGCCGAGGGGCCGCTGCCCCCGATGATGCGGTTGCCTTCGGCGATGTCGAAGGCCGGGTGCACCCGCAGGTTCACCGCCACCTCACCCCCGGCCAGCGCGTCGATGCGGGCGAGATCCTCCCAGCCCTCGGCCTGGATGCGGACCCCCAGGGCCAGCGCCCTCTGCAGCTCCGGTGCCCGCTTGCCCGGCCCCGCGAAGAAGGTGCGCCCGGGCGGCAGCGCCAAGGCCTCCACTTTCTCCAGCTCGCCGATGGAGGCGCAGTCGAAGCTGGCGCCCAGGGTCGCGAAGCGACGCAGCAGGGCGGGGTGCGAGTTCGCCTTCACCGCGAAGGCCAGCCGCACCCGGGCCGGCAGCACCGCGCGCAGGGCCAGGAGCTGTCCCTCCGCCACCCGCCCCGAATAAGCAAAGCAGGGCGTGCCATGCGCCTCCGCCAGGGCCTGGCACTGCGCGTCATCGAAAGCAAAGAGGGGGTCCATGGAAAAACCTTTATCCGCGCCAGTAGGGGGCGAGCCGCGTGACGCCTTCGCGCAGCTGCTCGGGGGTGGCGGCGAAGCTGAGGCGGGCGTGGCGGCGGCCGCCTTCGCCGAAGGCCAGGCCCGGGATGACCACCACCTTGGCCTCGTCCCGCAGTCGCAGGGCGAAGGCGAGAGGATCGGCGTGGGCGGACAACGGCAGGGGCATGAAGTGGTAGAAGGTGCCGTCGGGAGGGGACACGGTCTGGCCCAGGTGCTCGTGCAGGGCCTCGGCCAGAGACTCCCAGCGCCCGCAGATGGCGGCCCGGGCCTCGGCGAGGATTGCCTCCGAGTGCTCGAGCAGGGCCAGGGCCGCCCACTGGGCGGGCGTGGCCGTGCCGGTCACCGCATAGCCGTGCACCACCCGCGCCGGGGTCAGCCAGGCGGG